>NZ_CP090051.1:2906601-3229557 GCF_021391335.1 Allobranchiibius sp. GilTou73 | reverse complement strand
CGGTGACCGCGTTGTGCGGCAAGGTCTGGGTCCCCGGGCGCGACCCGGAGAAGTTCCCGGTCTGTCCGACCTGCAAGGAGATATTCGACGGAATACGCGCGCCCCAGGACGGCGGCGAGGGCAGCAACTGACCGCTGCAGCCCTTCACGCAGCCTCAGCGTTCGCAGCACCCGGATTCGGGCCGAGTATGCGCCGAGACACCCCCACGAGAGATCGCGTCGTTTTCATCACGCATCTGTTGACTCGGGTGTGGTAACGCGTGGACGGTGGGGAGTAGCTGGGTGCCAACGACGGTGTCCACGTCCACGAATTGTTGGAGGCTCGATCCTCATGGTGAGCACAGACCAGATCAAGGACATCCAGGGCGGCAAGGCACTGGACAGCGACGGCAGCAAGATCGGCTCGATCAGCCAGATCTACCTCGACGATCGTTCGGGCGCACCGGAATGGGCCACCGTGCATACCGGCCTGTTCGGGACGTCCGAGACCTTCATCCCCCTTCAGGACGCGCAGGTCGAGGGAAAGGACGTGAGATTCCCCTACACCAAGGACAAGGTGAAGGACGCACCTCGCGTCGACGCCGACCAGCATCTCGACGTTCAGCAGGAGCAGGAGCTCTACGAGTACTACGGGGTCACCTACGCAGGCAGTGACACGGCCGGCGATGACGCCAGTCGCAGTGGCGACTCGAACGCCGACCGGGGTCGAGACACGGCAGCAGCGGGCACCGCAGCGGCAGGGACGGCAGCAGCAGGGACGGCAGCCGCAGGCACTGCGGCGGCAGGTGACCGCAGCCAGGGCGGTGACACCCGCACGGGCGGCGGCACCGGATACGACGACACGGCCGGCCGGGATACTGCTCCTGCTACCACGGGCGGACCGACCACGGACAAGACCGACGACCACCACCGCAGCGAGGCTGCAGCGGTCGGTGACGACACCTCCCAGCGCTCCGGCGTCGCGGGAGACGGCACCATCACCCGACACGAGGAGCAGTTGCACGTCGGCACGGAGACGCGCGAGTCCGGTAGGGCGCGGCTACGCAAGTACGTGACCACCGAGGAGCAGACGGTCACGGTGCCGGTCTCCCACGAGGAGGTCCACATCGAGCGAGTGCCGGTCGCCGAGGGCACCGCCGTCAGCGGCGACGCCTTCCAGGAGTCCGAGCAGGAGGTGACCCTGCACGAAGAGGTGCCGGTGGTCACCAAGGAGGCCCACGCGGTCGAGGGCGTGCGGCTCACCACCGGGCAGGTCCGTGAGGACAAGCAGGTCACCGAGCAGGTGCGCAAGGAGCACATCGAGGTCGACGGCAAGGACATCGGCGAAGCCGATCGAGGAGACCGTCACTGATTCGATCGGGCAGCACGCCCCAGGACGGCCCGGCGGTGATCCGCCGGGCCGTCCTTCACGTCCGGCCATTGACACGGTCCTGTCCGGGGTGGACCGTGAGCCGCAGCGGCAGGCCGACGAGGCCCTGCCGTGTCCCTTCTGCGGAGGCTGCCCATGACTGATTCAGACCACACGCACGACGACGAGCAGACCGAGGGCATTCGACGAGCCCACCCGGGCGGCACGGCCTCGTCGGGGGAGCAGAGCGAAGGGGGCGGCACGCCGGAGCAGGGGGACATCCGGCACAGCGGATACGCGCCCACCGACACCGACGCCGGCGAGGAGGCCGAGGTCGAGCGGACCGGCACCCCGGGCGGTACGGCCGCCAGCGGCATCCAGAGCGAGGGCGGCGGCACCCAGGGCGACGGTGGCCGCCGGCACAGCGGGTGGGGGCCCACGGACGGCGAGACCGCGGACGTGGACGCGGCGCGGGACGCCGAGCGCACCGATCCCGAATGAAGCACTGACGGGTTCCACGCGCCGGCGCGGGGCCGGTCAGGATCGTCGGCGGTCCTGGTTAGGGTTGTCGCCATATGAGTACCTCCGCCGCCTCGCACCTTTCACCGGCCTTCCCGGAGCGAGCGGCCTGGGGGACTGCGCACAAGCTGCGGGCCTGGCAGGCAGCGGCGCTGAAGCAGTACTTCGACGAGCAACCGCGTGACTTCCTGGCCGTCGCCACCCCCGGCGCCGGCAAGACGACGTACGCGCTGCGGCTCGCCACCGAGTTGCTCGACCGCGGCATCGTGGCCCAGGTGACGATCGTCGCGCCGACCGAGCACCTCAAGACCCAGTGGGCGGATGCCGCCGGCCGCGTCGGCATCCAGATCGACCCGCGATTCACCAACAGCCAGCAGGAGCACGCGTCCAGCTACCACGGGATCGCCGTGACCTACGCGGGCGTGGCCAGCAAGCCCGCGCTGCACCGGGTGCGGACGGCGGCCCGGCCCACTCTCGTGATCCTCGACGAGATCCACCACGGCGGCGACAACAAGTCGTGGGGCGATGCGATCCGGGAGGCGTTCGAGCCCGCCGTACGCCGGGTGGCCCTGACAGGGACCCCGTTCCGGTCCGATACCAGCCCCATCCCGTTCGTGCGGTACGAAGCAGGTGCCGACGGCATCCGACGCTCGGCCAGCGACTACGCGTACGGCTACGCGGAAGCGTTGCGCGACGGCGTCGTGCGCCCCGTGATCTTCATGGCCTACGGCGGCGCGATGCGCTGGCGTACCCGGGCCGGCGACGAGGTCGCGGCCAGGTTGGGCGAGCCGCTCACCAAGGACCTGACCGCCTCGGCCTGGCGCACCGCGCTGGACCCCGGGGGCGAGTGGATCCCGTCGGTGCTGCGCGCCGCCGACACCCGCCTGACCCAGGTGCGCCGGCACGTCCCGGACGCCGGGGGTCTGGTGATCGCCTCCGACCAGACCAACGCCCGCGCGTACGCCCGGGTCCTCGCCGCGATCACGGGCGAGCAGCCGGTCGTCGTATTGTCCGACGACTCCGGTTCCTCCGGCCGCATCGAGGAGTTCGCGCAGGGGGAGCAGCGCTGGATGGTCGCGGTCCGGATGGTGTCCGAGGGCGTGGACGTGCCACGGATGTGCGTCGGGGTCTACGCCACGTCGGCTGCGACGCCGCTCTACTTCGCGCAGGCCGTCGGGCGCTTCGTGCGGGCGCGCCGGCGCGGCGAGACCGCCAGCATCTTCCTGCCCAGCGTGCCGGGCGTGCTGCAGCTCGCAGCGCGGCTGGAGGAGTCACGCGATCACGCGCTGGACCGTCCGCGCAGCGACGCCGACGACGGCCTGTGGAGCGAGGAGGAGGACCTGCTCGCGGCCGCCAACGCGAGTGAGCCGGTCCAGGCCGGCCAGGGCAGCTTCGAGGCGCTGGAGTCCGACGCCGAGTTCGACCATGTGCTCTTCGATGCCCAACAGTTCGGTCTCGGTGCCGCGCCCGGCAGCGCCGACGAGCAGGAGTATCTGGGCCTGCCGGGCCTGCTCGAGCCGGACCAGGTCACCCATCTGCTGCGTCAGCGGCAGGAACGACAGGTGGGCGCCCAGCCGCCGGTCCCGGTCGCCGCGCACCGCGCCCTGGCCGCCCAGCGCAAGGAGCTCAATTCGCTGGTGTCCGCCTACGCCCGCAAGACCGGCGAGCCGCACGCGAAGCTGCACAGCGAGTTGCGCCGTGTGTGCGGCGGCCCGTCTCTGGACCGGGCGTCCACCGACGAGGTGGGTGCTCGGATCGACGCAGTACGACGCTGGTTCGTCGGACGTCGCTGACCGCGTATCCGGGTGCGGTAGTGCGGAATTCACCGACCGCGTAGCCACCGCGGGAGGAGGTCCATTCGGTAAAATTGGACCATGCCGATCACCCGTCTGACCACCGCGTCGTACCTCGTGCTCGGGCTCGTCCGGCACCTGGGCACCGCGAGCCCGTACGACGTCAAACAAGCCGTCGCCGGCACCATCGGGCCGTTCTGGGCGCTGCCGCACGCGCAGGTCTACGTGCAGTGCGACAAGCTCGTCGCGGCCGGTCTGCTCGCTCAGTCCCAGGAGAAATCCGGTCGCCAGCGTCGCACTCTCTCCCTGACCGCGGAGGGCCACGAGGCCCTCTCCGAGTGGCTGCACGACGACACCTTCGTGCCCGTCGAGGCGCGCGACCTCGGCCTGCTGAAACTGTTCTTCGGTGCCTCGCCCGAGGTCCTCGCACCCACCCAGATCAACGAGCACCGTCGTTCGTTGAAGGGCTACGAGCACCTGGCGGCGGCGAGCGGGGAACAGCTGCCGCAGGGCCCCTCGGGTGCGCTGACCTTCGGTCTGCAGTACGAGCGCTGGATGATCCAGTTCTGGACCGAGCAGCTGCAGCGACAGACCTCCTGACCGTCCGCGGGGCGACGCAACGTGCCCCGCGCGCGGTGAGAGGATCGACGTCATGACGCAGCGCCCGTCCGGCTGGTACGAGGACCCCGACGATCCGGACCAGTTGCGGTACTGGGACGGCATCCTGTGGTCACCGCGCAGGATGCCCAAGGTCAAGCCGGGCCTGGAGCGCTCCGGTCCGGTCCAGGACCTCCGCGGCCGGCCCGACCCCGCGGATCGCGGTGTCACCCTTCGCCCCTCTCCGCGGCCGCAGTCCGATCCGTGGCGGCAGCAGGGAGCGTTGCTGCAGGCACCGGTCACCACCCCCGACGGAGACGTCCTCGCGGGATGGTGGCATCGGGCCGGCGCCGCCATCGTCGACTACCTGCTGGTCTCCCTCATCGGCGCTCTCGTCTCCCTGCCCTGGACTCTGGACTGGGCGCGACAACACTCGGACTACCTGAACACCGTGTCCACGTGGAAGGGGTCGGGTCAGGTGCCCTACCCCCCATGGCAGCTCTTCGTCGCCGACATCGTCGTCTACGCCCTGTACGAGATAGGGATGACGGTGTGGCGCGGACAGACCATCGGCAAGATCCTGACCGGCATCCGGGTGCGGCGCTCGTCATCGGCCGGCTCGCCCGGCCTCGGCGCCGCGGTCAACCGTTTCCTCGTCAAGTGCGTCTATCTGCTGCTGAGCTTCGTGCCGGCGCTGGGGTTGCTCGCCATCGTCTTCGTGCTGCTGGACTATCTGTGGCCGCTGCGCGATCCGAAGCGCCGGGCGCTGCACGACCTGTCCGCGCACACCTACGTCGTACGCACCAGAGGCCAGATCCCGCGCTGAGCTTCGGTCGCCGGTGGCCCGCTCAGCTCGCTGCGGCGGTGAGCGCGTGAGAGCTCAGGTCCTGTACGGCTGTGCGCACGTCGGCGTAGCTGACCGAACGGAAGAGCCGCCGGATCTGCAGCGCCTTGTCCTCGGTGATGCCCCGGATGTGGGTCAGCACCAGCTCGCGGTCGTCCTGCCGCAGCACCGCGGTCAGGTCCTCCACGCTGCGCTCACGCAGCGCGAGTTTGGTGGCCAGCAGCATGTTGAGCATGCCCGGCCCGTGCCGACCGGTCTCCCCGGTGATCGCACCTCCGAGCCCGCCCGCGAGTTGGAACGCCACGGAGCGCAGGGCGCACCCGCGGACGAACGCCGCGAGCTCCGCGCTGCCGGCCGCGTGCTCACCACCGCTGCGGATGCCCGCCCGGATCATCGGGCCGCTCCCGCTGAACTCGTCGAGGGCGTCCAGCCCGGCGCCGCCCGCGGGCAGCCGCACGACCACGGGCACCAGCAGGTTGAGCGCCTCGCGCCACGTGGGGGAGTAGGGCACGTGCAGCCCGACGAGCTCGTGGCGGCGATGCGCGCTGACCAGCTCGGCGGTCTCGATGAACTGGTCGATGTCGTCGGTCAGACCGGCGACGATCGCGATCCGCAGCGCGCCCTTGGTCGCGAGGGCTGGGCGCACCATCCGCGGCGGCAGCAGCAACGACCCGACGTAGGTCGCCTCCGGCGTGCCGACCCGTCGGGCGCGACTTTCCAACGTCGCCTGCAGGGTCGCGCCCACGAGGGCCGAAGCGTCGTCGAAGAGGCCTGCGAAGAGCGGCTCCGGGGGTAGCACTGCGGACATGGGACTAACCGTATGCCGCCTGGGTACGCGCTGGTACTCCGACCGGCGCAAGAGGCAGGACTAGCATTCAGGTGGTTCTCCGATGCCGTGCAGGACAGCTTCAGTCGGCGCTCCTAGCGTCGAGGCCGAGCGGGCAGCGGGTCCGCCGGCGGCCACCTCCGCGAGCGGCCGTCACGATGATGTGCGCTGCGACGGAGGTCCCACCGTGGACGACAACCAGTATCGGATCGTGGCGGGTGTCGACTCCTCGCACGCCTCCACCACGGCCGTGGAGTGGGCGGCCAGGGCCGCCGCGACCCGGCAGGGGAGTCTGCGTCTGCTGCACGGTTTCAGCCCGGACCAGTCCGGTTTCGCGTTCGGGATGGATACCGATGCCGACGCGATCCGCACCTCCGGGGAGCGCCTGCTGGCGCGGCTGGCGGCACACGTCCACGCGGCGCACGACACGGTGGCGCTGACGACGGCCCAGTCCGACGACTACCCGGCCAAGGCCCTTGTCCGTGCAAGCCTCGCGGCGGATCTGGTCGTCCTCGGTGCGCACGGCGATTCCCAACTCGGGCTGGCCTCGGTGGGGCAGACCGCCACGCAGGTCGCGAGCCACGCATCGGTGCCGGTGACGATCGTGCGCGGAGCGCCGGACGACCCGTTCGGCCGGATCACCGTCGGGCTGGACCCCTCCGAGGACGCACGCAGAGCTCTGGCCTGGGCGGTGGACGAGGCCGGTCGCACGGGCGCAGAGGTCCTCGCGGTGCACGCCTGGCAGCCCCAGGACGCCGACGACCCGCATCTACGCAAGGCGGACTGGGCCGCGTACTCCCGCCAGGTCGAGGACCGGGTGCAGGAGTGGATCGAGCCGCAGCGACGGGCACACGCCGACGTGAAGGTGCAGGTGCAGGTGGACCGGGCCAACCCGAGCAAGGTCCTCACGATGAGCTCCCGCTCCAGTGACCTGGTGGTGGTGGGTGCCCGCGGTTCGGGGGGCTTCGAGGGGCTGCGGCTCGGTCGGGTCTCCCGGGACCTGCTCGGCCACGCCGCCTGCTCCCTGACGATCGTGCGCTGATTCAGCGGGTCGCCGCGGTCCGGATGCCCGCCGCTGCGAACTCGTCGTACGCCGCGCCGGTGCTCTCGGGGGCGACGCCGGCCGCGAGATCGCGCAGCACCGTCGTCTGCAGGCCCTCCCGGGCGGCGTCGAGCGCCGTGGCCCGCACGCAGTAGTCCGTCGCCAGGCCGCACACGTCGACGGCGGTGATGTCGCGCTGCCGCAACCAGTCCGCCAGAGGCGTCCCGGTGTCGTCGACACCCTCGAATCCGCTGTACGCAGCATGGTGTTCGCCCTTGCGGAACGTTGCATCGACCGATCCCAGCGCAGCCTGGAAGGCCGGGTGGAAGCCGGCGCCGCCGGTGCCGACCTCGCAGTGCACCGGCCAGGATGCGCTGAAGTCAGGGTCGCTCGACCAGTGCGCACCGGGGTCGATGTGCCAGTCGGCGGTGGCGACGACGGCCGCGTAGCGGTCCGCGTGAGCCGCGATCCACGCGGCGATGCGGGCGGCCACGGCCCCACCGCCGGCCACCGCCAGGGAGCCTCCCTCGCAGAAGTCGTTCTGCACGTCGACGACGATGAGGGCGCGCCGCGCCTCCGGGTCAGCCGGGACGCTCATGCGTGGTCCTCGTAGATCGTGGGGATGACGGGCTCTCCGCGGGACAGCTGGGTGGCCGCCGGCGGCAGCTGTGCACGGGAGGCCGCGTGCCGGTCTCTCGCGGTGTCCAGGTCGTCCTTGTAGACCCGCTCGCCGTCCACGACCAGATCGACCATCAGCGGACGGTCGTCGCCGTCGTTGCTCGGCCGTTCGCCCAGCCCGATGACCTCGGCCTGCGCCACCCCGTCCGGTGACATCCGGCGCATGGCGTACTTGCGCCCGGCGACCGACGCCTTGTCCTTGGACTTCTTCGCCACCCCGATCAGCTCGCCGTGCTTGTCCTCGTGCGCGACCAGTTTGTAGACCATGCCGGCCGTGGGCGCTCCCGAGCCGGTGACCAGGCTGGTGCCGACGCCGTACATGTCGACCGGAGCGGCCCGCAGGGTGGCGATCGCGAACTCGTCCAGATCGGAGGTCACCACGATCCGGGTGTCTCGCGCCCCCAGCGCGTCCAGCTGCTCCCGCACCGCGTGCGCGCCGACGACCAGGTCGCCGGAGTCGATGCGGACCGCGCCGAGACCGGTCCCGGCCGCGGCCACGGCGTTCCGCACGCCCTCGGGGATGTCGTAGGTGTCGACCAGCAGCGTGGTGTCGGAGCCCAGGCTCGCGACCTGCGCGTCGAAGGCGGCCCGTTCGGTGTCGTGCAGCAGGGTGAACGCGTGCGCGGCCGTCCCTGCCGTCGGCACGCCGTACCGCTGCCCTGCCGCCAGGTTGGAGGTGGTGGAGAAGCCCGCGATGTACGCCGCCCGCGCGGCGGCCACGGCCGCCTCCTCGTGGGTGCGCCGCGAGCCCATCTCGATGCAGGGCCGCTCACCCGCGGCGCCGGTCATCCGAGACGCCGCAGCCGCGATCGCACTGTCGTGGTTGAGGATCGAGAGCGCGATCGTCTCCAGGATCACGCCCTCGGCGAAGCTCGCCTCGACCACCAGCACCGGCGATCCGGGGAACTGGATCTCGCCCTCGGCGTAGCCGGTGATGGTGCCGGAGAACCGGTATCCGGCCAGCCAGTCCAGGGTCGGCTCGTCCACGACCCGACGTTCGCGCAGCGACTCGATCTGCTCCTCGCTGAAGCGGAAGTCGGCGAGGGCGTCGAGCAGGCGGGCCGTCCCGGCGACCACGCCGTACCTGCGCCCGTCGGGCAACCGGCGCGCGAAGACCTCGAAGACGCTGCGCCGGTGCGCGGCGCCGCTCGCGAGGGCCGCCTGCACCATCGTCAGCTCGTAGTGGTCGGTCAGCAGTGCTGTCGATCCGGTCACAGTCGCCGAGTCTAGGGGTGTGCCGCCGTCGGTGGTTCGGAGTGGATGGCAGCTGCGCCTACCCTGGGAGCCATGTCCGTGGCCCCTCCCGAGCACGCCCTGCCGGACGTCGATCCGGACCTCGAGGCGGATCTGCGGGCCGGGCTCGACCGGCCCTGGGTGACCATCGTCTGGAACGACCCAGTCAACCTGATGTCCTACGTCTCCTGGGTCTTCCGGACGCACTTCGGGTATTCCGAGGCGAAGGCGAACCAGCTGATGATCGCCGTGCACGAGGAGGGCCGGGCCGTGGTGTCCACCGGCCCCCGCGAGCAGATGGAGTCCGACACCGAGGCGATGCACACCTACGGCCTGTGGGCGACCCTGCAGAAGGACGAGTAGATGGCAGAGGCCTTCCGCCGCAAGGGCGCCCGGTACGTCGGCAAGTTCGATCAGGAGGAGCGCGAGGTCGTCGTGTCGTTGCTCTCGCAGGTGCGCGAGCTGATCGCCCTGGACGAGGAACCGGCTACCGGCGACCCCATCCGCGACCTGCTCGACAGCCTGGGCCGTGAGCCCGCGTCGGCGCGCGAGGTCGACGCCCGCGACCCGGCGCTGCGCCGGCTGCTGCCGCAGGCGAGTCGGGACGACGACGCCCTGGCACAGGACTTCCGGGCGCTCGCCGAGCACGATATCCGCCGCGCCAAGGCCGCCAACCTGTCGACCGCGATTCACGCCCTCTCCTTCGAGGGCGGCTCGCGGGTCGAGCTGGACCAGCGTCAGGCGCAGGCCCTGATGATCGCCGTGGGCGACGTGCGGCTGATGCTGGGGGAGCGGCTCGACCTGCGGACGGACGAGGACGCCGAGCGGCTGCAGGAGGGGCTCGACCTCGGACGACACGGCACCGGCAACGACGGCGAGCGGCAACTGCTCGCGGCCTACTACGACTTCCTCACCTGGATGCAGGAGTCGCTGGCGCTCACGCTCACGGGCTGAGGACCACCGCGTGCGGCGCTACTAGGATCGGTGGCCACCATGACTGCCACTCCCTCCTCGTCCCCCGTCCGGCTACGCGTCGCGCCCTCACCGACCGGGGATCCGCACGTCGGCACGGCGTACATGGCGATGTTCGACCTCGCCTTCGCCCGTCAGCAGGGCGGGAAGTTCATCCTGCGGGTCGAGGACACCGACCGCGCGCGCTTCCAGGAGGACAGCGAGCAGCAGCTCTACGACACCCTGCACTGGCTCGGTCTCACCTGGGACGAGGGGCCGGACATCGGCGGCCCGTACGCGCCCTACCGGCAGTCCGAGCGCCTGGAGACCTACCGCCCGTACGCCGAGCGGCTGCTGGCCGACGGGCACGCCTACCTGTGCTGGTGCTCGCCGGAGCGGCTGACCGCCATGCGGGAGATGCAGCAGAAGACCAAGCAGCCCACCGGCTACGACCGGATGTGCCACGGCAAGACCCGCGAGGAGCGCGCGCAGCTGCCTGGCTTCACCGAGACTCCCGTCGTGCGGATGTTCATCCCGGACGATGTACAACTTTCGTGGGAGGACCTGGTGATGGGGCACACGAGTGCGCCGCGTCCGGACGACCAGGTGATCGTCAAGGCCGACGGTTTCCCGACCTACCACCTCGCCGTCGTGGTCGACGACCACGAGATGGGCATCAGCCACGTCGTCCGCGGCCAGGAGTGGATCTCCAGCACCCCCAAGCACCTGCTGCTCTACACGTGGCTCGGGCTCACGCCGCCGGCGTTCGCTCACATGCCGCTGCTGCGCGATGAGAAGAAGGCCAAGATCTCCAAGCGCAAGAGCCCGTGGGCGAAGCTCACATGGTTCCGCGACGAGGGCTACCTGCCCGAGGCTCTGGTCAACTTCCTTGCGCTGCTGGGCTACCCGCCGATCCTGGAGGCCGACGGCACCGAGCGCGAGGTCTTCAGCTTCCAGGAGTTCTCCGACGGTTTCGCCTGGTCGAAGATCAACAAGGCGGGTTCGGTCTTCAACCTGGAGAAGCTGAACTGGCTGAACGGCCACTACCTGCGTGAGCTGGGCACCGACGACTTCGCCGCCCGGCTGCTGCCCTTCCTGCAGCGTGACGGGGTGCTCTCCGGCAGCCCGACGCTGCCTGAGCTCGGCCGGCTGCAGCGCGTGGCCGAGCTGGTGCAGACCCGCATCGTGCTGCTGAAGGACGCGACCCCGCTCGTGGCGCCGTTCTACGTCGCCGACGACGATCTGCCGATCGCGGACGACGCCCGCGCTCAGCTCAAGGAGGGTGCGGCCGAGGTCCTGGACGCCGCCGTCGCCGCGTTGGAGCCGATCAGCGGCTCGGTGGGCCTGCCCGACGGCAGCGGCGTCGAGTGGACCCACGACCGCATCGAGGCGGCTCTGCGGGCGGCCATCGTCGAGGGGCTGGGGGTCAAGCCGAAGCTCGCCTTCGGGCCGCTGCGTACGGCGATCTCCGGCCAGCGCATCTCTCCGCCGCTCTTCGAGTCGATGGAGATCCTTGGCAAGGCCTCGGTGCTCGCCCGTCTGAAGCGCCTGCGCGCCTCGCTCTGAGCTCCGGGCGGGCCTACGCTGCCCGGATGGGAGATGCATCACACCGGACGGCGAGCGGATCCTTCGAGATCACGATGACGCCGGGGGAGGGCGACGACACCCCGGGCGTCGGCCGGTGGACGTTCGAGAAGACCTTCGCGGGCGACCTGGCGGGCACCTCGCGCGGTCAGATGCTCGGTGCGGGCGACCCGGCGACCGGGTGCGCCGGGTACGTCGTGATCGAGATGGTGCGCGCGCGCCTGGGCGGCCTGCAGGGCGGATTCGCGCTGCAGCACTTCGGGATCATGGATGCCGGCGACCTGAGGCAGCAGATCGAGATCGTCCCCGGCACGGGCCTGGACGATCTGGTCGGCATCGCCGGCACCCTCACGATCACCCAGGACGACGCCGGTCGGCACCGCTACGAACTGACGTACGCGCTGCCCGAGTGAGCCGTCGCGACGCCGGGAGGCCTGCGCTGGAACCGTCTCGATTTGGGTCGAGATGCCCCAGGCAGTAAGGTTTCTCCTCGGTTCACGTACACGGCAGGTCCTCGGACTCTGGCGGGCGTGATACCCCCATGGGGTATGGTGTAATTGGCAGCACGACTGGTTCTGGTCCAGTTAGTCTAGGTTCGAGTCCTGGTACCCCAGCGGCCCCGTTGTGTAGCGGCCTAGCACGCCGCCCTCTCAAGGCGGTAGCGCGGGTTCGAATCCCGTCGGGGCTACGTAAGTAGCGAGAAGAGCGGTTCCCAGCATGATGGGGGCCGCTCTTCTGCCGTCCGGGGTCACCGCGCGGTCACCATGCGGGCCGCAGGCCTCCCGGTTCGGCCACCGCTCGAACCGCAGTCGCGAATCCGGCATACGCCTCGGGCGACAGCGCGTCGCGCCAGCCCGCCACCACCTGCGCGGCGGACTCCTCGGCCGCCCGCGTGCACGCGCGCCCGCGCGCTGTCAGCCGCAGCAACTGCGAGCGTCCATCGGCCGGATCCGCATGCCGGCTCACGTACCCGGCGCCCACCAGGTGCTCGACGAGCTGCGCGGCCGCCTGTTTGGAGATGTTGAGAGCAGCGGCGATGCCGGCCTGGTTCGTGGGGGTTCGCGAGAGGGTCGCGAACGCGAATCCGTGGGCCGGTCGTACGTCGTCGAACCCCCTCGCTGCGAGTCCCTCCTGGATGCCGTCCACCAGCTGCGTGGTGACGCGCAGGGTCGCTGTGGCGATCTCCCAGTCTGTTGTCGTCATGAGCAGAGGATGGCACAGAAGACAAGTGGCTTGACTAATCGGGTGACAGATCAGATAGTCAACTCACTTGTCGTTTTCTCTCCGAGGAGCCCCGATGCCCACCTTCACCCCCGCCGACGCAGACGTTCACAGCGTGCACGGCAGTACCTTCAGCTCGTTCGTCCGCACGGACTCGGGCAGCGCCGACCTGTGCGCGTGGAAGCTCGACGTGCCGCCGGGTCTGACCGGCGTCGCCCACCGGCCGAGCAACGAGGAGGTCATCCTGGTGCTGGCCGGACAGCTGATCGTCGCTCTCGATGACGAATCGTCCACGCTGCAAACGGGTTCGGTGGCCCTCGTGCCCGCCGGCTCGACGTTGCGCGTCGACACCGGCCCGGTCGGCGGGACGGCGTGGGTCACGACGACCGTGGGACTCCACGCGACGCTGCCGGACGGGTCGAGCATGGCGCCTCCGTGGGCGCAGTGAGCGGCGACGGCCTCAGGTGGGCGCCGCGCCGAGCGATGTGACGGCCTCGTGCTGCTGGGCCAGGCGGCGCAGGGTCGCCAACACCGGATCGATGAGGGCCGTGCCGACGACGACCTGACGCAGCGCGCCGACCGGGTCGTTCGGCACCGTGGCCAGGTCGGCTCGGGCGGCGAGCCGTGCGGCCTCGGCCCATTGCGACAAGGTGTCCGGCAGTCGTCGTACGCCGCTGCCGTCCGCGGCCCGCAGTTGTGCGGCGAGGCGGGGGATGAGCGGGCTGTGCGGGTCGACCTGCCAGCCGAGCTCCACCAGCAGCTCCTGGACCTGCTGGATCCAGGTATCGGTCGAGTCGTCGGTGCGCTGGTCCGACGCGCCGGGAGGGTTCGACGCGAGCTGCACCTCGCCGAGGAACTCCGTCCAGTCCGCGGGGCGCTGCTCCAACACCGCGAGGACCGCCCGAACCGCTGCCAGGTCCAGTCCCGCGGACTCGGTCAGTGCCCTCACGAGGCGCGTGCGCTCGACGTGCGACTCGTCGTAACTGGCCTGGGTGCGATTCAGCGGCTGCCCGGGATGCAGCAGACCGTCGCGCAGGTAGAACTTCAGCGTCGGGACCGGGACGTCGGTCCGTCGGGCGAGTTCGGAGATCTTCATGCCACCCTCCTTGACATTGGATAGTATCAGTCGCCAATATTGGTGAGTCGCACTATCCAGTAACTCTCGAGGAGCAGGTATGGCACCTCAATTGACCACCCACGAACACGACGGCGACATCGCGGTCTTCCTCATCGGCCTGCGGATCAACAAGATCCACCGCCCGGACGCCTGGCTCCCGGTGGTGAGGGCCATGCCGAGGATGCTCACCGAGCTCTACGCCAACAAGGCGCGCGCCGAGGCCGGGCGGGAGGAGTGGCTCGGCTTCTACGACGCGCGCACGCTGGCCGGGGTGCGCGGTCCGACGGTCGTGCAGTACTGGCGCAGCGTGGCGGACATCTACGCCTACGCGGGCGCGGAGTCGATGGCGCACCGCCCGGCCTGGAAGGCGTACTACGCCCGGGCGCGCTCCGCGGAGGGTGCGGTCGGCATCTGGCACGAGACGTTCGCGGTCCCGGCAGGCTCGCACGAGAGTCTCTACGGCGACATGCCGCCGTACGGGCTGGCGCGCGCCACCGGCGTCGTGCCCGCCTCTCGCAAGGGGCGCACCGCGAAGGAGCGGCTGGCCGCGTCCCTCGCGCGCTGATCAGGCGGGTTGCTCGGTGCGCCGGGCGCCACCCTGCTGGGCGTGCGCCCGCGCGAGCACCTCGGTGAGCTTGTTGGCGCCGGCCACCACCGTGGCGGCGTGCAGGCGCCCCGGCTGGCGGGACACCCGCTCGATGGGGCCGGAGATCGACACCGCCGCGATGACGCGTCCGGAGGGACTGCGCACCGGCGCGGACACCGACGCCACTCCCTGCTCGCGCTCGCCCACGCTCTGGGACCAGCCGCGCCGGCGTACGGCGGACAGCATGGTGGCCGTGAAGCGCGCGCCCTGCAGGCCGCGGTGCAACCGGTCCGGCTCCTCCCAGGCGAGCAGCACCTGCGCAGCAGAGCCCGCGTGCATGGACAGCGTCGACCCCACGGGGATGGAGTCGCGCAGCCCGACCGGCCGGTCCGCGGCCGCGACGCAGATGCGCTGGTCGCCCTGGCGGCGGAAGAGCTGGGCGCTCTCGCTCGTGTGGTCGCGGAGCGCACCGAGCACGGGGCCGGCGGCTGCCAGCAGCCGGTCCTCGCCGGCCGCCGAGGCGAGCTCGCCGAGGCGCGGACCGAGCACGAAACGGCCCTGCAGGTCGCGGGTGACCAGTCGATGATGTTCGAGCGCGACCGCGAGGCGGTGCGCCGTAGGCCGGGCGAGCCCGGTGTGTGCCACGAGCTGCGCGAGGGTGCAGGGCCCGGCCTCGAGGGCCGCGAGCACGATCGCCGCCTTGTCCAGAACGCCGACGCCGCTAGAGTCGTCCATGCACTGATATTGGCGTCTCAGCAAGCGAGACGCAAGCTCGCCGCACCAGAGGTGGCGAGACGCTGCTCACATCGCAGCAGTACGAACGAGGGAGGACGCCGTGGGAGACACCCTGGCCGAGAAGGTATGGCAGCAGCACGTCGTGCGCAGCGCGCAGGGCGAACCGGACCTGCTCTACATCGATCTGCACCTCCTGCACGAGGTGACCAGCCCGCAGGCCTTCGACGGCCTCCGGCTCGAGGGCCGAGGGGTACGGCGTGCCGACCTCACTGTCGCGACCGAGGACCACAACGTCCCCACCACGCCCGGACCCATCGTGGACCCGGTCAGCCTCACCCAGGTGCAGACGCTGCGGCGCAACTGCGAGGAGTTCGGGGTACGCCTCTTCCCGATGGGCGACGCCGAGCAGGGGATCGTGCACATCATCGGCCCGCAGCTGGGCCTGACCCAGCCGGGCATGACGATCGTGTGCGGCGACAGCCACACGTCGACGCACGGGGCGTTCGGTGCGCTCGCGTTCGGGATCGGCACCAGCGAGGTCGAGCACGTGCTCGCCACCCAGACGTTGCCGCTGAAGCCGTTCCGCACGATGGCGATCAACGTCGAGGGCACGCTGCGGCCCGGGGTGACCGCGAAGGACATCATCCTGGCGGTCATCGCCAAGATCGGCACCGGCGGTGGGCAGGGCTACGTCCTGGAGTACCGCGGGTCGGCCATCCGCGCGCTCTCGATGGAAGCCCGGATGACCATCTGCAACATGTCGATCGAGGCCGGCGCGCGCGCCGGCATGATCGCCCCCGATCAGACCACCTTCGACTACCTGCAGGGGCGCGACTACGCACCGCAGGGCGCCGACTGGGACGACGCCGTCGCCGCCTGGCGCGGGCTGGTCACCGACGACGACGCCACGTTCGACGCCGTGGTCGATCTGGACGCGGACGAACTGGCACCGTTCGTCACCTGGGGCACCAACCCCGGGCAGGGGCTGCCGCTGTCGGCCGCCGTGCCGGACCCCGAGCAGATCCCCGACGAAGGCGACCGCGTGGCCGCCGAGCGGGCGCTGGAGTACATGGGTCTCACGCCCGGCACCGCGCTACGCGACATCGAGGTGCAGACGGTCTTCCTCGGCTCGTGCACCAACGGCCGGATCGAGGATCTGCGCGCCGCCGCCGATGTCATCAAGGGACGTCGAGTCGCCGACGGGGTGCGGATGCTCGTCGTGCCCGGTTCGGCGAGAGTGCGCCTGCAGGCCGAATCCGAAGGACTGGACAAGGTGTTCGCCGACGCCGGCGCCGAGTGGCGGCTTGCCGGCTGCTCGATGTGCCTCGGCATGAACCCCGACCAGCTCACCGTCGGCGAGCGCGCGGCCTCCACCTCGAACCGCAACTTCGAGGGCCGGCAGGGCAAGGGCGGGCGTACCCATCTGGTGAGCCCGCTGGTGGCCGCCGCGACCGCCGTACGCGGCACGCTGTCCAGCCCTGCCGACCTGACCACCGCCTCCGCCTGAGAAGGGTTCCGTCATGGATGCATTCGTGCGACACACCGGCATCGGCGTCCCGCTGCGCCGCAGCAACGTCGACACCGACCAGATCATCCCCGCGGTCTACCTGAAGCGGGTCACACGCACCGGCTTCGAGGACGGCCTCTTCTCCGCCTGGCGCGGCGACGACGCGTTCGTGCTCAACAACCCGGTGTACGCGCAGGGCTCGGTGCTCGTGGCCGGGCCGGACTTCGGCACGGGGTCCTCGCGCGAGCACGCGGTGTGGGCGCTGATGGACTACGGGTTCCGGGTGGTGCTCTCCTCACGGTTCGCGGACATCTTCCGCGGCAACTCCGGCAAGTCGGGTCTCCTGACCGCCCAGCTGCAGCAGCAGGACATCGAACTGATCTGGAAGCTGCTCGACAACGAGCCCGGGCTGCAGATCACGGTCGACCTGCAGGAACGCACGGTGACGGTGCGTGAGCACGTCTTCGGCTTCGAGGTGGACGACTACATCCGCTGGCGTCTGCTCGAGGGGCTGGACGACATCAGCCTCACGTTGCGACACGCTGACGCCGTCGACGAATTCGAGCGGCAGCGCCCTTCGTGGAAGCCGCAGGTCCAGCCCGCCGGTTGATTGCCCTGTCGCGAATCGCTGTTGCGTGACGCGTGACTGAATTGCGTTGTGGAGCAAGTCTTTTCGCGCGCAAGTGACCGATCACGCCATGGGCCCGGTGAGTCCCGCGAGCGGTGGCCGTGACTGCCGTTGCACCAATCCCGTTGCGAATCGGGCGGATTGAACCCGGAAACGCTTGCCCGACGGCTCGCGCAGTCCTACCGTCAGAGGTGGTCGTACGACGACGTCCGGCCGCCGTGCCCGGATCGGTGATCAGCCGGGCGGATTCCCTGGAGGGGCAGACGTGAACAAAGCTGAGCTCGTTTCGAGCCTGGAGACCCGGCTGGGCAGCAAGAGGGCCGCCAGCGATGCCGTGGAGGGCGTCTTCGACATCATCATCCGGGAGGTCGCTGCGGGCCGGAAGGTCGGCATCACCGGCTTCGGCACCTTCGAGAAGATCAGCCGCGCCGCGCGCACCGGTCGCAACCCGCGTACGGGAGAGACGGTGCGCATCAAGCGCACGTCGGTGCCCAAGTTCAAGCCGGGCGCGGCGTTCAAGACCGGTGTCGCCGACCCGAAGTCGATCCCGAAGACCGGGAACGCCGGCGGACGGGCCGCCGCGGGCACCGCCGGGACGGCGACCAAGACCGCCGCGAAGAAGTCCACAGCCAAGAAGAGCACGGCGAAGGCGAGCACGACCAAGGCGAGCACGACCAAGGCGAGCGCCACGAAGACGGCCGCGAAGTCCACCGCTGCGAAGAAGGCCGCGCCCGCCAAGAAGACGACGACGACGACCAAGCGGACCGCCAAGCGCTGAGCCTGAGTCGCGCTCCTCGAGGGGCGACCCCGGTCAGCCGATGCGTTGGCCGGGGCCGATCCCGACGATCCACAGCCGGGTGATCTCACCGGCGCCGACCTCGATGCTCACCCGCTGACCCGGGCGCAGGTGGCGCAGCCGCGAGGCGGCGAATACGCGCTCGTCGAACGGCAGCACCCGGCCGTTGTCTGTGATCACCGAACCGCGCGCGGTGTCGAAGTCGAAGGTGTGGACGCTGGCCTGCACGCGGCTCAGACTACCGACGCGCAGACGCCCAGCACGCGTGCCGTGTGCACGCCGACGCCCAGCGAGACCGCCTGTGCGAGCGCGGTGTCGGTGTCCACGTCGGTGCGAAGCCGTGGCAGATCCGGCGTCAGCCTCCGCGCGACCCGAGCATGCCGGGCGGCCGAGCCCGTGCCGAAGCGCGGCACGATCCGGCGCAGGTCGTGGTGGGTCAGCAGCACGGTGCCCGTCCCGTCCCGGTCCGGGACCACGCTGGACTCCGAGACCGCGCAGGCTCGCAGCCCGGCGTACAGCTCGTCCGGGGTCAGCGCCGGCAGATCGCCCAGCAGGACCGCTCCCGGCGCGCAGATCTGAGTGGGTGCCAGGCCGTCGGGGGTGGCGGCGGCGAGGCCTGAGGCGATGGCCGGGTTGAGCCCGCGGCCCGGGTCGGGGACGACGACGCCGTCGCGTGCCCGGACGAATCCTGCGACCTGGTCGTCGTCGGTGACCACGAACACCCGGTCGGCCGGCACCACGTCGTAGACCGCGGTGAGCGTGTCCAGGGCGAACGCCGCCGCGAGCTCGTCGCGCGCGACCCCGTCGGGCGCGCGCAGCCTGCTCTTGGCTGCGGAGCGCTCCTTGACGGGCACGACCATCCGCCAGGCGGAACTCCCTGCTGCGGTCATCGGCGAATCGTGTCAGACCGGGTGCGACCGCGCGTCGGGCAGGGGTGCGATGTGACCGACCCGGATAATGACGCCAGCGACGACAAGGAGAACCGTGCGGCATCCACGCCCGAGCGACGACATCAGCCTGCTCTACCGGGGAATCGTGCGCACCCTGCGGCCCGTGCTGCGGGGGGTGACGAGGACCGACTGGCGCGGGATGGAGAACATCCCGGCGAGCGGAGGGTTCGTCGTGGCTCCCAACCACGTGTCGTACGTCGACCCGATCATCCTCGGTCACTTCCTGGTGGACCAGGGCCGCGCGCCGCGCTTCCTCGCCAAGAACGCCCTCTTCACGACCCCGGCGCTCGGCCGGATCATGTCGAACACCGGCCAGATCCCGGTCTACCGGGAGACGAGCCGCGCGATCGACGCATACGCCGCTGCGCTCGTCGCGCTGCGCGACGGTGCCTGCGTGTGCGTGCTGCCCGAGGGCACCATCACCAAGGACCCCCGGATGTGGCCGATGACAGGGAAGACCGGCGCGGCCCGGCTGGCCCTGGAGACCGGGCTGCCGCTGGTGCCCGTCGGGATCTGGGGCACCCAGCAGCTGATGCGCGCCTACCACGACAAGGTGCCGCACCTGGTGCCACCGAAGAGGGTGCAGGTCTACGCAGGACCGCCGGTGCAGCTGGCCGACCTCGCGGACGAACCCGTCGACCGCGAGGTCCTCGCGACGGCCACCGATCGCCTGATGGACGCGATCGCCGCGCAGGTCTCACTTGCGCGCGGCCTGCCGGTGCCGGGCGATCGCTACGATCCACGCGACAACGTGCGGGGAGGCGGTCAGCGATGAGTCGGGTCACAGTTCTGGGCAGCGGCAGCTGGGGTACGGCGTTCTCGGCCGTCCTCGCCGACGCGGGCAACGACGTCACCATGTGGGCCCGCCGCGCCGAGGTGGCGCAGGAGATCCGCGAGACCCGCGTCAACGCGGCGTACCTGCCCGATCTGAAGCTGTCCGAGCGCATCCGGGTGACCGACGACGCGCACGAGGCGATGCAGGGCGCCGAGATCGTCGCCATCGCCGTCCCCGCGCAGAGCCTGCGCGACAACCTCGCGGACTGGCGCAGTGCGATCCCCGGCGACGCCGCGGTCGTATCGCTGATGAAGGGCATCGAACTCGGCACGACCATGCGGATGAGCGAGGTGATCTGCGAGGCCGGCGGGGTCGACTCCGACCGCGTCGTGGTGGTGTCCGGGCCCAACCTGGCGCTCGAGATCGCCGCCAAGCAGCCCGCGGCCGCGCTCGTGGCCTCCACCAGCGCCCGGATGCGCGCCCGGGTGGCCGAGGCGTGCGCGAGCCGCTACTTCCGCCCCTACCTGGGCAAGGACGTGGTGGGCACCGAGCTCGCCGGGGCGACCAAGAACGTCGTGGCGCTCGCGGTCGGGATGGCCAGCGGGATGGGCATGGGTGAGAACACCATGGCCAGCCTGCTCACCCGCGGCCTGGCCGAGACCGCCCGCCTCGGCACCGCGCTCACCGCCGACCCTGCGACGTTCCTCGGGCTCGCGGGCGTGGGCGATCTGGTCGCCACCTGCACCTCGCCGAAGTCGCGCAACCGGACGTTCGGCTTCGAGCTGGGCTCCGGCAAGAGCCTGGAGGAGGTCGTGGCGCACACCCGCCAGACCGCCGAAGGCGTCAAGTCCTGCCGCTCGATCCTGGAGCTGGCGCGCTCGGTCGAGGTCGACGTGCCGATCGTGGAGAACGTCGCCGCCGTCGTGCACGAGGGGCGGACGCCGGGTGAGGTCGTGGAGTCCCTGATGTCCCGCTCCCGCAAGGACGAGAAGGCCTAGCGACGCGCGTCAGGCGCGCAGGGCGGCGTCCAGGTCGCGCCACAGGTCCTCGACGTCCTCCAGTCCCACCGACAGCCGCAACAGCTCCTGGGGCACCGTCACCGGCTCGGTGGGGATCCGGCGGCGGCGTTCGATGAGCGACTCCACCCCGCCGAGACTGGTGGCGGGCGTCCAGATCCGGACAGCGTCCTCGACGCGGCTCGCCGCCGCCGCACCACCGGTGACCTCGATGCTGACGATCGCGCCGAAGCCGGGGTAGCGCATCCGGCCGACCGAGGGATGGTCCCCGAGCCGCCGGGCGAGCTCGGCGGCGTTTGCGCACGAGCGGTCCAGACGCACCTGCAGGGTGCGCAGCCCGCGTAGCGCGAGCCAGGTCTCGAACGGTCCCGGGATGGCGCCGTGCAGCACGCGGTGTCCGAAGAGCCGCGCCTGCAGGTCCTCGTCGGCCGTTACGGTCGCGCCGAGCAACACGTCGGAGTGGCCCGCGATGAACTTGGTCGCCGAGTGCATCACCACGTCCGCGCCGAGCGCGATCGGCTGTTGCAGCAGGGGAGTGGCGAACGTGTTGTCGACGACGCTGATCGCGCCCTGCTCACGCGCGCCGGCCAGGAGCGCCGGCAGGTCGGCAACCTCCAGCATCGGGTTGGTGGGCGACTCGAGCCAGACCAGCTGCGCTCCGCGCATGGCCGCCAGGACGGCCGCCGTGTCGGCGCTGTCGACCCGGCGTACCTCGAAGCGACCCTGCTGGGAGGCCTCGTCGAGCAGTGAGCCGGTGCCGTTGTAGGCGTGGACCGGAGCGACCACGACGCTGCCGTGCGGCACCAGCGACAGGCTCGCCGCGACCGCGGCCATCCCGCTCGCGAAGGCGAGCGCTCGGCCGCCCTCCAGCGATCCGAGCACCTCCTCGAACGCCGTCCATGTCGGGTTGCCGGACCGGGCGTAGACCACGTTTCCGCCCGCGACGTACGTCGAGGTCAGCTCCACCCCCTGGTTGATGACCGCACCGGGGGTGCGCGGCGGGCGGCCGAGGCCGACGAGGCGGGTGGCGGCGGCGAGATCACCGGGTTCGGAAGCCATCGGGCCAGCGTGGCACGCCGGTGCGGCGCACCTCGCATGCAGGGCGGGCCGGTTACCGTGCGCGGGTGAGTCTTTCGCCATCGCAGCGCCCGGAATCGCGTAAACCCGTCGTAGCCCTGATCTTCGGAGGGCGATCGTCCGAGCACGAGGTGTCGTGTGCGACCGCGGCGAGCGTCCTGCGCAGCATCGACCGCAGCCGTTATGACGTCCTGCCGATCGGGATCCGCAAGGACGGGCGCTGGGTGCTCGTCGCCGACGACCCCGAGCCGCTGCAACTGACGGCCGGTCGCTCCCCGGAGGTGTCCGGCGACCAGGCGGTCGCCCTGCCCACCGATCCCACCCAGCGCTCCCTGGTGGTGCTCGAGCCGGGAGCGCCGCCGCGTCAGCTCAGCGAGGTCGACGTGGTGTTCCCGCTGCTGCACGGACCGTTCGGCGAGGACGGCACCTTGCAGGGCCTGCTGGAGCTGAGCGACGTCCGCTACGTGGGCTGCGGTGTGTCCGCGTCCGCCGTGATGATGGACAAGGCCCTCATGAAGGTGGTCTTCGCGGGCAACGGTCTGCCGATCGGCCCCTACACCGTGATCACCGACAAGGCCTGGCGACGCGACAGCGCCGCCTGCCTGGATGCCGCCGGCGCCCTGGGCCGGCCGGTGTTCGTCAAGCCCGCCCGCGCCGGGTCGAGCATGGGCGTCGTACGCGTGGATGACCCGGCAGATCTGCGGGCCGCCATCGAGAGTGCCCGGTTGCACGACCCGAAGGTGCTCGTCGAGGCCGCCGTCGAGGGACGCGAGGTGGAGTGCGGAGTGCTCGAGGGCCGCGGGTCCGATGCGCCGCGGGCCTCGCAGGTCGGCGAGATCGAGGTCGCCGACGGGCGCCACGAGTTCTACGACTTCGAGGCCAAGTATCTGGACGGCTCGGCCCAGTTGACCTGCCCCGCGAACCTGCCGGACGCCGTACGCGATGAGATCCGGGAGCTGTCGGTCAAGGCGTTCGAGGCCGCCGGGTGCGAGGGGCTCGCGCGGGTGGACTGGTGGTACCGCCCGGACGGAAGCCTGGTGCTCAACGAGATCAACACGATGCCGGGATTCACGCCGCAGTCGATGTTCCCGGTGGTGTGGGCGCAGGCCGGGCTGGACTATCCGAGCCTGATCAGCGAGCTGTTGGAGCTCGCCCTAGACCGGCGGGTCGGGCTGCGCTGAGCCGTCAGCCGCTCGAGGTGCTCGGCGGCGCAGCTGAGCAGACATGACTGGTCTGCGGGATCGCCTTGGCTGCGGCCGTGAACTCCACGAGGTCCAGGCCCCCGTACTTCGTGGGAATCAGGACCTCGATCGCCGGTGAGCGTCCGAAGGTGACGAAGCGGTAGCCGTCTTTGAGTTGATGGGCTACCCAGTCGATTCCGTCGATCGTGGTGCACGGGTCGGTCGTCGGTCCGGGGCTGCTCACTCCGCACCGGGCGATGATCGGCGGGTCACCCCAGGCGCGCACCGTCGCGGATTTCGCCGAGGTGGGTCGGGACTTCTGCCCCGCCACGGTCGTGGGCCAGTGCGCCGACGCGCGGGTGCAGTCTGCGGAGGCGGCCAGCGCAGCCGCGCTGGCATCGACGGTGGTCGAGCCTCCGCAGGCCGTCAGCGCGGCCCCAGCGGCCAGCGCCAGCAGAGCTGCGGTCAGCGGACGACGGTGCACGTGACCGTGCGGGTGATGCCGTCGACGTCCTGGATCTTGGAGACGACCAGCTTGCCCAGTTCGTCGACGCTGGGGGCCTCGGCGCGCACGATCACGTCGTACGGGCCGGTGACGTCCTCTGCGGCCAGAACGCCGGACAGCTGCGCGCAGGTGGCCGCAACGGTCTTGGCCTTGCCCATGTCGGCCTGGATGAGGATGTAGGCCTGAACCATGCGTGCCTCCGTCGGATCGTTGACGCCCGGCGTGGGCGGGAGCCGACGGCGGCGTCGGTCCGGGGCAGACGCTACCGTGCGGTCACCATGACGGGGCGACGGGGACGACAGGCGGACGGCGACGCGGTGCTCGCCGATCTGGACGAGGCGCAGATCCTCGCCGAGGTGCTGCCCCCCGGTGCCCCGCCCGCCGAAGTGCTGGTCGGGCCGGGCGACGACACGGCGTATCTCGCGGTGCCGTCCGGCCGGGTGCTCGTCACCACGGACGCCATGGTGCTGGGTCGTGACTGGCTGGACGAGTGGTCCAGCGCCGCGGACGTGGGCGCGAAGTGCGTCGCACAGAACGTCGCCGACATCGCCTCGATGGGCGGGGTCACGACCGGCGTCGTGGTCACCCTGGTCGCTGACCCGCAGACACCGGTGCGGTGGGCTCGCGACCTCTCCTACGCGGTCGCAGACGCGTGCTCTGCAGAGGGGATCGCAGTCCTGGGCGGCGACCTGTCCTCGGCTCCGGCGGGGGTGCGGATGGTGTCGATCACCGCGGTCGGCGAGGTGTCCGGTGCGCCGGTGCTGCGAAGTGGCGCACGGGTCGGCGACGTCGTTGCCGTGAGCGACGCGCTCGGAAGGTCGGGGGCGGGCCTCTTCCTGCTGCGTCGCGACGCCGCGGCTCGTGGCCCGCTGGTCGACTACCACCGGCGCCCCACGCCGACCTACGCCCAGGGTCCCGCGGCTCGGAATGCGGGTGCTTCGAGCATGCTCGACATCAGTGACGGACTGCTGCGGGACGCCGGCCGCATCGCCGGGGCGAGCGGCGTGCGGCTGGAGCTGCGGGCCGACGACCTGCAGACGTATGTCGACGCGCTCGCTCCCGAGGTGGGGGACGCCGCCTGGGACTGCGTGCTTCGCGGGGGCGAGGAGCACACGCTGCTGGCGACCTTCGCGGCGGACGTCACGCTGCCGAACGGCTGGCGAACGATCGGGGCGGTCGCGACCGGCACAGGGGTCACGATGGGCGGCGCTGCCCAGGAACCGGGCGGGTGGGACCACTTCCACGGATGAGTCTCATCCGGGCGGACCGCTGCTTCGACGGTGAAATCTGACCTGGTCCAGGTGCAGGATCTCGTTGGTGGGGCCGGTGTAGCGCGGTGGTGCTGGCCCGACCTGGGCCGGCGTCGCGCGGGGTGCGGCGGTGGCGACGGCGGGTTCGATGGGGTGGCCGTGGTGGGTGGTGAATTGGAACCGTCCGGGTCTGCCCCGTTCGGGGTGGATGGTGAAGTCGCCGGTGTGGTGTCGGTCGTGGTGGTGGGGGCACAGGCTGATCAGGTTGGCCATGTTGGTGTCACCGCCGTCGGCCCAGTGGGTGATGTGGTGGCATTCCAGGTGGTGGATCGCCAGGCAGCCGGGGTAGGCGCAACCGCGGTCACGGTCTTCGACCAGGCGGCGGGTGCGGCGCGGGACGATGCGGTGGGCGCGGCCCACGTTGACCGGGGTGCCGCCGGTCTCCCAGACCGGCTGCACCAGTCCGTCGCAGGTCCATTTGCGCAGCAGGTGCGGGGGTAGGGCGCCGCGTGTGGTGAGCCAGCCTTGCCCGGTGGTGTCCAGGTGCAGGTAGATCCGGAACTTATCGGCCCGCCCGGCAGTGGTGACGGTCCCTGCATCCAGGGAGCGGGAGGCCAGTTGTTCCATGGCGTCGGCCATCCGCACCCGCCGCCCGTCGTCTTTCGTGTCGGTGGTGTTGGTGGCAAGGAAGAGCGCGTCTTTGGCCTCTGCGAGGGCTTGTTGGACCAGGGCGCCGATGTCGGCGGGTGCGGAGTAGGTCAGGTGGAACCGGTCGTGGTCGAACCACATCGATAACTCCGCCGGTTGCGCCGCGACGGAGAACGGGTCTGGTAGGGCCGGCGGGGTGTCCGCCTCGTCGGTGGGGGTGGCGAAGTCGTACTTGACCAGCGCCCGGCGCAGTTGGGGCACGGTGGCGTGCACCGCCAGGTCAACCACGGCCTGGTCGTACCCGGTCGGGGTGTGCGCGGCGACCACGGTGGCCTGACCTAGCGAGAGCCGCCCGGAGTGGACCTCCCGGGACAGGAGCGGTAGCTCGGCGGACCGGGCCGCGATCCGGACCAGGTCGCGAGCAGTGGTGGGAGAGACCCCGGCGAAGCAGGTCAACCAGTGTTCGGGGGAGCGGATCCCGCCGATCGCCCACGACTCGTGCTCGATCAGGTCGGTGACCAGGTCGATCAGGTCGGCGTGCGCGGCGTTCAACTGCCCACAGATCAGGCTCACCCGAGCGAGCGGATCAGCAGTCGAACCATGCTTCGTCACAACGAGATTCGAGCTGTCAGCGACAACTGCAAGACCCGGTGTCGAACTCATGTATGAATTCAACCACCCGCCACCGACAACCGTCTCGCCGTTCGTGAGCGGCTGTCCGGCCCCGCGAGTAGCGTGCCGGGGCATGAGTGGACACGCTGGCACCGAGCCGTTGATCGACACCGCCCTCACTCAGTTCGCGGAGCTGGTCGGCTCCGTCGACGACTGGCAGGCACAGACACCGTGCGAGGACTGGTCGGTCGGCGAGCTCGTCGACCACGTGACCGGCAACACCGCGCGATTCACCGCGATGGCGCGCGGCGAGGAGGTCGACTGGTCGGCGAAGCCCGAGTCCGGACCGGACAGGGTCGCGGCCTTCGACTCCGCGGCCGACGAGCTGCGCGACGCCTGGAGCGAAGGCACCCCGGCACCGGTCGGAATGGCGAGCGGCGAGTACGCCGTGCACACCTGGGATCTCGCGACCGCCCTCGGCCGGTCGACATCCGATCTCGACCCGGCAGTGGCCGAATCCGGTCTGGAGTTCATGCGGGGCAATCTGACCGACGACTCCCGCGGTGAGGTGTTCGGGCCGGAGAAACCGGCACCGCAGGACGCCGACACCTACGGTACGCTCGCGGCCTTCGCCGGCCGTTCGGTCACCTAGCCGCGCGGGCGGCGAGCGACCAAGCCCGGCGTAATCTGCGAGCGATGAGCAACACCGACCAGCGGCCGCAAGAGGTCGACTGCCACGCGGAGCCGGCTCCTGCTGCTGTCGACGGCCGCCTCGCGGTGGAGATCCTGCAGTCGCGCGAGGTGCCGCTCGGCGGCCCGCGGGCCATGACGGTGCGCCGTACGTTGCCCCAGCGGCAGCGCTCGCTCATCGGGGCCTGGTGCTTCGCCGACCACTACGGCCCGGACGACGTCTCGACGACCGGCGGGATGGACGTGCCGCCGCATCCGCACACCGGTCTGCAGACGGTGAGCTGGCTCTTCAGCGGCGAGGTCGAGCATCGGGACACCCTCGGCTCACACGCGATGGTGCGTCCGGGCGAGCTGAACCTGATGACCGCCGGCGTCGGCATCGCACACACCGAGGTGTCGACAGCCAGGACCACCATCCTGCAGGGGGTGCAGCTGTGGGTGGCGCTGCCCGACGCCGACCGCGACACCGACCCCGCGTTCGAGCACTACGTGCCGCCCGAGGTGCGCCTGCCGGGTGCCCGTGCACGGGTCTTTCTGGGCGACCTGCTCGGCAGCCGGTCGCCCGTGCACACCTTCACACCGCTGCTGGGCGCCGAACTCACCCTGGACCCGGGTGCGCACCTCGACATCCGCGTCCGGACCGACTTCGAGCACGGCCTGCTCATCGACACCGGCGAAGTCCTGGTCGGTGAAACCCGAGTCCTACGAGCGCAACTCGCCTATGTGGGCACCGGCGCCGACACGATCGTCGTGACCAACACCGGTGACGGACCCGCGCGCCTGATCCTGCTGGGCGGCACACCGTTCGGCGAGGAGGTCCTGATGTGGTGGAACTTCGTCGGCCGCACCCATGAGGAGATCGTCCGCTACCGGGAGCAGTGGGAGGCCGGCTCGATGCGCTTCGGCCAGGTCCAGGGCTACACCGGCGAGGTCCAGCACCTGGCGGCGCCACGGCTGCCCAACGCGGTGCTGCGACCCCGCCGTAACCCCGCACCCGAGGCGGGCCCGATGCCCACTGTCACCGTCTCGGACCACCCCGAGCGACACCGCTACGAGGTCTTCGACGACGGCACACTCGCGGGATTCAGCGCGTACGCCGATCGTGGTGGCCAGCGGGTCGTCTTCCACACGGAGGTGGCGCAGGAGTACGGCGGCCGTGGCCTCGGCACGATGCTGGTGGCGCAGCTTCTCGAGCACATCAGGACGAGCGGCAGACGGGTGGTGCCGGTCTGCCCGCTCGTGGCGGCATACCTGGACAAGCACAGCGATCAGTACGCCGACATCGCCCATCCGGTCACGCCCGACGTTCTGAGCTGGTTGCAGAGCCGGTCGACGGGAGCAGCGCGATGACCCGCACGCTCGTCCTCGGCGGCACCCACTTCGTCGGTCATGCGGTCGTCGCGGCCGCCCTGGCCCGAGGTCACGACGTCACGACCCTGACCCGGGGCGAGAGCGGGTCGCCGCCGCCCGGAGTGACGGCCCGCCACGCGGATCGCACCGACCCGGCCGCGCTTGCCGCCGCCCTAGGGGACGACAGCTGGGACCTCGTCGTCGATACCTGGTCGGGGTCGCCGCGTGTGGTCCGGGACAGCGCACGGCTTCTGTCCGGGCGGGCGGGGCACTACGCGTACGTCTCCTCGCGCTCCGTGTATGCATGGCCCATCCCGGTGGACGCCGACGAGAGTGCGCCGGTCGTCGACGCGGACCCGGACGGCGCTGATTCGGACGACTACGCCGCAGCCAAGCGGGGCGGTGAGCTCGCCGTGCAGCGCGACTTCGACGGCCCGGCGCTGATCGCGCGCGCCGGGCTGATCCTCGGGCCGCGCGAGGACGTCGGGCGGCTGCCGTGGTGGCTGCGCCGGATGGCTGCCGGGGGACCGGTGCCGTGTCCCGGCCCGCGGGACCGTCCGTTGCAGTACATCGACGCCCGCGATCTCGCGGAATGGCTGATTGATGCGAGCGCGAGCGGCGTGACCGGCGCGTACAACGCGGTGAGCCAGCCGGGTCATACCACCATCGGCGAGCTGCTCGACCTGTGCCGCGCCATCACCGGGGCGCGGGCCGAGCTGGTCTGGGTCACCCCTGAGGATGTCGACGCCGCCGGCGTCCAGCCGTGGACCGAGCTGCCGATCTGGCTGCCACCGTCCGGGGAGTCGGCCGGCCTGCACGCCGCCGACGTGTCCGCGGCGTACACCGCCGGGCTGACCTGCCGTCCGGCCGCGCGGACCGTCGAGGACACCTGGGCGTGGGTGCACGATGTGGGCGACCCCCCGCTGCGGCCGAACCGGCCTGCACCCGGGATGAGCCCCGACGCGGAGGCGCGACTGCTGGCCCGTGCCGATGATCGTTCCTGAGAAGAAGAGGTGGCTCGTGGCGGACCCGTGGGTGTCGGACAGGCGGCCGTCCCAGCCGTGCGTCGTGTGCATGGGCGTGCCCGACCGGGAGATGGAGATGCCCAGGCTGCCGGAGGTGCACGTCGCTTTCGCCAGCTCGTCGTTGTGCGAGGTGTGCGCCGAGCTGGCCTTCGCGGCCGATGCCGACGCGCTCACGGAACGCGCTGTGCGGGGCTGGGCTGATGAGGACGAGGACGCCGCACCGGACGCGGTGCGACTGGTGATGGCGTGGGCCGGCCACCGCCTGCCGGTGGACCCGACCGCCGAGGACAAGGCGCCGGTGCTGCCGCTGACGGCGCAGGATCAGCGGGTCTGGCAGCGGTTGGAACCGTTGATGGTCGACGGGCCGGCGTGTCCGGTGTCGGTGCAGGGTCGCATCGTGCGGGAGGAGCGCGGCGAGTCGCCGGCGTACACGGACGTCGTGCGGGACGGGTCACGCATCCGGCTCTCGGGTACGCGAGGAGATCCGTGGCTGGTCAGCGATGGTGTGACCACGTGGGAACGGTGGGATGACACCGGGATGGTGGCGTCGCCGTACACCGGCGAGCAGTGGTACGGCGACGGCAGCGAGCTCGCGTGCCGGCGCAGCCACGAGGACGTCGAGCTCTTCGACTTCGGGACCCCTATCGGGCCCATCGAGCAGGTGCAGTGTCTGGGGCGGGACGCGTGGAGCTTCCGGTTCGCGTCGCCGCCCCACAAGCCGTACGACATGCAGGTCGTCGTCGACGCCGAGACCGGACTCGTGCTGGACCAGCGGTTCGGTGACTTCTCGGTGTCCCGGTGGACCGATTTTCGCCTCGACGAGCCGGTGGCCGACGACACGTTCGTCTGGGACGGTCCGGTCGTGACCCGAGCCGACCCGGGCGTTGAAGGGAAGGCTGAGTATGAGCGTCTCGCGGCCGAAGGCCAGCGGTGGTTCGAGACCAATGTCACGCCTGCTCCACTCGAGGTCCGTGGGAAGCCCGTGTCGATGTTCTTGCATGGGTCGGCGGACGACGGCGAGTTCCAGGCGTCGCTGTCGGGCGGGGTCGACGGGTTGCTCGCCCGCCGTCCGCGGTCCGATGAGTGGTGTGACCTGGGCTGGTCCCAGGTCACCGCCCGCTGGAGCGACGGCACCTGGGACTGGGCGCTGTTGGTGTGGGACCACCTGGACGACGGGCGGACATCGGAACGGGTCGCCGCCGTACGACGCTGGCTCGGCGGCTGATCAGCCGATAGACACAGAAAAACCGGCCCCGAAGGACCGGTTCAGCTGCAGTTGCGCTGGGTTCAGCGGGTGACCTTGCCGGCCTTGAGGCAGGAGGTGCACACGTTGATGCGCTTCGGGGTCTTACCGGCCTCGCCGACCATGGTCCGCACGCGCTGGATGTTGGGGTTCCAGCGACGCTTGGTCCGACGGTGTGAGTGGGAAATGCTGTGGCCGAAGCCGGGTCCCTTGCCGCAGACGTCGCACGTGGCAGCCACGGTGTCTCCTACTGGTGTCTCGAGAATTGAAGTACGAAGGTCGATCGCGGGCCGCGCACAGGGCATCGGATGCACCGTCGCAAGCGGTCCGCAAACCACAGGATCGTAGCCGAGCCGCGCGACACATCCCAAATTGCTAGCCTGCCGGGCAGTCTGCGCAACGCCCCGACGACCCGAAGGACACAGCGACCGTATGCCGCTCGAAGCGCTCGATGTGCAGGCGTTGCGCCGGTGGGTCATCACCGCCCGCGTCGTCCTGTCCGAGCACGCCGACGCCATCAACTTGCTGAACGTCTTCCCCGTCCCCGACCGGGACACCGGCACCAACATGAGCGTCACGATGGAGCTCGCGGTCGACGGCCTGGCCTCCGAGGCGCCGCCGGACCTGCTGACCTCGGTGCGGGTGCTCGCCCGGTCCACGGTGCTGTCCGCCCGCGGCAACTCCGGCGTCATCCTCAGTCAGCTCGTGCGCGGCCTGGCGGACGTGGTGATCGCGCTGGACGGCGCACCACTGCGCGCGCCCGACGTGGCCGACGTCCTGCGGGAGGCGGCGCGGCGGGCGCGCGGCGGGGTTCGTGCGCCGGTGGAGGGCACCATGCTGTCCGTCGCGGACGCAGCAGCCGCCGCTGCCGACGGTGCCCGCGATCTGCCGCTGGTCGAGTTGGTCGATGCGGTGGTGGCGGCCGCGGAGGATGCGGTCGGCCGTACCCGCGAGCAGCTGCCGGTGCTGCGCGAGGCGGGAGTGGTCGATGCCGGCGGGGTCGGCTACTGGCTCGTGCTGCGTTCCCTGCAACACGTCGTTCGTCGCGCTCCGGGCACCGTCCTCGGCGGCGGCACGCCGGACTGGCTCGCCCCACCTGAGCGACCCTGCCCGGCGGGGGACAGCGGGCGGCATGGTGGAGACGGGCCGGCGTACGAGCTCGTCTTCGTGGTGCACGACACCGACGACGAGCGGATCGACCGGCTCGCAGGCGTCCTGGAGGGCCTCGGCGACAGTGTCGTGGTCGCGGGTGGGCCGGACGTGTGGAGCGTGCACGCCCACCTCGACGACCTGGGTGCCGGACTGAACGCGGCCGCGTCCGCCGGGCGGCCCAGCAGGTTCCAGGTGACCCGATTCGCCGACCAGCTCGAGAACGCGCGCCCGCCGCAGCGGGTCGCCTCGCCCGTGGTGGCCGTGCTGGCATCACCCGGCCTCGCCGATCTGGTGCACGACGCCGATCCGGGCGCCCAGGTGCTGATCGCGCCGGATGAGGGCGCCCTGGGCGACGCGCTCGCCGGCATCGGCGACCGGCTGCTGCTGGCCGATACTCCCGCGCTCCGGTCCCTCGCTGAACGCGCGATCTCGGGGTCGCCGGGATCGTCGGTCTGTCACTGCCAGCACCCCGCCCAGGTGCTCGCCGCGCTCGCGGTCCGCGCGGGCCAGGACGATCCGGCGGCGCTGCGGCGCGACTGCGACGACGCGGCGGACGCCGTGACCACTCACACGCTCGACGGATCCGATGGCGCGGGGGACGACATCCCGGCGCGGTGCCGTGCGCTGCTCGATCGGACGGTCGACGACGACGTCGAGCTGGTCACCCTGATCGCCGGCGCTCACGCGCCCGACGGCCTCTTGGACGCGCTGACCGAGCATCTGACCGCCGCGCGGCCGGAGCTGGAGGTCACCTCGTTCGCGGGACGCCGCCCCGGTGTCGTGCTCGACGTGGGGTGCGAGTGATCGATCGGCGCACCAAGCTCGTCGACGTGCTCGGCGACGCGGCGAAGAAGCTCGCGAAGGAGCGCGACCTGCGCACCGTGGGCGACTTCCTGGACTTCCTGCCGCGCCGCTACATCGACGCGACCACCTCCGGCCACCTGTCGGAGTTCGCGATGGGGGAGCAGGCCGTGCTGATCGCGACGGTCGTTGCCTCAACCACCCGGCGGATGCGCCAGCGTCGCGGCGAGATGCTGCAGGTGCGCATCGAGGACGCCGACGGCGCGCAGGCCGAGCTGGTCTTCTTCAGCAAGTACGGCCATGAGCAACGGCTGCAGCCCGGGGTACGCGGGGTCTTCCGCGGCCAGCTCGGCACCTACGGCGCGAGCGTGCAGCTCACCCACCCCGACTACTCGCTGCTGGACGCCGGTGGCGAGGAGCAGATCTACGCCGGGGGACTGGTGCCGCTCTACCGGGCCATCAAGGGCGTCACGGACATGCAGTTGACCCGTTCCTACCGGCTGGTGCTGGACCAGCTCGACGGATCCCCGGACCCGGTGCCACCGCAGATCCTGGCCCGGCACGACCTCGCCGACCAGGTGGCGGCCTACCGCGCGATCCACCTGCCGCGCACCCTCGGCGAGGCGGGACGCGGGCGACGGCGGCTGCGCTACGACGAGGCGCTGGTCGTGCAGACCGTGCTCGCTCAGCGGCGGGTCGAGTACGACGCCCTGCAGGCCACGGCGCGTCCCTCGCGCTCCGGCGGCCTGCTGTCCGCGTTCGACGAGCGGCTGCCGTTCGAGTTGACCGCCGGGCAGCGCGAGGTGGGCGAGCAGATCGCCGCCGACATGGCGCGTACGACGCCGATGCACCGCCTGCTGCAGGGCGAGGTCGGCTCCGGCAAGACCATCGTGGCGCTGCGGGCGATGCTGGCCACGGTCGATGCGGGTGCGCAGGCCGCGCTGCTCGCACCGACCGAGGTGCTGGCCCAGCAGCACCACCGCTCCATCACCGCGATGCTCGGCGACCTGGCGCAGGGCGGGATGCTCGGCGGCGCGGAGTACGGCACCCGGGTGGCCCTGCTGACCGGGTCGATGAGCCGCGCCCAGCGCGCCGCGACGCTGCAGGCGGTCCTCAATCAGGAGGCCGGCATCGTGATCGGCACCCACGCGCTGATCCAGGACACGGTGATGTTCGGCGAGCTCGGCCTGGTGGTCGTGGACGAGCAGCACCGCTTCGGCGTCGAGCAGCGGGATGCGTTGCGTGCCAAGGCTGCTCGCAGTCCCCACGTGCTGGTGATGACCGCGACACCAATCCCGCGCACGGTGGCGATGACGGTCTTCGGCGACATGGACACCTCCGTGCTGCGAGAGCTGCCACGGGGCCGCGCGCCGATCGTGTCGCACGTGGTGCCGGCGGCGAATCCCGCGTGGTTGCAGCGCACCTGGCAGCGGCTCGGCGAGGAGGTCGCACAGGGACACCAGGCGTACGTCGTGTGCGCGCGGATCGGTGATGACGATCGGTCGCCCGGGCAGGCCGGCGAGGACAGTGATCTCGGCGAGCTGCTCGACGCCGACCCGTCCGAGACCGTCGACGAGGGGTCGGCTCCCCAGCGACCGGAGGCGATCGGCGTCCACCAGATGCTCGAGGACCTGCGTGCCGAGTCCGCCCTCGCCGGGCTCCGGATCGAACTGCTGCACGGCCGGTTGCCCGCCGACGAGAAGGAGGCCGTGATGCAGACCTTCGGGCGCGGGGAGATCGACGTGCTGGTGAGCACCACGGTGATCGAGGTGGGGGTCGACGTCCCGAACGCGACGGCCATGGTCGTGATGGACGCCGACCGGTTCGGCATCTCCCAGCTGCACCAGCTGCGCGGGCGGGTCGGGCGGGGCAGCGCGGGCGGTCTGTGCCTCCTCGTTACAGGGACCGACAACGAGGAGACGGTCGAGCGGTTGACCGCCGTCGCCGCGACCACCGACGGGTTCGCGCTCGCCGAGCTGGACCTCAGCCTGCGCTCGGAGGGCGACATCCTCGGCGCCCGGCAGAGCGGCCACCGCTCCGGCCTTCGGCTGTTGCGGCTGGCCCACCCCAAGGACGTCGAGCTGATCGACCTGGCCCGCGCCGACGCCGCCGACCTGGTCGCCAGCGACCCCACCCTGGCGGAGCACCCGGGGCTCGCCCAGCTGGTCACCACCCGCCTGGACGACGTGCAGGCCGCCTTCCTGGAGCGCGGCTGATGCCGCGCATCGTCGCCGGGTCCGCGCGCGGCCGCCGGATCACGACGCCGCCCGGCGACGGCACCCGGCCGACCAGCGACCGGGTCCGCGAAGCACTCTTCGGCCGGCTGGCGCATCTCGGCGCCGTCGCCGACGCCCAGGTCCTCGACCTCTACGCCGGCTCGGGTGCCCTCGGCCTGGAGGCCGTCTCGCGGGGCGCCCGGTCCGCGCTGCTGGTGGAGTCCGACCGTCGAGCCGCCGACGTCATCCGCCGCAACGTCGCCGAGCTCGGACTGGACGCGCAGGTGCGCCAGACCCCGGTCGCCCAGACACTGGCCGGCCCGGCGCCGCACGCCATGCACCTGGTGCTGATCGACCCGCCGTACGCCGTGCCCGACGAGGAGATCGGCAGGGTGCTCCAGGCGCTGGTCGCCGGCGGGTGGCTGCAGGTCGAGGCCGTCGTCGTCCTGGAGCGGGCGAGCCGGTCGCCCGAACCCCACTGGCCGGACGGGCTGCGCTCGCTGGAGTCGCGGGCCTACGGCGAGACCACCGTCTGGTACGCCGAATACGCGCCGGACGACGCGGACACCGACGAACCCCCGGTGCTCTAGCCTGCCGTCATGCCCGCCGATCCGCGACGTTGCGTGTGCCCCGGTTCCTACGATCCGTTCACCGCGGGCCACCTCGACATCGTGACCAGGGCGAGCGCCCTCTACGACGAGGTCGTCGTCGCCGTGCTCTTCAACCCCGCCAAGCAGGGCACGTTCGAGCCCGCCGAACGGGTCGCACTGATCGAGGCGTCCACGGCGCACCTTCCCGGGGTGCGTGCCGCGGCGTACGGCGACCGGCTGGTCGTCGACGTGTGCGCGGAGCTGGAGGCCGGCGTGCTCGTGAAGGGGCTGCGCGACCAGGCCGACTACGGGTACGAGCTCCCGATGGCGCAGATGAACCGCGAGATGACAGGTGTGGAGACGGCGTTCCTGCCCGGCGACCCGGCGATGGCTCACTACTCCAGCTCGCTGATCCGACTCATCGCCGCCCACGGCGCGGACGTCTCGGCGATGGTGCCGCCCCCGGTGCTCGGGCCGTTGCTGGAGCGGCTGCGCGACCGGTCGCAGTGAATCGTTTTGGGCCAGGCGGCATCGAGCCGGTATCGTTCTCGATTGGTCTTGTCGCCTGTGACGGGACCGACCCTTCTCGATCATTCGTGAGACAACGACACCATGCACCTTGATCCACGCTCACCCCTGGTCCTCGACACCCGGGAGCTCGGGCGGCGACCCGGCGCGATGGCGTCGTTCTCCCGCACGATCGAGGCACCGGACGATCTCGGCACCGAGGTCATCCGCGTACCCGCCGGTGCGCCGGTCCACCTGGACCTGCGCCTGGAATCCGTCATGGAGGGGGTGCTGGTGTCCGGGTCGGTGACGGCGCAGGCGGTCGGCGCATGCGTACGGTGCCTGGAAGAAGTGCTCGTCCCCGTGGACGTCAGCTTCCAGGAACTCTTCGCCTACACCGACCGGGTCGTCCACGCAGACGAGGTGGGCGATGACGACGACGACCGGCACGAACTGGACGGCGACCTGCTCGATCTGGATCCCGTGCTGCGTGACGCGGTGGTGCCTGCACTGCCGTTCCAACCGGTATGCCGGGCCGACTGCCCGGGGTTGTGCTCCGAATGCGGAGCGCTCCTCGCAGACGACCCGACGCATCACCATGAAGTGCAAGACCCACGGTGGGCAGCCCTGGCCGGACTGGCCGGAGCACCCGCCGACACCGACGAGAAAAGGAACTGACGTGGCTGTCCCGAAGCGGAAGATGTCCCGCTCCAACACCCGTTCACGGCGCGCGAACTGGAAGGCGACGCCCGTCGCGGTGTCCAGCTGCCCGGTCTGCAACGAGCTGAAGCAGCCGCACCTGGCCTGCCCGTCCTGCGGTAGCTACAACGGTCGTCAGTACCCCGACGCCGTCCGCGCCGAGCACCAGGCCTGAGCTCTACCCACGTTGTGAGCAGTTCCAGGCGGTCCGCGCGGCACGACGCAGTGCAGCGGCCCGTCACGGAGTTGGCCCGGATCCTGCACGACAAGACCGGGGCCGCCGTCGACGAGGAGCTGCTGCAGCGTGGGCTGGTGCACCGCTCGTACTCCTACGAGAACGGCGGTGTTCCGCACAACGAACGCCAGGAGTTCCTCGGGGACGCGATCCTCGGGCTCGTGGTGACCGATCACCTCTACCACGCACACCCCGACCTGCCCGAGGGGCAGTTGGCGAAATTCCGTGCGGCAGTGGTGAATTCGCGTGCCTTGGCGGCAGTGGCGCGTGAGATCGACCTCGGTTCGTTCGTGCTGCTGGGCAAGGGGGAGCTCTCCAGCGGTGGCCGGGACAAGGACTCCATCCTGGCCGACACGATGGAGTCGGTCATCGGCACCGTCTATCTGTGCGGCGGGGTCGCCGCGGCGGCTCGGCTGATCCACGACCTGATGGACGGCCGTATCGACGCGAGCGCCGAGCTCGGCGCCGGCCTGGACTGGAAGACCTCCCTGCAGGAGGTCGCGTCCGCCGCCGGGCTCGGCTCTCCCCACTACACGGTGCAGGAGCAGGGACCCGACCACGACAAGGTCTTCACGGCCACGGTGCTGGTCGTCGGCGAGCCGGTCGGCACCGGCATCGGGCGCAACAAGAAGTCCGCGGAGCAGCTGGCCGCCGAGCAGGCGTGGCGCCGGCTGAAGGAGCGCACGGGCACCGGTGCCTGAACTGCCTGAGGTCGAGGTGGTCCGCCGGGGGTTGGCCGACCACGTCGTCGGCCGTCGCTTCCTCTCCGTGCAGGTGCATGGGGCGCGCGTCGCACGCCGGCACATCGCGGGGCCGGTCGATCTGGCGGCCCGGCTGACCGGCCTGGGCGTCCACGAGGCATCGCGGCGAGGTAAATACCTGTGGTTGCGCCTGGACGGCGACCAGGCACTGGTCGTCCACCTCGGGATGAGCGGCCAGATGCTGGTCGAGCCGCCCGACGCGCCACGCGAGAAGCACGCCCACGCGATCTTCGACCTGGACGACGGGCTGCAGCTGCGTTTCGTCGACCAGCGCACCTTCGGGGGTCTGCAGCTGATCGATCTGGTGCCGGACGAGGTGGGCGCGACCCTGGAGGACGCACCCCGGCTCGTACCGTCGGTGATCACCCACATCGCACCCGACCCGCTCGAAGCGGCGTTCGAGCAGGAGGCGGTCGTGCGGGCGATGCGGCGTCGGCGTACCCAGATCAAACGTGCGCTGCTGGATCAGTCGCTGGTCTCGGGCATCGGCAACATCTACGCGGACGAGGCCCTGTGGCGCGCGAAGCTGCACGGTGAACGCGCGACCGACCGGCTGCCGCTCGCGACGCTGCGCAGCGTCCTCGACGAGGCAGCCGCGGTGATGACCGCCGCGCTCGGCCACGGGGGCACCAGCTTCGACGCGCTGTACGTGAACGTGAACGGCGCGAGCGGCTACTTCGAGCGGTCCTTGGAGGCGTACGGGCGCGAGGGGCGGCCGTGCCGCCGGTGCGGCACGCTCATCGTGCGGGAGTCGTTCATGAACCGGTCCTCCTTCAGCTGCCCGCACTGCCAGCCCCGTCCTCGGTACCGGGGTTTAGATTGACGCGGTGACGACGCAGACCACCGACAGCACCGCGAGCGCGCTCGAGCTGCCCGCTCCCGACGACACGATGACCTGGCTCGGCGACCGCTCGCGCGGGAGCCTGGAGCGCGCCCGCGAGATGGTGCGCTCGCTCAAGGCCGACCCGCCGTCCGATGCGCTCGCGGTCCTGCGGGCGTGGAACGACGTCGAGATCGAGGTCTCCAACGCCCGGGCGAGCGCGGCGGTCTACTCCGAGACCAACCCCGAGAAGGACGTCCGCGAGGCGGCCGACGTGACGATGCAGCAGGTCGATGAGTTCGCCACCGACCTCGGCCTGGACGGTGAGCTCTTCGAGATCTTCGACGCGCTGTCGAGCGAGGGACTGGACCCGACGGCTGCGCGCCTGCTGGGACGGCAGCTGCGCGACTTCCGCCGTTCCGGCGTCGACCGCGACGAGACGACCCGGGCCCGGCTGCGTGAGCTGGCCCAGCTCGAGCTGCGCGCGAGCCAGGAGTTCGGGCGCAACATGCGCGAGGGCGCGCGGTCCATCCGGGTGCGTCCCGAGGATCTGGCCGGCATGCCGGCCGACTGGCTCAGCTCGCACGAGCCGGACGACGACGGCCTGATCACCGTCAGCACCGACTACCCGGACTCGGTCCCGGTGGGCACGTTCTGCTCGGTGCCGGCCACCCGACGTGCGATCAGCCTCGAACGGCTCAACATCGCCTGGCCCGCGAACGACGAGGTGCTGCAGCGTCTTCTGACGCTGCGCGCCGAGCACGCCGGGCTGCTCGGTTACAAGGACTGGGCCGACTTCACGGCTGAGACCAAGATGATCCGCACCGGGTCGGCGATCAACGAGTTCATCGACAAGATCGTGGCCGCCTCCACCGACGCGGCGCAGCGCGACAAGCAGATCGTGCTGGACCGGCTGCGCCAGGACGACCCCGACGCGCAGGACATCTACGGCTACGACCTGCCGTACTACAGCGAGCTGGTGCGCAAGGAGCGCTTCGACGTCGATGCGCAGCTCCTGCGCACTTTCTTCCGCTTCGACGCCGTCCTGCAAGGGCTGCTCGCGGTGACCGGTCGGCTGTTCGGGCTGACCTGGGGGCCCGTGCCCGACGCGCCGGTCTGGTCACCGGACGTCGCGGCGTACGACGTGCTGCGCGACGGCACCCGGATCGGGCGCATCTACCTGGACCTGCACCCGCGGGAGGGCAAGTACAAGCACGCCGCGCAGTTCACCCTGGTCGAAGGCGTCCGCGGCCGACAGCTGCCCGAGGGCGTGCTGGTGTGCAACTTCAGCCGCGGGCTGATGGAGCACTCCGAGGTCACGACCTTCTTCCACGAGTTCGGCCACCTCATCCACCACATCGTGGGCGGGGCTCAGGACTGGGTGGAGTTCACGGGTGTCGCCACGGAGTGGGACTTCGTCGAGGCACCGAGCCAGATGCTGGAGGAGTGGGCCTGGGATCCCACCGTCCTCGCCGAGTTCGCGGTCGATGCCGACGGCGCCGTCATCCCCGAGGCTCTGGTGCGCCGGATGCGCACAGCCGACGACTTCGGCAAGGGATATCTCGCACGGACGCAGATGTTCTACGCGGCGCTCTCGGTCGGTATCCACCAGCACAGACCCGAGGATCTGACGACCGCCGTACGCGAGGCGCAGCAGCGGTATTCGGTCTTCCCGTACATTGAGCACACCCACTTTCAGTGCGCGTTCGGGCACCTGGACGGGTACAGCTCCGGTTACTACACCTACATGTGGTCGTTGGTCATCGCCAAGGACATGTTCAGCGCGTTCCACGCCGAGGATCTCTTCGAACCGCACGTGGCCGCGCGTTACCGCGACCGGGTGCTGGCGCCCGGTGGCAGCAAGGACGCCGCCGACCTCGTCGCGGACTTCCTGGGTCGCCCGTACACGTTCGACGCGTACGCCGCGTGGCTGGCCGAGTAGGACGCATCGCCCGGGCGGCGTCGCCGTTTTCGGTGGGCCGAGGGACGCGGCATACGGTGGACGACGTGATCGAATTGAAGTCGTCCGCCGAGATCGACCAGATGCGCCCTGCCGGGAAGCTGGTGGCCGCCGTGCTGACCGCGTTGAAGGACGCGGCCGACGTGGGGGTCAACCTGCTCGACCTCGATGCGTTGGCACACCGGATGATCCGCGAGGCCGGCGCAGAGTCGTGCTACATCGACTATCACCCGAGCTTCGGCGCGATGCCGTTCGGCAAGGTGTTGTGCACCAGCGTGAACGACGCTGTCCTGCACGGGCTTCCGCATGACTACGCGCTGCGTGACGGCGACCTGCTGTCGGTGGACTTCGCGGCGTCGTTGAACGGGTGGGTCTCCGACGCCGCGCTGTCGGTCGTCGTCGGCACGCCGCGTGAGCAGGACCTGGCGCTCATCGACTGCACCGAGCGCGCGCTGACCGCCGGCATCGCCACCGCGCGGAGCGGCAACAAGCTCGGAGACGTGGGCGCGGCGATCGCGCAGGTCGCGCACGACGGCGGCTTCAGCGTCAACACCCAGTTCGGCGGACACGGGGTCGGCCGCACCATGCACGGCGAGCCGCACGTCCCGAACGACGGGCGCGCGGGTCGCGGCCTGAAACTGCAGCCGGGACTGGTCATCGCGATCGAGCCGTGGTTCATGCACACGACCGATGAGATCTTCACCGACCCCGACGGATGGACGCTGCGCAGCGCGGACGGCTCACGTGGCGCGCACAGCGAGCACACCATCGCCGTCACCTCGGGCGACCCGGTCGTCCTGACCGCCCGCGACTGAGCTGCCCCGTTGCAGGACCTGACCGTCGAATGCGATGACGGCGTCACCCTGCACGTCGGCGTCGTGGGCGACGGGCCCGGTGTGCTGCTCATCTCCGGTGGGCCGGGGTGCGTCAGCTATCTCGAGGACGACGCACTCGCCCCGCGAGGAATGCGGTCCTGGTTCGCGGAGCCTCGTGGCGTCGGACGCTCCGGGGAGGCCCGCACGACCTCGCGCAGGTCGTCCGCGACCTGGAGAGCCTGCGGCGCGCGGCCGGGGTGGCGGACTGGGTGGTGGTCGGCCACTCCTTCGGGTCGGATCTGGCGGTGCGGTACGCGTTGGACCGCAGCTGGTCGGCAACTTCTGAAAGACCCATCCCGACCTGTGGGCGGATGTCGTGACCGACGCGTGTGCGTCGGCCTGGGCCACCTCTCGCTGAGATCCGGCTTCGCGAGGGTCCCGTTGCCCGCAGACCCTCCCGAAGCCGGATCTCACCGAGTGGTGCGACCGTGGAGAGGGCTCAGACGCCCAGGTGCCGGTCGGAGGTCACCCGCCCGTGGTCGGTGGTGATGACGTGCCAGTACGGGCGACCGGTGGCGCCCGTGCCGATGTACGAGGTGGTCGAGTGTCCGTCGGACTCGCTGGTGACCCCCTTCGATCTGGCCAGCACGCCGTACGACGAGACGCGCCAGTCGTAGGCGAGCCCGGTGGCGTGCCTACCGTCGGTGGCGAACCGGGCCACGTCCTGTGCCATCGTCACCGTCCCGGTGAGTGAGAGGTTCTGGTCGTCGGTGTAGTCGGCGGCCGAGAAGTCCACGGTGATCGGGTACGACTCGCGCAGGAAGAGGCCGCGCACGGTCCGGGCGCCCACGCGGGACACCGACCGCGTCGTCATCAGGTCCTGCTGGCGGATGGACTGCACCGCTCCGGAGTCACTGACGGTGCCCGCGTTGCTCCGGGTGCGCCCGGTCGACACGGTGGTGACCACGCGGCCCGCCGAGGTGTCGATGTAACCGGTGACCGAGTCGGCGCGGCGGGCGGTCTGGGAGTAGTGCACCGCGCCCTGCCGGGCGGGGTCGACCGTGGTGTCCGTGGTCGCGGCGGCCGCGACGTTCGCCGAGGTGAGGTTGCCCGAGGTACGCGCGCGGTGATGGTCGGTGTAGAGGAAGAGCGCGGCCGTGACGTTCCACGTGTCGCCGATCGGGGAGATGGCGAACGTCAGGGTGTGCGACTTCCCGTCGACCAGCCGACCCGCGAAGGGCGTGAGGTCCAGTGACTCGGCCCGCAGATCCAACGTGTCGATCGCGAGGACCGGACGCCACAGGGTGGGCACGATCCCGCCGGAGTAGATGTGCGGGTAGGTCCCCACCGCACCGGCGCGGGTGCCGTCGACCGCCACCGTCGCCTCCCGGAAGGAGCCGGCCGCGCACAGGCCCGCGTCGGGGTAGTCGGCGGCGACGGCGTCCGGGACCGCGGTGAACCACTGCTCGTCGCAGCCGTTGCCCTTGAGCGTGACGTCGAGGCGTGCGCCGGTGATGTTGCGGGGCAGCCCGCTGACCGTGGTGCTCGTGGTGTGGCCCGCCGGGTTCAGGTCCTGCACGGGCACCCCGACCACCTTGTCCGGCACGCTCGGCGCGGGGTGCCGGGAGTCGGCCAGGTAGTAGGTGATGCGGACCGTCTGGTCGTAGACGCCGGTATAAGTCGAGTCCGTGTAGTTGACGTACCCGCCGGTGAACGGCTGAGGCGCCCGCAGCAGGGCGGAGAAGTCGGTGATGTCCTTGGAGAAGGAGAACGTCGTGGGGGTGGGGCCGCCCGGCTCCTGGGTGGTCCCGAACCACACGGTCACGCCGCCGATCGTGAGGGTGCCGCTGCGGTCGTACTGCCGTCCGCTGACGGAGGTCGTGGAGTCGAGCACGACCTTGGACCACGCCTTGCCGTCACACGCCGCCGGGGGAGCCAGCGTGCCGGAGTAGTTCTGCGCGGATCCTCCCGCGGCATTGGACGGGAAGTGCGAGGCGAGGGTCGCCGTGCAGTGCTCGGTGGCCGGTCGGCTGATGGGCGGCGCGGCACTCACCGGATTGTCGGCGCCGTTCTCGATGTATCCCGCCGCCGATGCGCTCTGCGCACCGATCAGGCACGACGCGAGCAGGCTGAGCACGACGGTGAGCAGGACGGACAGACGACGACGCACGGCGGCTCCCTCAGACGGTGGTACGACCGAGCCTAGGACGGAGTGCGGGAGGTTCGCGGGCCTGACGCCTGCGAGATGACGCTGTAGACGTACATGTCCTTGCGTTCGTCGCCGACTTGTTGCCAGCTGCGCAGCAGACCCTCGCGCGCGTATCCGCAGGCTTCGGCAGCGCGCCACGACCCCTCGTTCCACGGCTCGACATACAACTCCAGGCGCGCGACGGCGTCCAGGCTCATGGCCCAGTTCGTCAGGCATCGCAGGGCCGCTCGGGCATATCCACGGCGGCGGAACTGCGGAGCGATCCAGTAGCCGGTCGAGGCACGTCCGGTGCTGACGGTGCCGGTCCAGAGCCCGATCTGGCCGACGGCGTCGTCCGTGTCGTGATCGGCGACGGCGAAGGAGTAACCGGCGCCCTGCGCGAGCCGGTCGTGCTGGCGGTCGAGGTATGCCGCGACGGCCCGGTCGGTGCCGCTGGCCGCGACCGTCGTGATCAGGGGAATCAGCGGGTCTCCGCCACGGATGCGATGAGCGGCGCGTCGCGTCGCTCGAAGGCCCGCAGTGTCACCGGAGGGTGAGCGAGGCGCGGGATCGCCGACGGTAGAACGGTGCTCACGGCGTGGTGGTGGCATCGGACGGGGCGGCAGCGGGCAGGAGGCCCTGGGCGCTGGCGGCCATCGCCGCCTCGGTGCGGTTCGTGACGCCGAGCTTGGCCACGATGTTGGAGACGTGCACGCTCGCGGTCTTGACGCTGATGAAGAGCTCGCGCGCGATCTGGCCGTTGGTCCGCCCTTGTGCCACGAGTTGGAGCACTTCGCGTTCCCGAGCGGTCAGGGTCGGGTGAGACTCCACCGGAGCGGCGACAGCGCGGACGCCGAGGGCGTGCATCGCGCGTTGGGCATCCGACGCCACCACGCGCGCCTCCTTCGCCGCACCGGGCTCACTCGAAGCCCCGAGCGCCCGGGCCAGGTGCGTGCGCGCCCGCGCCGCCTCGAGCGGGATCTCCAGCTGGTCGAACTGCCGTACGTCGGTGCGCAGCAGCGTGATCAGCTCGGCCGGCGGCTCTCCGGTGCCGCCCCAGGCGAACCGCGCGACTCCCGCCTGCACCCGGGTCACCCACGCCACGGACTCCGGCCCGAGGTCGTCCAGTGCCTTCGACCGTGCGGCGACCTCGTCGGTCGCGTCGGCGAGCCGAGCGACGTCGGCTGCGTACTCCTGGTCGGTCGCGGTTGCGAGGTGTCCGATCGCGATGCCGGACAGGCGGATCCGCGCATCGATCAGTGGCGCGTTCCAGGTGGCGCGGAAGATCTCGTTCACCTCGTCGAGGGACCGCAGCATCTCGTCCGGCCTGGCCAACGCGCCCCGCACGTCGATCAGCGCCGAGCCTGCGTGCACCGCCAGGAAGACGTCCTTGGACCACTGCGGCCGCAGCTCCAGGGCGATCTGCAGTGCACGCTCGTGCTCGCCGCGGGCCATCGCCAGCGTGGCGGCCACAGCACGGAGCTGGTAGGTCGCGTACGGCGCTTTGCGCAGCTGTGGTGCGGCCAGCAGCTGTTCGGCACGCGCCCAGTCCCCGGTCTGCACGGCCCAGTAGGCCGACGCGACCCTCGCGTCCATCCCGAACAGAGCCAGTTCGTGGCGGGTCTCGATCGAGCGCTGCAGGGCGACCTCGAACGCCTGCTGTGCCTTCCGGTGCCGGCCTTGACGGGTGTACACCCGCGCGACCTGGTGCAGCGCTCGCACCTCCGGGTCGGGTTCGGCCGCGCGTCGGGCGGATTCGGCGACGTCCTGCAGTTGCCCGAGGGCGGCGGCGCTCTCGCCGTGCAGGTCGACGATGCGCGCGCTCGTGGTGTCCACGTCGAGCAGGACCGCAGGCAGCTCCAGCTCCTGCGCGAGGCGGCGCGCCGCCGTGAGCTCGACCAGGGCGGTGTCGAAGTCGTCGACGAAGAAGCACCACCGACCGAGCAGCGCGTGCAGTTGGGCGGCGCGCGCGGTGGGACCCTCCGGCTCCAGCAGGCGGATGGCGTGGCGCAACTCGACCGTGGGGTCCAGCGGGTCCCCGGTGGGGATCGCGGCCGACACCAGACCGATGACCAGGTCTGCGTAGTCGTGCGCCGCGAGGCCGGGAACGGCGAGTGCCTCGCGCGCCGTCTGCGCGGCCCGATACGGGTCGCCCGCCGCGAGGAGAGCCGTCGAGGTGCGCGCGGCGATCTGCGCGAGGGGTACCGGGGGCGCGACGTCCGGGTGGCGCGCGAAGATCGACAGAGCGTCCTCGTAGAGCCGGGCGGCGTCCGCCGGGCCGACGGCGCGCATGGCCTCATCGCCCGCCCGGACTGCCGCAGCCGCTGCGACGTCGAGCTGCCCGGCGGCCTGTGCGTGATGGGCCAGGTCGGCTGCCGCACCGAGTTCGCTCGATGAGCTCAGCGCCTCGACGTACGCCGCGTGCCACCGGACGCGCTCACCGGGCAGCAGGTCGTCATAGACCGCCTCGGCGAGCAACGCGTGCCGGAAGGTGTAGCTGTCGGTGCCGCGGGCCTCCAGAAGGTTGTGGTCGACCAGGGCCGCCAGCGCCTCCTCCAGGGCGGTCTGGGACAGCGGTACGACGGTCGCCAGGCGCGCGTGGGTGACCGACCGCCCCGCGGCGGACACGGCGCGTACGACGGTCCGCGCGTCGTCGGACAGGGCGTCGACGCGGACGAGCAGCAGATCTGCCAGATCCTCCGGCACGCCCGTGCAGTTCGCGCGATCGACCGCGAGCAGCTCCTCGACGAAGAACGGGTTGCCGCCGGAGCGCTGCAGCACCATGTCGACCTGCTCGGTCGTGATGGCCGGCCGCAGGCCGGTCGCGAGGTGCGTATGTCGTCGTCCCGCAGTGGTTCCAGGATCATCCGCTCGACGCCGGGCAGACGACCCCACTCGCCGAGGATCCGGCGCAACGGATGCCTCCGGTGCAGGTCGTCGGCGCGGTAGGACGCGACGAACCGCACGGGACCCTCGAACTGGCGGGTGAACAGGACGGTCAGCAGATCGCGGGTCGACCGGTCGGCCCAGTGCAAATCCTCCACCATCACCGTGATCGGTCCTTGCGCCGCGAGGGTCTCCAGAGAGGCGTGCACCGCGTCGTACAGGACACCGGGCCCGGCGTCGGCCTGACCGGCGTCCGCGGCGTCGTACCCCGGCAGCAACGACCCGAGCAGCGGCCGCCGGGCGACGAGCTCGCCCACCAGGTCCGGTGCGGCCTGGTGGAGCCGGCCCCACATCTCCGACCAGGGCAGGTAGGGCGCGCTGCTCTCGCCGAGGTCGAGGCAGTGACCGATCAGGACCCGGTCGGTGGTCGCGGCGGCCAGTTCGCGCAGCAGCCGGGTCTTGCCGACCCCCGCATCGCCGCCGAGCAGCGTGATGCCGGGTGCCGCGAGCAACTCGCGCAACTCACGGTCCCGGCCCACGAACGGTCCGACGACGACGGGCATGCCGCCATTGTGCTTCGTACTCACGCGTGCCGGGCGGACCCTCGCACGACCGGCTCGGTGTGGGAGTCCAACAGGCTGAGCAACGCGTGGAACCCGCGCTTACAGCCTTCGGAGGTACGCCGTGCGGCGGCGTACTCCTGCGTGAGGCGCTCGCGGTGCTGCTGGTCGATGGTGTGGGCGACGGCGCCGGTGATGGGGTACATGACGATTCCTGACGGTTGACGGTGACTGACAACCTCGAGACTGCTCATCTGAGGTAGTGCGCCACATCGGGCGATTGCCCTATCTCCTGCGCCGAATGTCTTAGACCCGTCGGTAGAGTCGGCGGCACGGTTTCGCCCGCCCTGTCCGGCCCAGCCCCGCAATGTCCAGGAGTCCTCCACCCCGTGTTCGTCAAGAGCCTCACCCTGAAGGGCTTCAAGTCCTTCGCCTCGGCGACCTCGATGCGCCTGGAGCCCGGGATCACCTGCATCGTCGGGCCCAACGGCTCCGGCAAGTCCAACGTCGTCGACGCACTGGCGTGGGTGATGGGCGAGCAGGGCGCGAAGACCCTGCGCGGCGGGAAGATGGAGGACGTCATCTTCGCCGGTACGCCGGGGCGTCCCGCGCTCGGTCGCGCGGAGGTCACCCTCACCATCGACAACACCGACGGCGCCCTGCCGATCGACTACACCGAGGTGACGATCAGCCGCACGATGTTCCGCAGCGGCGGGTCGGAGTACGCGATCAACGGCACCAACTGTCGGCTGCTGGACGTGCAGGAGCTGCTGTCCGACTCCGGCATCGGCCGGGAGATGCACGTCATCGTGGGCCAGGGTCAGCTCGACGCCGTGCTGCGTGCGACGCCGGAGGAGCGCCGCGGCTTCATCGAGGAGGCCGCCGGCGTCCTGAAGCACCGCAAGCGCAAGGAACGCGCGTTGCGCAAGCTGGAGACGATGGAGGCCAACCTCCACCGGGTCGGCGACCTCACCACCGAGATCCGGCGCCAGCTCGGACCGCTCGGCCGGCAGGCCGAGACCGCGCGCAAGGCCGCCACCATCCAGGCCGACGTGCGCGACGCCCGGCTGCGGTTGCTGGCCGACGACCTTGTGCAGCTGACGAGCGCCCTGGAGCAGGACATCGCCGACGAGGAGGCCATGCTCGCCCGTCAGCGGCGAGCCCAGGCCACTCTCGACGGCGGAGAGGCCCGACTGGCGCAGGTCGAGGAGCAGGCCCGCGCAGCTGCGCCCGCGCTCACGACCGCGCAGGAGCAGTGGTTCGGCCTGTCGTCGCTGGCCGAACGCATCCGAGCGACGGAGACGCTCGCGGCGCAACGGGTCCGGCTCCTGGCCGAGGCCGAGGAGCACGAGCAGGGCAGCACCGGGCGCGACCCGGAGCAGCTGCGCGCCCAGGCCGCCAAGGAGCGCGCCCGGCATGAGGATCTGCTGGCGCAGGTGAGCGCGGCCGACGAGGAGCTCGCAGCCGCCGTCGCGCGCCGGGAGGCCGCCGAGGGCGCCCACCAGGACGAGCAGCAACGCGTCGCCCGGCTGCTGCGCGCCGCCGCGGACCGCCGTGAGGGTCTGGCCAAACTCGAGGGTCAGGTGGCTGCCCGGCGCAGCCGCATCGAGGCGGCGCAGGCGGAGATCGGCCGGCTGGAGGCGGGCGCCGAGGAGATCGAAGTGCGCGCGACGCGGGCCGAGCGCGAGTTCGCCGCGCTGGAGTCCGGACTCGCGGAGGACGAAGAGGGCGAACAGGGTCTGGACGCCCAGCACGAGCGTGCCGAGGCGGAGCTCGCACAGGCGCAGGCGGCGCTGGACGAGGCGACCCAGGACGAGCGGACCGCCGAGCAGGAGCGCTCCGGGCTGCACTCTCGGCTGGAGGCACTCGAGCTCGGGCTGCGGCGCGGTGACGGTGCCGCGCACCTGCTCTCGTGGGGTGAGCAGCACGGTGTCCGCGGGTCCGTCGCGTCCCTGGTGCAGGTCGAAGCCGGGCGCGAGGTCGCCGTCGCCGCGGCGCTGGGGTGGGCCGCCGACGCCGTGGTCGTGGCCGACCACCAGCAGGCGGCCGCCGCGCTGCAGGAGTTGCGCGAGGCGGACGCCGGCCGCGCGGGGATCCTCGTGGCGCATTCGACCAACGACCGCCGGCGGATGGGGGAGAGCGGGCCCGACACCGCGTGGGCGTACGACGTCGTCTCCGCACCGGACGAGTTGCGCCCGGTCGTCGATCAGCTGCTCGCAGGGGTGCTGCTGGTGGAGGACCCCGCAGCGGCCGCCGCCATGGTGGCCCGTGACGCCAAGGTCATCGCCGTCACCCGCGACGGCGACGTGTTCGCCGCCGATTTCGTACGCGGCGGCTCGGCGGCCGCGCCCAGCACCCTGGAGATCCAGGCCGCGGTCGATGACACGAAGGAGCGGATGTCGCAGGCCGCGTCTCGCGGGGAGCGTGCACGTTTCGCCGCGCAGGAGGCCCGCGCCCAGGTCGAGCAGCTCCGCGAGCAGGTCGACGCGGCCCTGGAGCGGCTGGGGGAGTCCGACGCCCGGATGGCCGCCGTGGCCGAGCAGCTGGGGCAGCTCGGCCAGACGCTGCGCTCGGCACGCAGCGAGCGCGAGCGTGGCGGGCGGTCGCTGGCCGCTGCACGGGAGTCGTTGGGCAGCAACGAGACCGAGCTGCAGGAGTTGCAGGAGCGACTTGAGGCGGCGCACGCGGACCCGGGCGCGGAAGAGCCGGACACCGACGACCAGCCCCGGCTCGCGGCCGAGGCGGCCGCCGCCCGGTCGGCGGAGACGGAGCACCGCCTCACGCTGCGCAGCCGGCAGGAGCAGGCCCGCGCGCTGGAGGGCCGGGCCGAGGCCCTGGAGGCCACCGCACGCTCGGAGGTCGAGGCCCGCCGCAAGGCGCAGGAACGCCGCGAACGCCGCCGCCGCGAGGCGTTGGTCGCCGCACAGGTGCGCGACGACGCCGGGCATCTGGCGCAGCGCACCGTCGAGGCGCTGGCCGTTGCCCAGGTGCGGCGCGACGAGGCGCAGCAGCGACGTACGACGCTCGAGGAGGCCGTGCGCGCGGCACGCGAGGTGGTGACGGCAGCCGCCCAGGAGGTGCGCGAGCTGACCGACTCGGTGCACCGTGACGAGCTGGCCCGTGCCGAGCAGCGGCTCAAGGTGGAAGCCATGCAGACGCGCGCGGTCGAGGAGCACGGCATCGCCCCCGAGGCGCTCGTCGAGGAGTTCGGCCCGCACCTGCTGATCCCGCACGTGCCCGGCCCGGACGACGCACCCGACGACGCGCCCGAGCCCGTCGCGTTCGTGCGCGAGCACCAGGAGAAGCGGCTGCGGTCGGCAGAGCGCAAGCTGGCCCAGCTCGGCCGGGTCAACCCGCTGGCGCTGGAGGAGTTCGCGGCGCTGGAGGAGCGGCACACCTTCCTGACCACCCAGCTGGACGACCTCACCCGGTCCAAGAAGGACCTGTTCGACATCGTCCGCGAGGTCGACGAGCGCGTGGAGCGGGTCTTCGCCGAGGCGTTCGCCGATACGGCACGCGAGTTCGAGGGCGTCTTCGACCGGCTCTTCCCCGGCGGTGAAGGGCGCCTGACGCTGACCGAACCGGGCGACATGCTCACCACGGGTATCGAGGTCGAGGCCCGTCCGCCCGGCAAGAAGATCAAGCGGTTGTCGTTGCTCTCCGGTGGCGAGCGGTCGCTGGTGGCGGTGGCGCTGCTGGTGTCGATCTTCAAGGCGCGGCCGAGCCCGTTCTACATCATGGACGAGGTCGAGGCCGCTCTGGACGACGCCAACCTGGGGCGCCTGATCACCCTCTTCCAGGAGCTGCGCGACTCCAGCCAGCTCATCGTGATCACCCACCAGAAGCGCACCATGGAGGTCGCCGACGCGCTGTACGGCGTGTCGATGCGCGGCGACGGCATCACCACCGTCGTCTCGCAACGGCTGCGGGACGTCGCGCCGGAGGCGATGGGCGCTCCGGCCCCCGCGCGGAAGACGGAAGAGGAGCTCACGCCCGCACGCTGACGCGCGCGTGCGCCGGGATCAGTCGACGAGCGCGGCGTACACCAGCTGGCGCAGCTCGGTGCGCAGCGGATAGCCGTTCGAGGGCATCTGCTGGGTCATGAAGACCGTGGTGAGGTCCTCGGCGGGGTCGACCCAGAAGACCGTCGACGCCATGCCGCCCCAGCCGTATTCGCCCGGCGACGTCGGGTAACCGGCGGCCGTCGGGTCCAGCATCACGCTGAAGCCCAGGCCGAAACCCACTCCGTTGAACGGCGTCTCGGCGTAGAGCGGGATGCCGAAGGAACCCAGGTCGGCGCCGCCCGGTAGGTGGTTGGTGGCCATGAAGTCGACCGTCCGGTTGCCGAGGAGGCGCACGCCGTCCAGCTCACCGTGCCCGAGCAGCATCCGGGCGAAGCGGGTGTAGTCGTCCATGGACGAGACCAGCCCGCCGCCGCCGGACAGGTAGGTCGGCGGTTTCAGCGCCGCGGCCCCGAGCGCGTCCAGCGGCGTCGGGGCGCTGCCGCCGGCCCCGTGGTACAGCGTCGCGAGCCGGTCGGCGTCCACCGCGTGGAATGCGGTCTCGTCCATCGCGAGCGGCTCGAAGATCTCGGTGCGGAAGAACTCGTCCAGTGACCTCCCGGACACGACCTCGACCACCCGCCCCAGCACGTCGGTGGCGACCGAGTAGTTCCAGCTGGTGCCGGGGTCGAAGCGCAGCGGGAACGCGCCCATCGCATCGGTGGCCTCGGCCAGGTCCATGCCGGCGGGCACGCCTATCTCGAAACCGGCCGTGCGCATCACCTCATCGGTCGGGTGCACCCGCAGGAAGCCGTATGTCAACCCGGACGTGTGGGTGAGCAGATGGCGCACCCGCATCGGACCGGCGGCGGGCCGCGTGACTGCGGCAGCAGCCTGGCCGCCGACATAGACCCGCTGATCGGCGTATGCCGGGAGGTAGGTGGCGACCGGGTCGTCCAGCCGCAGCAGGCCCCGCTCGACCAGCATCATCGCCGCCACCGAGGTGACCGGCTTGGTCATCGAGTAGATCCGGTAGAGCGTGTCGACCGTGGTGGGCGAGCTGCTCGCGATGTCGCGCATCCCGCCGTACGCCGAGTACGCGACCTCCCCGTGTCGCACGACCTGCACGTGGTAACAGGGCAGATGGCCCCGGTCGACGTACCCCTGCAGGTGCTCGTCGAGACGGCTGAGGCGGCTCGCGTCGAAGCCGGCGGCAGCGGACCTGTCGTGATCTTGGACACCCATGGGGCTCATCGTGGCACCCGCCCTCGCGGGAAACCGCCGCGGGCGCCTCTGCGCACAGTGACCGCGCGTGTCGGTAATAGGGAACTCACAGCCGCACCCCGCAGAATAGAGGGCATGTTGTGGCTCGTGGGTGCCCTGTTGCTCTGTCTCGTCCTCGCCGGCGTCGTCGTCGGCCTCGTTGCCGTCCCCGCCCGCCGTGAAGGTCGCCAGGTGCTGACCGAACGAGGCGAGCAGATGCTCACCTCCGTCACCGACCGCGGGCGTGACAAACGGGCGAAGGGCGACGACGTCGAGCAGGGCAGCAGCGAGACGTCGGGAGCGCATAGCGCCTCCTGAGACCGACCCGCCTCGACGGGCGGTGGTCTCGAGCACCCTGTCGCGTTTGCGAGGATGGGGCGGTGGACAGTCTCTGGGAGATCCTCACCGTCATCACCGTCGTCGTGCTGGGCGGGCTCGGCCTGCTCGTCGCCTTCGTGCGGGGCAGCGCGACGCGCCGCCGCACGGCGGCTCCGCCCGCGCCGCCGCGCGAGGAGAAGGTGCGCGGCGCCAACACCTACCAGGCGGGCAGCACCGCCAGGATCGACACCAGCAAGACCGCTGAACCGCCCGCACCACCGACCACCCCGCGGCCCACGCCCGAACCCGAACCGGTCGTCGTCGCGCCCCCGGTCGAGCCCGAACCGGCCGCTCCCGCCGAGGTCGCGATCGAGCGCCCCGAGTCGGCACGCAACCGGATGGGCCGCCTGCGCTCGCGCCTCGCGGCCTCCAACAACGCGATGGGCAAGGGCCTGCTCGGCCTGCTGGCCGGCGGTCAGCTCGACGAAGCGGTCTGGGAGGAGGTCGAGGACACCCTGCTCGGCGCCGATCTCGGGGTCGAGGCCACCACGGAGCTCGTGGACGCGCTCAAGCGACGGGTGCAGGTCGAGGGCAGTGCGACCCCCGAACAGCTCGAGGGCTGGCTGCATGAGGAGCTGCTGAAACTCGTCGATCCGACGATGGACCGGCGGATCGCGGCCACCCGGGTGGGTGACCGACCGGCGTGCGTGATGGTCGTGGGCGTCAACGGCACCGGCAAGACCACGTCCGTGGGCAAGCTCGCGCGGGTGCTCGTCGCCGAGGACAAGGACGTCGTCCTGGGTGCCGCCGACACCTTCCGTGCGGCGGCCGCCGACCAGCTGCAGACCTGGGGCGAGCGGGTCGGCGTGCCCACCGTGCGCTCGGACCGTGAGGGGGCCGATCCCGCCGCCGTGGCCTTCGACGCGGTCAAGGACGCCGCGGACGTCGAGGCGGACGTGGTGATCATCGACACCGCCGGCCGGCTGCACAACAAGGTCGGTCTGATGGACGAGCTGTCGAAGGTCAAGCGCGTCATCGAGAAGCAGAGCGCGATCGACGAGTGTCTGCTGGTGCTCGACGCCACGACCGGGCAGAACGGTCTGCGGCAGGCCGAGGTCTTCGCCCAGGCGGTGGACATCACCGGCGTCGTTCTCACCAAGCTGGACGGCACCGCCAAGGGCGGCATCGTCGTGCTGATCCAGCGTCAGCTGGGCGTGCCGGTCAAGCTGGTCGGACTCGGGGAAGGGCCGGACGACCTGGCGCCGTTCGACCCGGTGGCATTCGTGGACGCCATCCTCGACTGACGCGCCCTCCGCACACGGATGGGGTCATTGCGCGCTCGATAGGGCGCGCGACGACCCCACTTGTTAGCTGTGCAGCGCCCGCGCCAGGTCCTCGCGCAGGTCCTCGACGTCCTCCAGTCCCACCGACAGTCGGACCGTCGCCTCGCCGATGCCGACCGCGGCGCGCCCCTGCGGGCCGAGTTTGCGGTGGGTGGTGGTCGCAGGATGGGTGACCATCGACTTCGCGTCGCCGAGGTTGTTGGAGATGTCGATGATGCGCAACTCGTCCAAGAGCCCGAACGCCGCGGCCTTCGCGGCGGCCGGGTCGTCGTCCTTGGTCGCCAGATCGAAGGTGACGATCGTGCCCCCGCCGTCCTGCTGGCGGCGGGCCAGGTCGTACTGCGGGTGTGAGGGCAGGAACGGGTAGCGCACCGACGCCACCTGCGGTCGGTCCTGCAGCCACTGCGCCAGGTCGGCGGCAGCAGCGCTCGCCGCTCGGACTCGCAGGTCGAGCGTTTCCAGACCCTTGAGCAGCACCCAGGCGTTGAACGGGGACATGCTCGGCCCGGTGTTGCGGATCATGGTCTGCACCGGGCCGTTGATGTAGTCCTGGCTGCCGAGGATCGCCCCGCCCAGCACCCGGCCCTGCCCGTCGATGTGCTTGGTCGCGGAGTAGACCACTACGTCGACACCCATCGGGATCGGCCGCTGCAGCACCGGGGTGGCGAAGACGTTGTCGACGATCACGGTCGCGCCGGCTGCGTGCGCGAGCTCGCAGACGGCCGCGATGTCGATGATGTCGAGCATCGGGTTGGTGGGGGTCTCGAAGAACACCACGTCGGCGGGAGTGGCAAGGGCCTGATCCCACTGAGCGAGGTCGTGGCCGTCGACGTAGTCGGTGCGCACGCCCCACGTGGCCAGGATCTCCTCGAAGATCACGACCGTGGAGCCGAAGAGGGCTCGCGCGGAGACGATCCGCGAGCCCTGCTTCACCAGAGCGGCCAGCGAGGTGAACACGGCCGACATTCCGGTCGCCGTCGCGTAGCAGGCGGGTGCGCCTTCGATCAGGCGCAGCCGCTCCTCGAAGGTGGACACCGTCGGGTTGCCGTAGCGGCTGTAGATGAACCGGTCCAGGTCGCCGGCGAACGCGGCTTCGGCATCGGCCGCCCGGTCGTAGACGTAGCCCTGGGTGAGGAACAGCGCCTCGGAGGTCTCATCGAATCCGGTGCGCTCCTGGCCGCCGCGGACGGCGTACGTCGCGGGACGCAATCCTTCGGGCAGCGCTGGCTTGGGTCGTGGCTCACTCATGGATCAGGATTGTTTCCAGGGCAGTCCGGCCGCGCGCCACCCACCGCCGCCGCGGTGCCCCGCGTCGTCCAGGCCGCCCTCGAACCCCTCGAGCACGTTGTACGCCGGCCCGAGGCCCGCCGCTGTCGCGGCCTTGGCGGCACCGATCGAGCGCTGCCCGCTGCGGCACAGGAAGACCACCGGTCGTCCGTCGCCGGGGGTGACGCCGGCTTCGCGCACGTCGTCGACGAAGTGCGGGTTCGACGATCCGTCGGGGAAGCTCACCCACTCCACGAACTCGGTCTCCCGGCCCAGGCCCGTGATGTCCGGGACACCTACATACGCCCATTCGGCGGTGGTGCGGACGTCGACGAGAACGGCGTCGTCGTGCGCGGCGAGCAGCTCCCACGCCTGCTGAGGCGTCAGGTCGCCGGCGTACCCCTCGGTCATGCGTTCTGCACCGAGCCGTCGGCGGGCGTCGGCAGGACGACGGCCTGCCCGGTGACGACCCGCGTCCCGTCGTAGGTGAGCGCCGGGGATCCGTGCAGCACGTAGCCCTCGTCGAGGGCGGTGCTCACCCGCTCGCAGAAGGCTTGGTCGTCGGTGCCGGTGATGAACCTGTAACGAAGGCGCGGTGTCTCGCTCATGGATCCATCATCACCCACCTGTTGCGTGGCGTGCGGCCCGTGGTCGTCCAGCGGACAGCGTGCTCACTGCCTGAGCTGGCCACTGCTGCGGCGGCGAAACCTGACCTGGTCCAGGTGCAGGATCTCGTTGGTGGGTCCGGTGTAACGCGGTGGTGCTGGCTGAACCGGGGGTGGTGTTGTGCCGGGTGGGGCGGTGGCGGCGGCTGGTTCGATGGGGTGGCCGTGGCGGGTGGCGAATCGGAACCGTCCGGGGCGACCGTCGCTTGGTCGGATAGTGAAGTCGCCTGCGTGATGGCGGTCGTGGTGGTGGGGACACAGGCTGATCAGGTTGGCGATGTTCGTGGGTCCGCCGTCGGCCCAGTGAGTGATGTGGTGGCATTCCAGGTGGTGGATCGCTGCGCAGCCGGGGTAGGCGCAGCCGCGGTCGCGGTCTTCGACCAGACGTCGGGTGCGGCGGGGCACGATGCGGTGGGCGCGTCCGACGTTGACGGTGGTGCCGCCGGTTTCCCAGACGGGCTGGACCGTGCCGTCGCAGGTCCACTTTCTCATGAGGTGCGGTGGTAGGGCGCCGCGTGTGGTGAGCCAGCCTTGGCCCGACGTGTCGAGGTGCAGGTAGATGCGGAATTTGTCGGCCCGTCCGGCAATCTCGGTGGTACCAGCCTGCAGGGAGCGGGTCGCCAGGTGGGCCATCGCGTCGGCGAGACGTACTCGCCGCCCCTGTTCTTTGCTGTCGGTCGCCAGGAAGAGGGCGTCTTTGGCTTCGATGAGGGCCTGTTCGACCAGTGCTCCGATGTCGGCGGGTGCGGAGTAGGTCAGGTGGAACCGGTCGTGGTCGTAGTGCATCGAGAGTTCTGCGGGTTGGGCGGCGACGGAGAACTGGTCCGGTGCTGGAGGAGTGGTGTCCGGCTGGTCGGAAAAGTCGTACTTGACCAGGGCACGGCGTAGTTGAGGCACGGTGGCGTGCACGGCCAGGTCCACGACGGCCAGGTCGTGCCCGACCGGGGTGTGCGCGGCGACCACGGCGGCCTGACCCAACGAGAGCCGACCGGAGTGCACCTCCCGGGACAGGGCCGGTAGCTCGGCGGACCGGGTCGCGATCCGGACCAGGTCGCGGGCGGTGGCGGGGGAGACTCCGGCGAAGCAGGTCAACCAGTGTTCGGGGGAGCGGATCCCACCGATCGCCCACGACTCAGTGCGCACCAGGTCTGCGACCAGGTCGATCAGGTCGGCATGCGCGGCGTTCAACCGCCCACAGATCAGGCTCACCCGAGCGAGCGGATCAGCAGTCGAACCATGCTTCGGCACAACGAGATTCGAGCTGTCAGCGACAGCTGCGAGGCCCGGTGCCGAACTCATGTATGAGGTCAACCACCCGCCACCGACAGCCCCTGAACGCAAGAGAAGGGACCGCGCCGGTGGCGCGGTCCCTTCCCTGGTCTGCGAGCTAGATCCCGCTGCGGACGGCGCGGATCACGGGTGGGCCAGGTACTCGCTGGCCACCCAGCCGGTCAGCTTCTTCGAGCCGTTGTATCCGTAGCCGTAGACCCAGTAGTGGCCGCCTCCGGAGCGACCGGAGGAGCTGCAGTAGTGGAAGAGGGTGCCGCGCTTCACCTGTCCGACCGTGCCCGAGCTGGTGCTCGGGCTGCTGTGCACCTTCAGCCAGTCCGCGGTCTGCACGGCGCCGTAGCTGTCGATCGAGCAGCTGTAGCTGGCGGTCGCTGCGTGGGCCTGCGCGATCGGGACCGACAGCGGCAAGGTTGCCAGTGCGCCGGTGGCGAGGACGAGGGTGAGTGCCTTCTTCATCTGATGCTCCTTGGGGTAGGGGTCGTGCGACGGGCGGGTGAGGTCACGAGACCCTCACGGCCCGTACGGTCCGAGCTCGATGGAGTTGATGGGGGTCAGGTAGACGTTGTTCCAGGACGCGCCCTTGGCGTGCGACTCGCCCCAGTTGCCGAGGCCGGAGTTGCAGCTCTTGCCGTTGTAACCGGTGCAGAACGCCAGGCCGGCGTTGTACTGGTTGTTGAGCACGTAGTGGTAACCGACCTGATTGCTGAGGTTGTCCGTGCCGTAGTGGTAGTACCGCTGTGACGGGTGGTCGCCGTTCCAGCCGGCGTTCTGGGGATAGATGCACACGTAGCCGTAGGCGCAGCCGTGCACGGTGCTGCCCGCGGCGTGGGCAGGGGCGACGCCGGCGAAACCCAGCGCGCCGAGGCCCAGCGCCGAGACTGCTGCGATGCGTTTGTACATGAGCCGTTCTCCGATCTGTGAGGGGTGTGCGGGGTGGTGAAGGGGTGGCGTCACCACATCCGGACGGCGCCCCAGAAGGTGTCGCCGGTGGTGACGCTGGTGATGCCGTCGTGGTCGCCGGACTGGTAGGCGTTCATCTGCTTGCCGTTGCCCATGTAGATCGCGACGTGCTCGCCGGCGTTCTGGCCGTACCAGAGGATGTCTCCGGGCTTGAGCTGCGACAGGTAGTTGTCGACCTGGCCCGAGCCGCCGTGGCTGGCAGCGTTGATGACGGCCTTGTGCGGGAGGGCGAGCGCCTTGGACCACTGGCCCCACGTGTAGCCGTCGAGCGCGTCCACCCCGGTGGCCTGGTAGTAGGCCCATCGCACGAGGCCGGAGCAGTCGAATCCGTCGACGTGGCAGTCGTTCGGAGCGCCGTTGCTCGGGTCGCACGAGCCGTAGGTCGGGCCGGGCGTCGAGCCGTGGCCGCCGTCCCAGGCGTAGATGCTGTATTTGTACATCGAGTCGCTGGTCACGGTGACCCGGCAGGCCTGCTGCATCATCTTCAGCGTCAGACCGGGGAGCCCGGTGTATGCCGTACCGCACGCGCTGCCGTTGGTGTTGGCGCCGCCGTTGCTCGGCGGGGAGGGCGGCGTCGGGTTGGTGGAGCCGCTGCCGCAGGACGGCAGGTTGACCCAGTAGTCCTGTGAGCCGGTGAAGTACACCGCCGGCACGTATCCCGTGGCGCCGTGGTCATCACCGATGGTCTTGGCCCAGCTCGAGGAGCTGTAGCCGCCGACGGTGGCGGTGGAGCCGTTCACCCGGCAGTAGAACCAGTTGGCCGAACCGCCGGTGTGCAGGTGGTCCACCACGCCGGAGGACGTCGAGGTCGAGCCGTAGAGCGGCACCCCGCCGGACGGCACCCAGACCGGGCAGTAGTACGCGGTCCCGCCCGAGGGGTTGTGACCGAGCGTGCAGCTGTCGTCCGAGGGCGGCGGCGCGGGCGTCGAGCACGCGGGCATCCCTGCCCAGTAGTTCTGCGAGCCGGTGAAGTACACCGCCGGGACGTATCCCGTGGCGCCGTGATCGTCGCCGATGGTCTTGGCCCAGTCGGAGGAGGTGTACCCACCGACCGTGATCGAAGAGCCCTTCTGCTCGCAGAAGAACCAGTTGCCGGTGCCCGCGGTGTTCAGGTGGTCCACGACCCCCGATCCGGAGGAGGTCGATGCGTAGATCGGCGTTCCGCCGGACGGCGTCCAGATGCCGCAGTACGACACCGTCGTGCCGGACTTGTTGGTGCCGGAGTGACAGGAACTGCCCGACGAGCCGGTCCCGCCGGAGCAGCTCGGCAGTCCGGCCCAGTAGTTCTCACTGCCGCTGAAGTAGACAGCGGGCACGTAGCCGATGGCGCCGTTGTCGTCGCCGACGGAGCGGGCCCAGCTCGTGGACTTGTACCCGGAGGCGGTCGCGGTGCCGCCCGAGGTCGAGCAGTAGAACCAGTTCGCCGTTCCTCCGCTGTGCAGGTGGTCGATGACCGAGGAGCCCTGCGACGTGCTGGAGTAGACGGGGATCCCGCCCGAGGGCACCCAGACCCCGCAGTAGTAGACGCTCTGGCCCGATGCGTTGTGCCCCGCGGTGCACCCGTCGGCGGCGTGCGCCGGGGTGGACCATCCGAGGGACAACATCGCGACCGAGGTGAGGAGCAGTCCGAGGAGGACGGTCAGGATCCTCGGTCGCGTGGTGACTCCGGGGTGGAGCCGATCTTCTTTCATGGTGTGCCGCCTTCGCAGTCCCGGTCGCTGGTGGGGAGGAGCGCGGGCAGCACATCAGCAGCGGTCGGCTACCGGATGGACGCGTCGGACATTCTCGGACGTTCGAGATAGGGGAGCCCTGGGAGCGGCGCGTGCGATGCGGCGTTCGCCACGACATTGGCCGGCACCCATCCCCAGCCGCCGTCGGAGTCGTAGGCGATGTCGGCCTGGGTGTAGAGCCATATCTGAGCCACCGGCGCGCCCGCGTCGCCTGCATCCGCAATCCCGTGCGTCTGCCCGAGGAACCAGTTGTTGCCGGCGTGCAGGAAGCCGGTGCGGCACGAGCGGGCGTTCGGTTCGGCGTACGTGTGGGTGCCTGCCCACGTGCAGCACACGCAGGCCTGGACGACGACGGGACCGGTGCCGCTGTCCGCTCGGTGACGCTCTGGCAGCAGCACCGGAACGGTGTGCAGTCCTCTGGCACGCCGGCTGCGGACCCGGGCGTTCTCCGTGGGCAGCTGCAGATCCTCGTCCGCGCGGATGCGACGGGTCAGGACGCCGTCGAAGAGGCGGTCGAGCGCGAGCGCCCATTCGTGCGCCTCCCGCGGGGTGGCGCCGAGGGCCAGGACGAGGGTGTCGAGCCGGTCCGCCGGCGGCAACGACGTCCCGGCGAGATAGCCGTGCAGAGAGGACCGGGGGATGCCGGTCGTCCGGACGAGGCTGTCCAGACCGATGCGCTGCCGCGATGCCCCTGCTGCGGCGCGGCGTCGCAAGTGGTCCAGTGCGAGGACGAAATCTGCTTGATTGCAGATCGATTCGGGCCGCGGTCTAGTGCAGCTCGTGGCGTGTCCGGTCACTCGAAACCCCCGAGAATTCAATGGTTTTCCCGTGCAATGGATCGAGAATGTACGCGCGCCACCTTGAGATCCGAGGAATCCGCACCGGTTGATCTCGTTGATCTCGCAGAGCGATACGGGCCGTCAGATGCGGGCGCCACCATGAATCTGCGATCAGGTGTAGATACTGAGGCGTATGGCTGACCAATACACTGTGACCGACCCGACCAAGATGTATGCCGACATCGAGACCACCGCGCAGTCCCAGGACGGTCCCGGCCTCGACGCCGTCCTGAACGACAAGGCCGATCTAGGGGAGGAGACCTACCGCGGCAGCGGGCGGCTGCAGGGCCGCCGGGCATTGGTCACTGGCGGCGACTCCGGCATCGGTGCGGCGACCGTGATCGCGTTCGCGCGCGAGGGAGCCGACGTGGTCATCTCCTATCTGCCCGAGGAGGAGAAGGACGCTCAGCGCATCAAGGGTCTGGTGGAGGACGCCGGTCGCAAGGCCGTGCTGGCGCCGGGCGACCTGACGGACCAGGGCTACTGCACCTCGCTGGTCGAGACCACCGTCCGTGAGTTGGGCGGCATCGACATCGTGGTCTCCAACGGTGGCCGTCAGCAGCATGTGGAAGAGCTCGCCGACCTGACCGCCGAGCAGTTCGACGACACGTTCAAGACGAACGTCTACGCGCTGTTCTGGATCGTCAAGGCCGCCCTGCCGCACCTGCAGCCGGGCTCGACCATCATCGGCACCTCCTCCATCCAGGCCTACCAGCCCTCCCCGAACCTGGTCGATTACGCGACGACCAAGGCCGCCATCAACACGTTCTGCAAGGGCCTGGCCCAGCAGGTCGGACCGAAGGGCATCCGCGTGAACGTCGTGGCGCCGGGTCCGGTGTGGACGCCGTTGCAGACCGCGGGCGGGCAGCCGCAGGAGGAGCTGCCGGAGTTCGGGCAGTCCACGCCGATCGGTCGTCCGGGCCAGCCGGCCGACCTCGCTCCGGCGTTCGTCTATCTGGCGTCCGCCGAGTCCAGCTTCGTGTCGGGGGAGACCCTTCACGTCAACGGCGGCATGCCCACTCCATGACCCCACCCCGTTGGGCGAACACCGCGGCGCAGCCGGTCTGGCACGGGGGCGACCCCGTGCCGGGCCCGCTCGACGGACGCGACGACGCCGGGTACGCCGACCTGCGCGACTACGCCTCGATCGGCGACGGCCGCACCATCGCCCTCATCGCCCGTGACGGCAGCATCGACTGGCTCCCGCTGCCCAACCTGGACTCCGTGCCGCCGTTCGGGGCGTTGCTCGACGCCGAACAGGGGGGACACATCGCCCTGGCCCCCGTCGAGGAAGCCACCGTCGAACGCCGCTACGTGCCGGGCACCAACGTGCTGGAGACGACGTACACCACCGCGAGCGGGCGGGTCCGGGTCACCGACTCGCTCAACACCGGTCTCGCGGGACGGCTGCCGTGGTGCGAACTGGGGCGCCGGATCGACGGATTGGAAGGCAGCGTCCCGCTGCGCGCTCACGTCGTCCCAGGCACCTGCTTGAACACCGCCTCGCCGTGGGTCTATGACTCCGTGCACGGCAAGGTGCTCCGGCTGGACGGCCTGACGATGGCGGTTCGCACCCTCGCGGAGGAATCCGTGCAGGTCACCGCGCGCTCGATCACGGTGGAATACCGCACGAGCCCCGGGTCGCGTCACCTGCTCGGCCTGACCAGTACCGACAGCGAACCGCTCTACCTGCCCACCCCGCAGGACATCGACGACGGCGTGGACCGCACGATTGCGAACTGGCGCGCCTGGAGCGACGCGTTCGTGTGGGACGGTCCGTGGCAGGAGGAGGTGCAGCGCAGCGCCCTCACGCTGAAGCAGCTGATCTTCGCGCCGACGGGCGCGCTCGCGGCGGCGGCGACGACCTCTCTTCCGGAGTCGCACACGAAGGACAAGAACTGGGACTACCGCTACTCCTGGGTGCGGGACACGGCGTTCTCCCTCACCGCGCTCTTCCGGTTCGGGGTCCGTGAGGAGACACATGGTGCGATCAGTTGGATGCTGCGGATCCTGCGCGAGCAGGGGTCCCAGCCGCAGGTGCTGCAGCGTCTGGACGGTGCCCAATGCCAGGACGAGATCACCACCTACGACGTGCCCGGATGGCGGGGAGCAGGCACGGTGCGGTCCGGCAACCAGGCCTCCGATCAGCTCCAACTGGGCATCTACGGCGACATCTTCAGCATCGTGCAGCTCTACGTCGACAACGGCAATGTGCTGGACGAGGGCACCGGCCGGTTGCTCACCACGGTCGCCGACCTCGCATGCGACACGTGGCGCAGCCCCGACTCCGGCATGTGGGAACTGCCCGACGAGCAGCACTACACGACGTCCAAGCTCGGCTGCTGGCAGGCGCTCACGCACGCGGTGCACCTGGCCGAGATCGGGCAGATCCCCGGCAGCGTGGACCGATGGCGTCACGAGGCCGACGAAATTGCGCAGTGGGTGAGCCGGCACTGCTGGAATGAGGACCTCGGGGCGTACGAGTGGTACCCGGGCAGCGGAATGCTCGACGCGTCGATCCTGCTGCACGCGATCAGCGGCTTCGACCGCGGCGAGCGGATGTCGCGCACTCTCGACGCGCTGGCGAAGCAGCTGGGCGACGGGCCGCTCCTCTACCGCTACAGCGGCGTCGACCAGGAGGAGCTCACCTTCACAGCCTGCTCGTTCTGGCGGGTGTCGGCTCTTGCGCTCGTCGGCCGGGTGGAGGAGGCGCGTGACCTGATGGACGAGCTGGTCGGCACCCTGAACGACGTCGGCCTGCTCTCGGAGATGATCGACGCCCGCACCGGTGCCTTCGGCGGCAACCTGCCGCAGGCGCTGTCGCACCTGGCACTGGTCAACGCGGCCATCACGGTGCACGGCGAAAGTGACGGGTGACAACAGAGGGTGACGGTGCGATGACCTTGAAGCAGGGTGCGGTGGCGGTCGTGACCGGCGGGGCTCGCGGCATCGGCCTCGCCGTCGTGGAGGCGTTGCTGACCAACGGCGTCCGGGTCGCCTGCCTCGATCGACCCGACGCGGACTTCACCGCGGTGCAGGCGGCCGCGTCCCACCACGGCGTGCGGTGCGCGAGGTTGGGAGCCGACGTGCGCGACCAGGACGCCGTACGGCGGGCGGTGCACACCGCGACCGATCTCGGGCTCGTCCGGTATGCCGTCAACTGTGCGGGCGTCGACGGGCTGCAGCCCTCCGACCAGGTCACGGGCGAGGCGTGGAAACGCGTTATCGACATCGACCTGGACGGGGTGTTCTTCTCCTGCCAGGCCGAGCACGAGGCGATGCGCGGGGGGCCGGGATCGATCGTGAACATCGCGTCCATGTCGGGGCACATCGTCAACCGCGGGACCGATCCGCACGTCGCGTACGGCGCTGCCAAAGCCGGGGTGATCCATCTGTCGAAGGGGTTGGGCGTCGAGTGGGCGCCTCAGGGCGTGCGAGTCAACTCGGTCAGTCCGGGGTACGTGCACACGGAGCTGACGGCCCACAACGCACCGGAGGTCAACGCGACCTTCACGCGGCAGACGCCCATGGCGCGGATGGCGCGGGTGGAGGAGGTCGCCGCTCCGGTGCTCTTCCTGCTCGGGACAGGGGCGGCGTTCATCACCGCCACCGACCTGCGGGTCGACGGCGGTTTCACCGCCTGGTGACGGTGCCGCCTCGGGCGGCAGCACGGTCGCGGCCGTTGTCAGGCCGTAGTGGTAGACCTGGCATCAACGGTCGGACCGATCGGGAACCATGAGCCCGGAAGGCCCGTCCGCAGATGAGGTCTCACACTTCGAGCCGGCATCCGGTGGTCGTCGTGACCGGGGGGACCGCCGGTGTCGGGCGGGCCCGCGTGCGTGAATTCGCCGGTGCGGGATACGACATCGCGGTGCTCGCGCGGGGAGCCGCCGGCCTCGCCGGAGCTGCCGCGGACATCGAGGCTGCCGGCCGCCGGGCGCTCACCGTCGAGTGCGACGTCGCTGACCATGACGCGGTCGACGCTGCGACCGATCGTGTCGAGTCCGAGCTGGGACCCATCGAGGTCTGGGTCAACGTCGCGTTCGTCGGCTCGCTCGCCTACTTCTGGGACACCGACCCGCACGAAAGCCGCCGGATGACCGAGGTCACCTACTTCGGGCAGGTGAACGGCGTGCGGTCAGCGCTGCGGGTGATGCGTCCGCGCGACCGGGGCGCGATCGTCAACGTTTCGTTGGCGATGGCCTACCGCTACGACCGCATCGTCGGGCCCTTGTCACGGTCGGTCATCTTCCGGGGACCGGATCTGCCGCCGACCAGCGGCAACGTCTTCGAGCCCACGCCCGGGGGCGAGGGCGAACGGGGCGGCTGGTCGCTGATGTCCCGCCGCAGGGCCCATCGTGCACCGTCGGAGGCGGTCGACTCGTCGCGCTGACGGGATCGAGCGTCACCACCCGAGGGCAGCGGCGTCCTGGTCGATGTGCGGCTCGCGCGCGGCATCGGCGAACGCCCGCAGCGCGACCACCAGGTCATCCCTGCCCTGCACGTCCATGTCCCGCACGATGGCCGCGATGGCACGCCGCCGCCGCGTGGTCACGCGCTGCACCAGTCGTTCCCCGGCGTCGGTCAGTCCGAGCAGCACCTCACGCCGGTCGGCGGCGTTCTCACGACGGGTCACCAGCTGCGACGTCAGCAGGCGGTCGATCATCCGCAAGGCGGTGGAGGAGGTGACCTCGAGCAGGTGGGCGAGACGGGCGAGGTTGATTTCGCCCTGCGCGTGCAGCACGACGAGGGTGCGGAACTGGGTGAGGGTCACCGTCTCCTCGACGGCCTCGAGGGATCGGGCGGACACGCCGACCAGCACGCGGGAGGCGGTGAGGACCGCGGTGACCACCTCGTCCACCTCGGCCGGATGCCCGGTCGCGCGCTCCGGGAGGGATGTCCCCATGATCTGACCGCCTCTGGCTCGATTACCGTCAGTAAGGCTAACAGTTGCATACTGCACCTATGACGGAATCCAGCGCCCCCCTCGTCCCGGCCCGTACCGGCCACGGCCGCGGCGGGCACCTCCGGCCGGTCGCTTCCGCTCTCCACGGGCGTGACCCGGGGTGCGGCGCTGCTGCGGAGCAGTGACAGCGGCCTGCTCCTGCTCGCCTTGATCATCGGGGCGGGAGCGGGACTGGGCGCCGTCGTCTTCCGCTGGCTCATCAAGACGTTCACGCGCGTCCTGTCCGGTCATGCCGACTTCGCCGGGATCGGCCATGCCAGCAATCCGCACGTACCGTGGCTGGGCCCGTACTTCGTGCTGCTCGCGCCCGTGGTCGCCGGTCTGCTCTACGGCCCGCTGGTCTACTTCTTCGCGCGCGAAGCACGCGGCCACGGTGTGCCCGAGGTCATGTACGCCGTCGCGCGCAAGGGCGGGCGGATCGCGCCGCAGGTCGCCGCCGTCAAGGCACTCGCCTCCGCGCTGTGCATCGGCGGCGGCGGCTCGGTCGGCCGCGAGGGCCCCATCGTGCAGATCGGATCCGCGCTCGGATCGACCTTGGGTCGCGTGGTCAAGGTCGCCGAGCCGCGGATGCGCGTGCTGGTCGCCTGCGGGGCGGCCGGCGGCATTGCGGCGACGTTCAACGCACCTCTCGCCGGGGTGTTCTTCGCGATGGAGCTCATCCTCGCGGACTTCGCCGCGCAGTCCTTCGGGATGGTGGTCCTGTCCTCGGTGATCGCCAGCGTCATCGGCCGTGCCGCACTGGGGAACAAGCCCTTCCTGACCCTTCCCACCTTCACCGTCGACCATCTGTCGCAGTACCTCTTCTTCGCCCTGCTCGGGGTGCTCGCGGGCGGTGTCGGAGTGGCTTTCACGCGCATCATGTACTGGATCGAGGACGCGTGCGACTGGGCCTGGCGCGGCCCGGAATGGCTGCGGCCGGCGGTCGGGGGGCTGGTACTCGGCGTGGTGCTGCTCGTCCTGCCGCAGATGTACGGCGTCGGCTACCCCGTGCTGGGCAATGGAGTGGCCGGCAAGTACGCGATCGGGTTCCTGATCGTGCTGCTGCTCGGCAAGGTCGTGGCCACCAGCCTCACCATCGGCATCGGCGGTTCCGGAGGGGTATTCGCCCCGAGCCTGTTCATCGGGGCGATGCTGGGATCGGCGTACGGTCAGGGCCTGCACGACATCCTGCCGGGGGTGGCCGGCTCGGCCGGGGCCTACGGACTGATCGGGATGGGCGCGGTCTTCGCTGGATCCTCCCGCGCGCCGATCACCGCCGTGGTCATCATGTTCGAGCTCACCGGCGAGTACAGCATCATCCTGCCGCTGATGGTCGCGATCGTCCTCGCCACCGGCATCAGCCACCTCCTGACGCCGGACACGATCTACACCCTGAAACTGCGCCGTCGCGGCATCGACCTGGACGCGCCGCCGCACGCCGAGGCGATGATGGGCGAGCTCGTCTCGCAGATCATGGAACCGACCGAGCAGACGGTGTCGGAGCACGAGACGCTGACCGGCGCCGTCCGCGCGCTGGCCGGGTCCCGGCACGGGCAGCTGCCGGTGGTCGACGACGAGGGCCGCTATCTGGGCGTCATCAACCGTCGCGATCTGGCCGAGGCGCTCTCCACGGGCGACCGCGACGTGGACCACGTCGCCGACTGGGTGGAGCATCCGCCCACGGTGACCTGCGACGCGACGATCGAGGCGGCCCTGCCACACCTGGAGGACACGCAGGGGCCCGTACCGGTGCTGGACGCCGGGAGTACCGCGGTCGTGGGGTGGCTCAGCCACCAACAGGTGCTGACCGCCGTCTATCTTCCCGGCGCCGCCGGGATGCCACCGGCGCAGCGGTCGGCGACCTCGTAGGCGTTGCGCGATGCGCCGGAGGGGCTACCCCTGCGAGCGCGCCAAGGGGACGTCGTCGATCCTGCGGCCCAGACCCGCCAGGCCGAAGGTCAGGGAGGTGACGGTCATCAGCGAGCAGGCAATGGTGCCCGGCAGAAGAAGGCGCCGCGTCGGCCTCGCCTCTCAAGAACCAGCCGCTCAACCCGTTCGGCCGATTCACGTCACGCGTGACGTAGTGGCCGTGCGTTCGAGATTCGTCCAGCCGGTCCAGCCGCGAGCCTGTAGCAACGCGAGCAGCGTTCGCGCGGCGGGGACCGCGTCCAGGAAGACGGAGTCGAGCAGGGCCGCCAGATCACGCGGCACTCTGCCGGAGGTGCTCTCCGCACCGTCGGACGCGTCGTACCAGCCCTCCAGCGCGGCGACGAGGTGGTCCGCGACCGCCGGGAGGCGAGGATCGGTGGCGTCCCAGTCGATGGTCGCCGCCATGTCGCGGTAGAGCTCGAGGGTGGCCGGATCGTCGAGCTGCTGGCTCTTCATCGTCATGTAGAACGGCATCTGATCCGGCAGTTGCGCGGCGACGAGGATCCAGGCGTCGCGCTCGCCGGCAACGAACCGCTCGGCGAAGCCCAGCTCGTGCAGTCTCTCGAGGTAGGCGACCGCCTCGGCCGGGAGCGCGAGGCTGTCACCGGCGGCGAGCTGGGCGACCAGTCGCAGGTGGCGCTGTCGCTCGCGGATCTCGGCCCGCAGGCGGCGGCTGACATCCTCCACCGCCGCCGCGAACGCCTCGTCGTCCGCGAAGAGCAGCTCCCGCACCCTCGCGAGTGGCACGCCGGCGTCGGCGAGCGTACGGATCCTGATGAGCTCGACCACCGCGCCCGCGTCGTAGCGCCGGTATCCGGACGCGTCCCGCTCGGGCTCGGCGAGCAGCCCCGTCGCGTGGTGGTGCCGCACCGCCCGCACCGTCACACCGGCGTACGCCGCGAGCTCGCCGATCGTCAGCATGACCCTTCTCCTCCCGTGCGTCCGACCGGTCAGGTGAGCCTGCTGCGGTAGGTGCGCGTCGCCAGGACGACCGCGAGGAGCAGAAGCCCGCTGCACCAGGCGAGCGCGATCCAGACGTCGTGGCCGACCGGCTGCTCGGCGTACAGGTGACGGATGGTGTTCACGATCGAGGTGACCGGCTGATGTTCGGCGAACCACCGTACCGGGCCGGGCATCCCCGAGGTCGGCGCGAACGCGGAGCTGACGAACGGCAGGAAGACGAGCGGGTAGGAGAACGCGCTCGCGCCGTCGATGGACTTCGCCGTGAGCCCGGGGATGACCGCGAGCCAGGTCAGCGCGAGCGTGAAGAGCACCAGGATGCCGACGACGGCGAGCCATGCGCCGAGGCCCGCGCCGGAGCGGAAACCCATCGCGATCGCGACCAGGACCACGAGCACCACCGAGATCGCGTTGGCGACCAGCGAGGTGAGCACATGCGCCCAGAGCATCGCGGATCGACCCACCGGCATCGACTGGATCCGTTCGGCGATGCCGCTCGACACGTCGGTGAACACCCGCAGTGCGGTGTACGCGACGCCCGACGCGATGGTGATGAGCAGGATCCCCGGCAGGAGGTAGTCCACATAGCTGCCGCCGGTGTGGATCACCCCGCCGAAGACGTAGACGAAGAGCAGCAGCATGGCGATCGGGGTGATCGAGGTGGTGATGACCGTGTCGGGGCTGCGCAGCACGTGACGCAGCGAACGGCCCAGCAAAGCAACGGTGTTGGCGAACGAAGTCGTGTTCATGACTGGCTCCTCACGGACGCGTCGTCCCGGTCGCCGACGATGGACAGGAAGATCTCCTCGAGGGTGGGTTGCTTCTCGACGTATTCGACCTGGGCCGGGGGAAGCAGCGTCTTGAGCTGGGCGAGCGTGCCGTTCGCGATGATCCGGCCCTCGTGCAGGATGGCGATCCGATCGGCGAGGTGCTCGGCCTCGTCGAGGTACTGGGTGGTGAGCAGCACCGTGGTGCCCCGGTCGGCGAGATCGCGCACGATCGCCCAGACGTCGAGCCTCGCCTGCGGGTCCAGGCCCGTGGTCGGCTCGTCCAGGAAGAGCACCTGCGGGTCGCCGATGAGGCTCATCGCGATGTCCAGGCGGCGGCGCATCCCACCGGAGTAGGTCGACACGCGCCGAGTGGCGGCGTCGGTGAGGCCGAACCGTTCCAACAGGTCGTCGGCGACGGCCCGTGGGTCCTTCATCCGGCGCAGCCGGGCGATCAGGACGAGATTCTCCCGGCCGGTCAGGATCTCGTCCACCGCAGCGAACTGCCCTGTGAGGCTGATGGATCGGCGTACGTCGGCCGCCTCGGCGCGGACGTCGTACCCGTTGACGGTGGCGGAACCCTCGTCAGCCTTGAGCAGCGTCGACAGGATCCGCACGGTGGTCGTCTTGCCTGCTCCATTGGAGCCGAGCAGGGCGAAGACGGTCCCTGCCGGGACGCTCAGATCGACGCCCCGGAGCACGTCATGGTCGTTGTAGGACTTGGTCAGCCCCGCGATCTCGATCGCTGTTCTCGTGGTCATGCGAGCACTGTGCAACCCTGACGCTGCGTCAAGGTCAAGCCGCCGCAGCATCGTGATGGTCGAGCTGCCCACCCCGACCTGGGTTAGCGTGTGCGGCGTGCTCGGACCGGCTCGTGTCGCGTCATCGGGCCCGTGGGCATGGTCGTTCCTGATCGGGCTGTCCATCTCGATCGTGGTGAGCCTCGCGTGGTGCGCGCTGCTGGCCCGTATCCTGCACCGGCGACGTACCGGGGCCTGGAAGCCGCAGCCGGGCGGGCGTACGGCGGTGCAGCGTGCGTTTCGCCGCCACCCCGGCATCGCGCTGGCAGTCGTCACCGCGATCATCGCCGTCGCGTGCTGGGGCCCGCTGTGGCCGCCGGACCCGGCCTACCACCAGTGGCGTCTCGCGCACGGGACGGTCTACTTCACCCGGAAGGTGCGCGTCGACACGGGGCGGGAGACCGCCACCTACACCGTGGCGTCGATGGGCGACCAGAACTACGCCCTGGTCGCCAACTCCTCGCACCGGCACATCGTGTCCGGCGACTACCTGACGATGCGCTGCGAACGGGTCTCGCGACACGTCACCCCGTTCGCGTTCGAGTGCCGGGTCAGCGGCGACTCCCCGAACCCGGAGTTCGCGTCCGTCCTGCAGCAGAGCGGCATCACGCCCTGACACCACCCCGCAGCCCACGTCTCGTCTCGAGCATCGAGACGGCTGTCTCGCGCAACGGTTCTTTAACACCGCGCCCCGAGTCGCAACACTCCCGTAACACGTTGTGCGTCCGGGTGAAACGCCGCTCCCGGACAGTGATGGCCCATGACGACCCTCTCATCACTGGCGACGGCCGATAAGCCGTTCATCGACAGCGGGAACACCGCGTGGGTGCTGGCCGCGGCCGCCCTCGTGCTGTTCATGACCCCCGGACTGGCGTTCTTCTACGGCGGCATGGTCCGCACCAAGAGCGTCCTCAACATGATGATGATGAGCTTCATCAGCATGGGCACGGTCGGCACCGTGTGGGTGCTCTGGGGCTACAGCGAGGCCTTCGGACCCGACCTGGGCGACAAGGGCTTGCTCGGCAATCCCTTCAAGGAGTTCGGACTGCACGGCGTCCTCAGCGCGATCTATGGATATACCCCCGCGTCCGGGGGCAACCCCGCCGCCGGCGGTATCCCCGGGTCGGCATTCGTGGCGTTCCAGGTGGTCTTCGCGATCATCGCGGTGGCCCTGATCTCCGGCGCCATCGCCGACCGCGCGAAGTTCACCACCTGGACCGTGTTCACCGTCCTGTGGGCCACGCTCGTCTACTTCCCGGCAGCGCACTGGGTCTTCGCCTTCAGCGGGTACGCCGCCAAGACCGGCGGCTGGATCGCGAACGGCGGTGGATTCCTGCACGGGCACGGCGCGTACGACTTCGCCGGTGGCACCGCGATCCACATCAATGCCGGTGCGGCGGGCCTCGCCCTCGCACTCGTGCTCGGCAAGCGGATCGGCTTCGGCAAGGACCCGATGCGTCCGCACAACCTGACCCTGGTGATGCTCGGCGCGGGCATCCTGTGGTTCGGCTGGTTCGGTTTCAACGCCGGGTCCGCTCTCGGCGCCGGCACGCAGGCCGCCGGTGTCTGGGTCAACACGCTCGCCGCGACCTGCACGGCGATGCTCGGCTGGCTCATCGTGGAGAAGGTGCGCGACGGGCACCCGACCTCCCTGGGTGCCGCCTCCGGCGTCGTCGCCGGACTGGTGGCCATCACCCCGGCCTGCGCCACGGTCACCCCGGTCGGCGCCCTGATCGTGGGACTCGCCGCCGGCTCGATCTGCGCCTTCGCGGTCGGTCTGAAGTTCAAGCTCGGCTTCGACGACAGCCTCGACGTGGTCGGCGTGCACCTGGTCGGTGGTCTGGTCGGCACCCTGCTGATCGGCCTGCTCGCCAGCGTCAACAGCCCCACCGGTCTGGCCGGAATCAAGATGCAGGAGGGTCTCTTCTACGGGGAGGGTTCCTGCAGCTGGGCGTCCAGGCGGCCGCCGCGATCAGCGTGATGATCTTCTCCTTCGTGGTCACCTACATCATCGGATTCGCCCTGGAGAAGACCATGGGCTTCCGGTTGCACGAGGATGACGAGGACGCGGGCATCGACTCCGCCGAGCACGCCGAGACCGGCTACGACCTGGGCAACCTGTTCAGCGGCCGGATGGGCGTCGGCTCGCACGCTGTCCCGCATGACGCCCGCCACCACGACGAAGAGGAAGTGAAGGCATGAAGCTGGTCACCGCCATCATCAAGCCGTTCAAGCTGGACGAGGTCAAAGAGGCCCTGGAGGCCTACGGCATCGCCGGAATGACGGTCAGCGAGTCCAGCGGGTACGGTCGCCAGCGCGGGCACAGCGAGGTCTACCGCGGCGCCGAGTACACCGTCGACTTCGTGCCCAAGGTGCGCGTCGAGGTCATCGTGGAGGACATGGACGCCGGGAGCGTCGTCGACGTGATCGTGAAGGCGGCGCAGACCGGCCGGATCGGTGACGGCAAGGTGTGGACCGTGCCGGTCGAGGACGTGGTCCGGGTGCGTACCGGGGAGAAGGGCGCCACGGCGCTCTAGACCTCCGCCCGGCAGCAGCACCGCGCACGAGATTGGCCGGCGTCCCGTCCGTCGACGGGACGCCGGCCACCGTCCGTACGGGCGAACACGTCTGCCGCGCAACGCCGTACGTCGACGAAGGGGAGACGACCATGGGAACGATCCCGGTGGATCACACAGGCAAGCGACTGGATCTCGCGGGCACCCGCGACTTCACCCGGCCCGGAGCCGGTGAGCAGCGGCGTGCCCGCCTCGCGGCGTACGGACGCAGCTGGCTCGGCGACCTGTGGGACGAGGCGGTCGCGCCGTTGCGCGGCACCCACGATCAGGGGGTGGCCCTCGCGGCCGTCGGGAGCCTGGCCCGCGGGGACGGCGGCCCGTTGAGCGACTACGACCTGGTGCTGGTGCACGACGGTCGGTCGATGGACACGGCCGAGGTGACGGCGCTCGCGGACCGCATCTGGTATCCGGTGTGGGACGCCGGGGTGCGCCTCGACCACAGCGTGCGGACCCTGGGGGAGTGCCGCAGCGTCGCGTCGGCGGACCTGTCCGCCGCGGTCGGGATGCTCGACCTGAACTGGATCGCCGGCGACCCGCTGGTCGTCTCGGGGATCCGCACCAGCATCGCGCACGACTGGCGTGGCAACGCCCGCAAGCGGCTGCCCGAGCTGCGCGAGAGCCTCGAGGCGCGCCACCAGCGCAACGGCGACCTGACCACGGCGATCGAGCCGGACCTGAAGGAGGCGCGCGGCGGGCTGCGGGACATGACCATCCTGCGGTCCCTCACAGCGGCATGGCTCGCGGACCGGCCGCACGGCGACGTGGACGCCGCGTACGGGCGCCTGCTCGACGTGCGCGACGCGTTGCACGTGGTCACCGGCCGCGGCCGGGACCGCCTCGGCCGCGAGGACCAGGACGGGGTGGCGGCGCTGCTCGGTCACCTGGACCAGGACGCGCTGCTCACCGAGGTCGTGGAGTGCGCGAGGGCGATCAACTTCGCCCTGGACGGCACCTTCCGACGGGCCGCCCAGAGCCAGCGCGCCCGCACCCTTCGGGTGGGTCCCCGTCGGCCGGTGCTCCACCCCCTGGGATACGGCCTCTACGAACACGACGGTGAGGTCGTGCTGGGACAGGGCCTGTCGCCCAGAGGCGATTCGCTGCTGCTGCTGCGCGCCGCCGCGGCGTCCGCACGGCGGCGGCTGCCGCTCGCGCCCGCCACGGTGGCCAACCTGACGCGCGACCTGGTGGAGCCCACCCGACCGTGGACCCCGGAGATCCGGGACGCGTTCGTCGATCTTCTGGCGGCCGGGCCTGGTCTACGCCAGGTCTGGGAGAGCCTCGATCTTGCCGGTGCGATCGCCTTGTGGGTGCCGGAATGGCGGGCTGTACGCAGCCGCCCGCAGCGCAACGCCGTGCACCGCCACACCGTCGACCGGCACCTGATCGAGACCGTGGTGGAGGCCTCGCAGGCCCGGGCGGAGGTCGACCGACCGGACCTGCTCCTCGTGGTCGCGCTGCTGCACGACATCGGCAAGATCGCCGGCGTGCACGACCACGCGGTGGAGGGTGCTCCCGTGGCGGCCAACATCGCGCGTCGGATGGGCTTCGTCGGAGACGACGTCGACATGATCGAGCTGCTGGTGCGCGAGCACCTGACGCTGGTCGACCTGGCGACGCGCCGGGACGCCCAGGACCCGGCGACGGTCCGTGCGCTCATCGACGCCGTCGAGGGTCGCCGCGACATCCTCGACCAGCTGGCCGTGCTCACCCAGGCCGATGCCGTCGCCGCGGGACCCAAGGCCTGGACCACCTGGCGCGCGGAGCTGGTCGCCGACCTGGTGCGGCACACCCGTGCGCAGCTCGGCGAGCACCACACCGTGCCGGCCGAACCCGCCGACGCCAGAGCGCTGCTCGGCCCGGACGCGGTCGACGACGTCGCCATGGGTGTCGCGTACGTCCACATCGTGCCGACCCCGCGGGGTGCGTCCATCCAGATCGCGGACCGTGACCGGTTGGGCCTGTTCGCCGACACCGTCAGCCTGCTGGCGGCAGCGGGTGTCGTGGTGCGGACCGCACGGGTCCGCACCGCGGACGGAATCGCCGTGAACAGTTGGGAGGTGGAGTGCCCTGGCGGCGATCTGCCCAACCCGCAGGACGTCTCGCGCGGGCTCGGCCTGCTGGCCGCGGGCGACCGTGGCCCGCTGCGCGCACTGGAGCGGCGCCGTCGTACGCCGGTCCCGGATGCCCCGACGACCCGCGCCACGGTTATCCCGGGCGGCTCGGCGGACGCCACGGTGATCGAGGTGCGCTCCACCGACCGGCCCGGGCTGCTGCGCGACATCGGTATGACGTTCGCCAAGTGCGGGCTCGCCGTGCGCTCGGCGCACGTCGCGACGTACGCCGGTCAGAGCCTGGACACCTTCTACGTCACCGCTGCCGGTGGCCGTCCCGTCGAGCCTCCGGCCGTCGCGCAGGTGATCGCCGCCCTGATCGACGCCTGCGACAGCTGACCCCGCCACTCCCGCGCGCTCAGCTGGGCTGCAGCTCCTGCGCCAGCATCACGATGATGCCGCTGGGGCCGCGGACGTAGGCGAGCTTGTAGACGTCCTCGTAGGTCGCGACGCCCCGAAGCGGGCCGTAGCCGTGCTTGGCCACGATCCGCAGGGCGTCGTCGATGTCGTCGACCGAGAACGCCACGCGGTGCATGCCGATCTCGTTCGGCACCGTGGGCGCGGACTCGATGGCGGCGGGGTGCAGGTATTCGAAGAGCTCGAGGCGACCGCCCCCGTCCGGCGTCTGGAGCATGGCGCGCACGCTAGCTCCTCGAGAATCGCGATGCGCTCAGATCCCCACGCGGGCGAAATCACGGATGTAGAGTCCGAATTCCAGGCCCAGATAGGGGAACAAAGTGACTTCCAGTGCCTTCGGTCGTACGTCGACCGCTGCCCGCCGTCGGAACCTGCGACACTCCCTGACCCGTGCCGCCGCCATCGCCGCTTCGGCGGCGGTGGCGACCGCCGGCGCGGTCGGTACCGCGGCCGCCGCGCCCGGTCGCACCGGCCCGGCCAGACCCGCCATCAGCGCGAGCGTCCTCGGCCCGAACGTCGTCGTCTTCGACCCGAGCATGTCGACCGCCGAGATCCAGGCGAAGGTCGACGCGATCGCCAACCAGCAGATCACCAACCAGTTCGGCCCTCAGCGGTACGCGCTGCTCTTCAAGCCGGGCACCTACGGCAGCGTCGCCGACCCCCTGAGGGTCCAGGTCGGCTTCTACACCGAGGTCGCGGGCCTCGGCCAGAACCCCGACGACGTAACGATCAACGGTTCGGTCGACGTCTACAACCAGAGCGACGGCACCGCGCTGGACAACTTCTGGCGCTCGCTGTCCAACCTGCACATCGCCGTCACGGGGCCGGGCGGCAACGGGAACAGCGGCTGCTACGCCAACACCGAGTTCTGGGCCGTCTCGCAGGCGGCGCCGATGCGCCGGATGGACGTCACCGGAAACACGACGTTCATGGACTACTGCACCGGGCCGTCCTACGCCAGCGGTGGTTTCGTGGCCGACACGTCCTTCGGAGGCGCCACGCCGATCAACGGCAGCCAGCAACAGTTCTACGTGCGCAACAGCACGATGGGCGGCTGGAGCAACGGCGTCTGGAACCAGGTCTTCTCCGGCGACGTCGGTGCCCCGGCCCAGAGCTTCGGCACGACGAACGCCGACGGCTCGGCAGCGGCGCCGTACACGACCCTCGACACGACCCCGGTCTCCCGCGAGAAGCCGTACCTGTACGTCGACGATCACGGCGCGTACCGCGTGTTCGTCCCCGCAGCGCAGAAGAACTCCAAGGGCACCACGTGGCAGGGCGGTCAGACCCGTGGCCGCTCCCTGCCGCTCAGCAGCTTCTACGTCGCGAAGCCCGGCGACTCGATCGCGAAGATCAACTCGGCACTGGCGCAGGGCAGGAACCTGCTGCTCACCCCGGGGGTCTACGCGACGAACCGGTCGATCGACGTCAAGCGTGCCGACACCGTGGTGCTCGGCCTGGGACTGGCCACCATCGAGCCGGACGCGGGCAATATCGCGATGACCACGGCCGACGTCCCGGGCATCGACGTCGCCGGCATCATCTTCGACGCCGGGGCGAAGAAGTCCCCGGCCCTGCTGCGGGTGGGCAGCAACCACGCGGGTCGGGGCCACGGCAACCCGCACCGCTCCAGCGCGGCCGACCCGACGGCCCTGCAGGACGTCTTCTTCAGGATCGGCGGCGCCCACGTCGGGCGGGTGGACGACGGGCTGGTCGTCAACAGCGACCACACGATCCTCGACGACATCTGGTCCTGGCGCGCCGACCACGGGCAGAACGCCGGCGACGTGGGCTGGACGGTGAACACCGCCGACAACGGGGTGGTCGTGAACGGCGACGACGTCACGGCCACCGGGCTCTTCGCCGAGCACTACCAGAAGTACAACGTCCTCTGGAACGGCGAACGCGGCGAGACCATCTTCTTCCAGAACGAGTTGCCCTACGACGCACCGGACCAGGCCGCCTGGAGCCAGCACGGCGAGCCCGGTTACCCCGGCTACAAGGTGGCGAACTCGGTGCGGACCCACGCCGCCTATGGTCTGGGCAGCTACATCTACACCAACGTCAACCCGTCGCTGCACGCCGCGAACGGCCTCGAGGTGCCGAACACGCCCGGCGTGGCGATGCACGACATGGTCACCATCTCGCTCAACAAGGCCGGGACGATCGACCACGTGATCGATGGTGTCGGTGCACCTGTCACGCCGACCTTCCAGGGACCGAGCGACGTCACCTTCTACTCCAACGGCGCGACGTCCTGACGCGGGTGATGCCGGGCGTGCCGGGCCCGCCGCGAACGGCCCATAAACTGTAGGGCGTGTTCAACACTCTCTCGGACCGGTTGACGGCCACCTTCAAGAACATCAAGGGCAAGGGGCGGCTCAGCGAATCCGACATCAACGCCACCATCCGGGACATCCGGATGGCGCTGCTCGATGCGGATGTCGCGACGACGGTGGTGCGCCATTTCACCTCGCGGGTGCGCGAGCGTGCCCTGGGCGCCGAGGTCAGCAAGGCGCTGAACCCGGGCCAGCAGGTCGTCAAGATCGTCAACGAGGAGCTGGTCCAGATCCTCGGCGGCCAGACCCGGCCGCTGACGCTCGCCAAGCGACCGCCGACCGTGATCATGCTCGCCGGTCTGCAGGGCTCGGGTAAGACGACGTTCGCGGGCAAGCTCGCCCGCCGGCTGCGCGACGAGGGCCACTTCCCGGTGCTGGTCGCCGCCGACCTGCAGCGCCCCAACGCCGTCACCCAGCTCGAGGTCGTCGCGGAGCGCGCCGGGGTGCCGTGCTTCGCGCCCGAGCGCGGCAACGAGGGCGGCGCCGCCCAAGGCGCGGAGGGCACGACGTCGTACGGCGACCCGGTGTGGGTCGCGCAGGCCGGCGTCGGTCAGGCGCGGGTGCGCCAGTACGACGTGGTCATCGTCGACACCGCCGGCCGCCTCGCGGTGGACGAGGCGCTGATGAAGCAGGCGGCCGACATCCGCGAGGCCATCCAGCCCGACGAGGTCCTCTTCGTCATCGACGCGATGATCGGTCAGGCCGCGATCGAGACGGCCCTGGCGTTCCAGCAGGGCGTCGACTTCACCGGCGTCGTCCTGTCCAAGCTCGACGGCGACGCCCGCGGTGGTGCGGCGCTGTCGGTCGCCTCGGTCACCGGTCGCCCGATCATGTACTCCTCCACGGGCGAGGGCGTGAAGGACATCGAGGTCTTCCACCCCGATCGGATGGCCTCGCGCATCCTGGACATGGGCGACGTCCTCACCCTCATCGAGCAGGCCGAGCGCGCGTTCGACCAGCGCCAGTCCGCCGAGATGGCGCGCAAGTTCATGGACGAGGAGGACTTCACCTTCGAAGACTTCCTGGAGCAGATGAACGCCATCAAGAAGATGGGCAACATCAAGGCGCTCATGGGGATGATGCCCGGCATGTCGGGCATGCGCGACCAGCTGAACAGCCTCGACGAGCGGGAGTTCGTCCGCGTCGAGGCCATGGTGCAGTCGATGACCAAGTTCGAGCGCACCCACCCCAAGGCCATCAACGGCTCACGCCGCGCCCGCATCGCGGGCGGCTCGGGCACGACGGTGTCCGAGGTCAACCAGCTGCTGGAGCGCTTCACCCAGGCGCAGAAGATGATGCGCCAGATGCGCCGCGGCGGGGGTATGCCCGGGATGCCGGGAATGGGTGGCATGCCGGGCGGCGGCGGTGCCAAGCGCGGCAAGCAGCAGGTCAAGAAGAAGGGCAAGAGCGGCAACCCGGCCAAGCGCGCGCAGCAGGAGCAGGCCGCGCTGGCCAAGGCATCCGACGCCCGCGAGCGGTCCTTCGGCAACGCGTTCGGCGCGGGCGCTGAGGAGCCGGCCGAGGACGTGAAGCTGCCCAAGGGCTTCGAGAAGTTCCTCGGCCAGAAGGACTGAGGGCCAACCTGCGTTAGCCCCGTCATTCCGGGCGTTTTGTGCCTTATGGCGCTGACTGTAGGCGAGCACAGCGCACGTAGTCAAGGAATCGCTTAGACTGGGCTGGTGGCCGCTTCCGATTCCGCCCTCACGGTCGATGACGTGCGTCAACTAGCCGACTCCTGGGTGGTATCCCTACGGGCAGCTAGGAAGTCCGCGCAGACCGTCGCGGTCTATCAGCGCAGCGTCGAGCAGTACTTGCGCTGGTGCGAGAGTGCTGACGCGCTGCCGATGCGGCGACGGTCGCTCGATGGGTTCATTGCCGACCTGATGGAGAACGGCCGCGAGGCGTCGACCGCCCGGTCTCGGCTGACCGGCGTCAAGAGTCTGACTGCGTGGTTGCTGGCTGAGAACGAGATCGAGCTCGACCCGTTCTCCGGGGTGCAGCGGCCCAAGCTGGACACGAAGGTGCTCGAGCCGCTGACCGACGATCAGATCCGCGCCATGCTCGCCACCTGCACGCTGCGGACCGGCATCGCCAAAGATGCGAAGTTCTGCAACATCCGCGACGAGGCCCTGCTGCGGATCATGGTCGAGACCGGGCTGCGCGCCGGGGAAGTGCTGGGGGTCGCCGCCGATGACGTGCGGTGGCGCGAGAGCCCGCCCTACCTGATCGTGCGCAAGTCCAAGACGCATACCGGGCGCATGGTCCCGTTCTCCGCGACGGCTGCTCTCGCGCTTGACCGCTACCTACGGCAACGCCGGACCCATGTGCTGGCTGCCTCGTCCGCGCTGTGGCTCGGTGGGCGCAAGAACACATTGAGCTACGCCGGTCTGTACGACACGCTGGTCGACCGTGCACGGCGCGCCGGTATCGACCACTTCCACCCACACCTGCTGCGCCACACCGCGGCGCATCGGTGGCTCGCCGCCGGCGGGTCAGAATCAGGGCTGATGGCCGTCGCAGGATGGTCACGACCAGACATGCTGGTCCGCTACACCAAGGCTCGACAACAAGATCGAGCCATCGCCGAGGCGCAGGGCCTCAATTTAGGGGAGATATGACCGACGAACGAAGTGAATCCGCCAACGTTGACCTCGAAAGAGCTGCCCAGAACAATCAATTGCGTGATCAGTTGATCGCGCTTGATGCCGGGCCGAAGGAGAGGCTTGATGCGTTTACCTCCTTCACGGCTCGGTGCGGAGGTTGCGGTGACACCGTGTTCTCCGTTATCGAGACGAAGCCCTATCGAACGCTGAGGTACCGCCGGCCGGGGGACGCGCTAACTAGTTCTGAGCAGGCTGAGGGCGAGACCCAGGCCGAACGGCAGATCAATTGGCGGAAGAGCAGCGGAAGTCGAAATATCCGCGCCAACGAGCGAATGTTTGTTGCACTGCCAGATCGGGAAGACTCCGGCACGGCCATCGAATCGATCCTCGGGTTCTGCCGATGCTCTCGGCACCAATGGTCTATGTCGGCGTTGATGACAGAGCTTCGTCGCAAAACGCCACAGGTGACCCTTCCTGTGCATATCGAGTAGTGAAGCGCTATAGTTCCTGATGTAAGCATGTAGGTCCGTGCCGCAGAGTCGGCCGACGCTGGAAGTGGGCACCAGCCAAGTCCCCTGAGAGGGAGTACTTGGCATGTCCAACAAGCTGACCTCAGTCGAACGTAAGCTCATTGGTTCGATCGCTGCGCACCAATCCTGGGCGAACACATCTGATCGTGCGGCCCGAACTGCTCCGGCCCGCCGTGCCCTTGACGCGAGATTTCTCGCTGAAGCTGGGGGCAACGAGGAGCGCGCCGAGCAACTTCGTAAAGCTCACTTTCAGCGCCTCGCGCTGAAGTCCGCCCAGTCTCGTCGCCGTGCCCGTGAAGCTACGGCTGCAGCCGACGCAGCGGACGCGGAAATGTCGGACCTGAGTGGTGACGCTGCGTGAGCGCACGAGAAAGTCGCCCCGGTGTGGGAACCGAGGCGACTCAGAGCAATTCGTCGGCGGACTGCAAGCTCATCACTTACGATACCGAATCCGTCGCAGATATGTCGGCAGCACGGTGGGACGAGTGCATGCGCTGGTATTCCAGCGGTTACTCACGCGGGATTGAGCGTGGCCGCGAGTTGGCCGACGAGGACGCCGCTCGGTTGTGGCAGGAGGCTGGGAAGGTCGTCCGCGGCCTAGCCGGTCGGGACGCACTGGCGGGCACGGAGTGGATGCAGTCGGCGTCGGCGGAGCAGTTGACCGCTGCGGCCGAGCAGCGCCGCACTGATGGTGTGGCCCGGTTTCGTGCCGCGCATGCCGCCGACCGGGCGCAGTGCGCCGCGGGCGGTGGTGTGAGATGACCGGGCACGTCTACGTCTATGACGGCAGCTCGACGCGGTACGTGCTCGCACGAGGCCGGGTGTCGGCCACGCTGAGCACGTACGGCATCCCGGCGATGTGGTCGAACCTCGACCGGGGTCATCTGGTCCGGCGTGAGCGGCTCTCGGAGCTGCTGTGCGCGGTGCAGGCGGATGGTTTCGCCGTGCACCAGGTGGCGGGTGATCCGCGATGACGTTGCACAGCGTGTCTGCAGACACCTTTGACCAGGACGGCCGCCAGATCTCACCAGAGGGCGAGCAGCACACCGGCCAGGTTCGGATCGCCTACCGGCTGGCTCGATCACACATCGACCGACTGCTGCACGTGCACGGCATCGGTTGGCATCACTACGACGGCACACGATGGGTCGAGGACACCGCCGGCCACGCACGCCGGGCAGTGCTCGACGTGCTCCGCGATGCGTTGGCCGAGTCCGTCGGGGATAAGCAGCTACGCGCCGACGTCGCCAAGTGCGAGAGCGCATCCGGCATCGACGGGGTGCTGTCGGTGGCCTCCGCGCTGGTGGAGTTCGCGGCTACGGTGCAGCAGCTCGACGCCGACCCGTTCCTGCTGAATTGCGCGAACGGCACGCTCGATCTGCGCACCCGTGAGCTGCGGGACCATGACCCTGCGGACCGGCTCTCACGGGTCACGGTGGGCGCATGGAGCGACCAAGTCGATAACAACACCTGGGTCAGCTTTCTGGCCTCGATCCTCCCGGACGAGGCCGAGCGGGATTACCTGCAGCGCGTCGTCGGGCAGGCGGTCTACGGGCAGGTGCAGGAACACTTGTTCCCGGTGCTGATCGGGACGGGCGCGAACGGCAAGAGCACCGCCTACGGGGCCATCGTGGACGCCCTGGGCGACTACGCCACGGTGATCGATCCCGCGCTGCTGATGGTGCGTGAGCGGGGCGGCGTCGGCGGACCGGAGCTTATGCAACTGCTCGGTGCCCGGCTGGTCGTCGGCTCGGAGACCGGCGACGGGTCCAAGCTTGATGAGGCGGCCATGAAGCGGATGACCGGCGGCGACACGATCACCGCGCGCCGGCTGTACCGGGAGCCGGTGACCTGGCAGCCCTCGCACCAACTGCTGTACGTGTCCAATCACTTGCCCGCGGTGCGCGGCAACGACCCTGCGGTATGGCGTCGGTTGCGGGTCATCCCGTTCGAGGTCGTCGTCCCCGAGGCCAAGCGCGACCCGCGGCTGCCCGAGACACTGCGGCTGCACGCCGACGCAATCCTGTTCTGGTGCGTCGCTGGGTACTTCGACTACTGCGACGGCGGTGGGATGCGCGAGCCCGCGACGGTGCTGCGCGCAACGGATGCCTACCAGTCCGACAGTGACGACGTGGCCCGGTTCGTCGCCGAGGCGTGCCACGTCGCCAACACGGCCGCAGAGACCACCCGCAGGCTCTACGCGGCATGGCAGAAATGGGCCATCGCCGAGGGGGTCGAACCGATCGCCGAGCGCACGTTCGGCAAAGAGCTGGACAGGCTCGGATATGAGTCGAAACGGACCAAGCTCGGAGCTACCCGCGCCGGTCTGATGCCCTCAGATTCCCCGGAATTGCAAGGGTGGTGACGCTGGTGACGGATAAATGCAAACTTTCCCCTGTACACGTACGCGAGAAGGTTTACACAGAAGCGTCACCAGCGTCACCCGATGGGCTTTCGACGCCCGAAAGGAGACGCGCTGCACTAAATTCTGAGCTGTTGAAGATGGCCGAACGGGGCCAGCGGCCGATCTGCTCAACCGATCCGCCGCGGTGGCTGTCCGACGACGCAGCGCAGCGTGAGGCAGCGGCGCGCGACTGTAAGACCTGTCCGTTGCTGCTCGCCTGCCGCGCCGCCGGCGAGGACGAGCGCGCAGGCGTCTGGGGTGGCATCGACCGCGGAGCCACCCGCACCCGAAAGTCGACCGTCTCGGTCGACCTCCTGATCCAGCCTGCGCAAACCCCTCTATGAAGGAGATTCACCGATGAGTAACGACAATCAGACCCCCCAGCCCATCGACTATGTGGGCCACGTTCAACAGATGATCCGCATGACCACCGAGGGCAGTCAGTGGTGGTGGCGCGCCAACGATGTGGACGACGCGAACGAGCTGCTGAAGGCTGCGGTCGTGGAAGCGGCGAAGGTCCGCAGCCGCGTGACCGAAGACAGCAGGATCACCGCCGAGTTGAACGCGGTCGGTGTGGTGCGGGCGTTCCTTCCAGGTCACCAGCGCGATGAAGAGCTGAACGCATTGGAGCCGGACAACCTGGCCGATGCGGTCGTCGCGTTGCAGTTTCTGGCGGCCTGTTACGCGCAGTCGCTGCTGGGCATGCTTCCCATCGAGCACGCGGAAGGTGCCCTTGATGACACGGTGGCCCACTTGCTGCGCGCCCAGCGGAAGGGCAGCGACCGATGAGCGACGACACGACCCCCGCCGGTCTGGACGCTGGCACGACTGTCGCACCCGCGACACCCACCCAGAGCGAGAACGATTCTCACTTGACGGGCACCGCTTCCGACACCTCCGGTTCCACGGAACCGGAGGTGGACGGTGGCGACAAGGGCAACCGGGAGGCTGCGAAGTACCGCACCCGGTTACGGGAGACCGAGGCCCAGCGCGACACCCTGGCCGCGCAGGTCGAGAGTTACCAACGCGGCGAGGTGCACCGCCTGGCTGGGGCGCAGCTCGCGGTGGGTGCGGATGTGTTCGATATCGGGAAGGTTGAGCTGTCAGACCTTCTCGACGCCAATGGCAATGTCGTGCCTGAACTGGTCGAGACCGCGGTGATGGGATTGGTGGAGTCCCGGCCGGGATTGGCGAAGACTAAGCAGCGTCAAGGGCCGTCGCCGGTGGGTGTTGGTAAGTACCCCATTCCGCCCCAGAGCGGGGGATGGTCAGGGCTTTTGAACGGCCGTTAGCACAATGTCGGTACGGGCCGGTATACTTTGAGGCAGCTTGAGGTGTACCGGTCCGTGGCCGGCCGCTAAAGCTTGTTCGCTCCAGTGGGGCAAACCGTTTCGAGCTAGACGCTCAGCGATGTTCACCCCACTTCCCGCGCAATGTGCGCACATTCCTTTGGAGCGTTTCTCATGACTTTGACCCGTAGCACTGCTGCCGCAATCCTTTCCGTTGAGGAAGTCGGTCAACTCCTTGTCGAGCCCACCCTGGCCCTGGCGTGCGCGACTGATGTCGCCACGGTGATTCAGACCGAGCAGTCCCGGTTCCGGCTGCCGATCGTGCAGGCCGACCCGTCCGCAGGGTGGGTCGCCGAAGGCGCGGAGATCCCGCTGTCCGATGCCACCCTGTCTGAGGACGACGTGGTCTTCTCCAAACTCGCAGGCCTCAGCGTCATCACCTCCGAGCTGGCGCAGGACTCCTCACCCGAAGCCTCCGAGGCTGTCGGTCAGGGCCTGGCGCGCGACATGTCCCGCAAGCTGGACGCGGCATTCTTCGGCAACGTGTCCGCGCCGGCCCCGACCGGGCTGGCTGGTCTGACCGGCGTCACAGAGATCACCGCAGGCAGCGTCGTCAACCTCGACGCGTTCCTCGAGGCACTGTCCGCGGCTGAGATCCTCGGCACCCACCTGACATCGTTCGTGGCGAACCCGGTCGACGCGCTGGTCCTGGCCAAGCTGAAGCAGTACGGCACCGCGCAGGCGAACGCACCGCTGTTGCAGCCGGACCCGGCGCAGCCCGGCGTGCGGATGATCTCCGGTGTGCCGCTGCGCGTCTCGGCCGGTGTCACGCCCGGCACGATCTGGGGCGTACCCGGTGATCGGGCGCACATCATCGTGCGCACCGACGCCACCGTGACCGCCGACAGCTCGGTGTTCTTCACCAGTGATCGTGTCGCTGTGCGCGGCACCATGCGGTGCGGATTCTCCTTCCCTCACCCGGCCGCCATCGTGAAGATGAGCCTGACCGAGGGCGACTGACCCGGATGCGTTCCTGCCCTGTGTGCGGTGGCAGCCAGCTAGTTGGTCACCCGGCCGGCTGGCTCGCCATCGACCACGCCACACCGTGCGCCATCCGGGACAGCGAAGACGCGACCCGCGCTGCGGACTACGGCAGGGGGTACGCCAACGGTTCACCGGCTGAGCGCACCCTCGGCGTGGAGGTGCCACTGCTGAACCTTGGCATCGCCACGGTGACCTGCCTGCCGGACGACGCGACTGCCCTGCCCGGTGACACCCGCGGGTACGCCCGCAACGCCACACCGACCGAACGTGCGCTGCTGGTCGCACTCGGGTACGCCACCACCACCGAGCCGGTCGACGGTGCTGCTGGCGCGCTGCCCGTGCTGCCCAACGTCCTGCGCACGGTCGTGCAGGCACCCACCGTAGGCGGCGCGATCATCTGCCGACGATGGCCGCAATTGGAGACCAGGCAGCCGCCACAGGCTGCCGCATAGACCAGCTCGGCCGCGTCAACGTCACCACCCCGCTGTCTCATGACTCCGGCGGGCACCGTGGATCGATGGCGCGTGAGGACCTCCCTCTCCTTTCGCGGGTCCCATGACCGCGCCAGCGCGGCCGAGCAACCCACCCACAGCCCAGCCTTGCTCACGATCGCGGCCGTCGCGGAAAACCCCCAGACCCGTACACAGCCTCAATCGCAGTACGCCCCGGTCCCCGAGCGCCACGGGGGCAGGGGGTCCCGGCCCTGGGGCTCAGCGTCGTGCCGAGTCGTACTGCACAAAACGGTTTGTACGGGATCCCCAACTTTAATTAGCTGCCAACATGCTCTGCTGGGTGGCAGCGTGTCAGCCCTATTAGGTTGTGTCTCTGAACGTGGCAACACCGCCGACGGAGATGGGGACGCGCAGATGACGAGTACGCCGGTAGTCAGGTACGGCATAGGGGTGGACCGGGCTGAGCTGCTCAACCGGAACATGGCCGGGGAACGCGCGGACCTGGTCATCACGTTGACGCGGCCGCCGTCAGAGGCAGAGGTCGTATGGCTACACGCGCAATGGGCTAACGCCGGCCGCCCGCCGTTAGAGTCAACTGCGAACCCAAGGGCCTTTGAGATTCCGCAGCTCAGCATCGACCCAGTAGTTCGCTACGTCCGCGAGCTGGCCATGATGCTGAAAAGGCTTCCACATGCCGCAGAAGCTGAGCAGAAGCAGATCGACGAGCGGGATGCGAAGTGGCAGGCAATCAAGGACGCGTTGAAGACGGTCGTGGAAGAGAACAGGTAGACCGTCAGGTAATGACTCAGGAATCACCTGACGGTGGGCGCAGTGGTGGCGAACCCTCCCAATGCCGACCCAGCCAGTTCGCACCCGGCCACGACTCCTAGCCCGCCCTCGGTGTGAGAGCGAGCGGTGCCGTCGACCCACAACCGGCCGTGCACAGCTTGGTTGTGGGCGCATGCCGGCGGGTCGGCATGCGGGGGTCAGTCACCCGCGGGCAGCGTTCGAGTTGGTTCGCGGCTGAGGCCCTGTCCAGCGCCGCGTCGTGCAAGTCCTCGGATTAGTCCATCGAGGCTGCGAAGTCGGTGAGGATGGCGGCTAGCGCAAGGGCTGAACGCCGGGTGAGTTGCGCGCCGTAGTGGTTGCTGTCTGAGGTCGCTTCGATGGACAGGAAGTGACCGCGTTCCCTGTCACGCATAGATGCGACGGAGACGACTGAGGGCACTACTGGATCGACGTCGCGCAATACAGGTCGCTGCCACTCCATGACGACGTCGGCAACGTTGTCACTTCCGCGCACGATCCGGCCATCGATCAGGACTGCTCCATTGGGACGCTCCTCATACGTGGGGGTGTCATCCAGCGGCCGGTCTGTCGCCTGGACCAAGATCAGGCGGTCGGCGAAGTAGCGCTGAACTGAGCCGTGATCGGAACGCATCCACGCGACGCGTTGGCCGCCGGACTCGCGGACGCGGGTCACGGTCCACGAGATGCGTCCCTGCGGCGTACGCACTCGGTCTCCGACGCGAATATCGGTCATCGCGCACCACCGGCGAGCCAGTGCAAGCGCAGCGAGCCGCACACAATGCCCACGAGGCACGACACCACCGCGATGCCTTGTAGATCGGTGCACACGGTGCACCAGACGTCTAGAATCGCTCCCACGAGCAGCCTCCAAGCTGGTCGTCAGACCCCGGAGCGTTCCTGCGCTGCCGGGGTCATCCTCTACCTGAGGAAATTTCGCACTACAGCGCTCGGAGTGACCCCGTGGACTTCCGCTAGCAGGCTAAATGCGCACAGCGCATCCGGTCCCGTACTCGAGAAGTTCCTCGGCCAGAAGGACTGACCGGCCGCGGGTCAAGCGTTGCCTGCAGCCCCTCCGAGGATCGGGCGCGGGTCGAACGCGACCCGGATCTTCGCGATGCGGCCGTCTTCGACGTGCATCCAGTTGACCGTCGGCGTGGGCGGCGCGTCTCTGGTGAGCAGGTCGTACCAGGTGATGACGTCGGGACCGTCGACGAGCATCCGGACGATCTGTATGCCGGTCATCATCCGGCTCATGCCCTGCAGACCCTGCAGGCACTCGTCGCCGGATCCTTCTCAGAGCGGTGGCCCATAGCAACCCCTCGGTGCTGGCAGGGAGCCGAACGGACGTGGCGCGCGTCGGAGGGATAGGTCCACGCACGCCAGGTGTGGGCCGATCCATCACGCCCGGCCCGAAGGTTCGCCATGCTCCGAGTGCACTTCACACCCGCCGATCTCGGCCACGTCATGCTTGCGCCCGGTGTCAGCAGCACGTGGGAGATGATGCTCAGCGCGCAGCATCTGCAGTCTGATTCGCCCCCGCGCAGGTACGCCGAGTGGCGTGTGCGGGTCGCTCGCAGCGGCCTCGCGGCCCCCGTGGCCACGCTCCTCGCCGGCTGTCTGCCGCCCGCGCGCTCTACCTCGCAGCTGTGCGGCACACAGACACTGGACCACTACTGGGAGTCTGCACTGGCGCCGTACTGGCCCGCTCTGCAGTTGCGCGTCGCCGCCGACCTGCAGGAGCGCGCCCACCGGCAGGCCGTCGGCGGACTGTCCGCGCTGCTGCAGGACATCTGCAGAGGTGCCGTCTGGGCGCATCCGGTGCTGCGTGTGCCCGGTCTCCCGAGCGGTGACGTACGGCTGGAGGGCGGCGGCCTGCTGGTGCAGCCCGCCTACTTCTGCCCGCCGGGGCGAGCACTGCTCGTACGGCACCGCGACCGTCACGTGCTCGTGTGTCCCGTCGCGCAGGCGGGGCGTCTGCTCACCGGCGCGCCCGATGCCGACCTCGCCCGGCTGATCGGACCGGCACGGGTGGAAGTGTTGCGGGCCACCCAGATCCCGGGCACGACGAGCGAGATCGCCGAGCGCCTCGGGACCAGTGTGCCGAGCGTCTCCCGTCACGCCGGGGCGCTGGCCGCCGCACATCTCATTCATTCCCGTCGCAACGGTCGCAGCGTGACTCATTCGATTTCTTCGCTCGGCGTGGAACTTCTCGGCACCCGGGCCCGTCAGAGCATTGCTCCACAAAGCTCCGTCGCGTGATATCGCACAGCGAATCCGGTCGGAATGTCGGGGCGACATCGCAGGACGGAAGAGCCGCCCTCGTTCTTGAAAAGGAAGAGCAATGAGCACCGTCACCAGGAAAGTCATCCACGGCACTACCGCGCTCGCGCTGAGCAGCGGAATCGCGGCCGGAGGAGTCGTCGCATTCGGCTCCGGAGCCGCCCACGCGTCGACCCGCAACGGCGCCGTCTGCCACGTCTACGGGTCGGCCAGCAAGGTGCAGGCCGCCATCGTCAACACGGCGTGCGCCGAGCTGAAGAAGGGCACCAAGTACTCGTGGAACGGCGGCCACCACAAGAAGCCGGGCAAGTCCACGGGTTCGGTCTACGACCAGGGTGGTGAGTACTACAACGACACCCACAAGGTCGGATTCGACTGCTCGGGTCTCGTGCGGTGGGCCGTCTACAAGGGCACCGGCCGCGACATCGGCGCCGGCGCCTACACCGGCGTCGAGGGAAATGCGTTGCGGCAGCACGGATGGACGAAGGTCTCCAAGGCCTCCCAGCCCGGCGACGTCGTGGTCTACCCCGGTCACACCGTGATCTACATGGGCGCCGGCAAGGTCGTGCAGGCCGAGGGCGACGTGGCCGGTCTGACGACTCAGAAGCTGTCCACCGAGAGCGAGCGGGTCACCGGCATCTACCGGTACGCCGGCAAGGGAAGCACCCCGCCGCCGACCAAGCCGGCGCCGCCCGCCAAGCACCACCCGAAGAAGGTCTACAAGAACGTCTGGGCGCAGGCTCCGTCGTACACCCGGCCTCCGGCGGCAGGAAGGTCGGTGTCCTGCACACCGGTCGCAACTACTTCTACTGCCAGTCGAAGGGCTCTGAGGTGCATTTCGACGGCTACCGCAACAACTGGTGGCTGAAGACTGACGACGACTCCGGCAACGCGAATGTCTGGGTCAACGCCACCCACGTGAGCGGGGGCGCGAACGACGCGCGGATTCCCGGGCTGCGCACCTGCTGACCGTTATCTGCGGACCCCTGAAACTCGAAAGGAAGACGATCATGAAGAATTCCAGAATGGTGACGCGGTCGGTGGTGGCGCTGGGCGTTTCCGGCGTGGCGGTGACCGGTATGGCCACCGGCGCGGTCGCCGTGGGCCACCACACCGCCGCGGCATCCGCCAGCGCGACGACGTGCGCGAGACACTCTGACGACGCGGCACTCGCACGCAAGGTGTCCGGTCACTTCCACGGCGCACGACTCGGCAACTCGGTGGATGCCCAGCAGATCGCCTGCGCCCGGGCCATCGTCGCGGGCACGAAGTCGATCGGTCTGCCCAAGCGGGCGGCGTACATCGCCCTGATGACCGCGATCACGGAGAGCACGCTGCACAACCACAAGGGCGGTGCCGACGACAGCGTCGGGCTCTTCCAGCAACGCCCCTCGCAGGGCTGGGGCACGGTGACCCAGTGCCGCACCCCGGAGCACGCGACCCGCACCTTCCTGAAGCACATGCTGGCCGACTACCCGCACGGTGGCTGGAAGACCACCGACGCGGCGAAGGTGGCGCAGCGCGTGCAGATCTCGGAGTACCCGTCGGCATATGCCGATGAGAGGTCGCCCGCGAAGGTGCTCGTCAACGCACTCTGGGACACCAAGACGCCGCCGACGAAGCCCGCTCCGCCGACCAAGCCGGCGCCGCCTGCGAAGCACCACCCCAAAAAGGTCTACAAGAACGTGTGGGCGCAGGCGTCTTCCTACACGAAGCCCTCAGGTGGGAGGAAGGTCGGCGTGCTTCACACCGGTCGCAACTACTTCTTCTGCCAGTCCAAGGGCTCGGAGGTGCATTTCGACGGCTACCGCAACAACTGGTGGCTGAAGACCGATGACGACTCCGGCAACGCGAACGTGTGGGTCAACGCCACGCACGTGAGCGGTGGCGCGAACGACGCGAGGATCCCCGGGGTCCCCGCCTGCTGACCCGGTCTCGCAGATGAGAAGGGCAGGACGCATCGAGCGTCCTGCCCTTCTCATCCGCGTCATCTGGGTGCGGCGAGCTGCCGAAGGTTTGCGCATCTATGCAAATGCTGGTCGGCAGCGTCGCGAATTGGTCTGGTGGATCTAGGGAAACGATCGTTTCCCGACGGACGAGGAGGAGGACATCATGCGTACCACCAAGAAGGCTCTGGCCCGCTGCACGGGCGTGGCAGTGCTCGGCGGGGGCGCCCTCATCGGGGGCGTGGGCGTGTTCGGCAGCACGGCCGCGCACGCTGACGCCGGGTGTCAGGCGTACGGCGCGACCAGCGCGGTCGCGGCCAAGGAGGTGCAGGCGGCCTGCGCGGAGGTCGACAAGGGCACGCCGTACTCGTGGTCCGGCGGCCACAAGGCGGCTCCCGGCCCCTCGACGGGGCAGATCTACGACGTGCCGCCGGAGTACTACGACGACCGCAACAAGGTCGGACTGGACTGCTCGGGACTGGTGCGCTGGGCCTACTACGAGGCGTCGGGCACCGATTTCGGCCCCGTCTCGACCTACGACTTCGACTCCGCGCTCACCAGCCACGGTTTCAGCCGGGTGGACGCGCCGACCCAGCCCGGCGACGTCATCGTCTGGGACGGGCACACCGCCATCTACCTGGGCAGCGGCCTGATGGCGCAGGCCGAGGGGGACGACGCCGGACTCAACGTGCGGACCGTCGCGAGCCACGGCGGCACCCCGACCGGCGTCTACCGCCCGGGCGGCGGCACGACCACGCCTCCGCCGCCCTCTGGAGGGTCGAAGGTGTTCAAGGACGTGTGGGCCACCGCGCCGTCGGTGAACAACCCCACCAACGGCGCCGTGGTGGGCACCTTGAACAAGGGGTCGAACTACTTCTACTGCCAGACGCAGGGGTCGGAGACGTCGTACGCGGGCTACCACAACGACTGGTGGCTGAAGACCGACGACGACTCCGGCAACGCGAACGTGTGGGTCAACGCGACCTACGTCAGCGGGGGAGTGGACGACGGGCAGATCCCCGGCGTCCCCACCTGCTGAGCCGCCGACCCGGCAGTCAGTGGCCGAGGTGGGTGTAGAGCACCGCGGCGGCCTTGGTGATCAGTGCTCGACCCGCAGCGTCGGTGGCGTTGCGGGTCGAGAGGATCGCGGCGGCATAGTCGCGGCCGGCGCCCTGCACGTGGCCGATCGAGTTGTCGTGCCACGACCCGGGGTAGTAGGGCAGCCAACCGTTCTTGACCTGGACGGCGACCCCCTTCACCCCGGCGGGCAGGGTGCCGATCCCGAACTTCTGGCCGGGGTCGACCCGTCCCATCAGATCGAAGATGTAGGCACGGTCGGTGTTGTCGAGGAACGAGTGCCCGTAGGCGAGGGCGCGGACCATCATCACCTGATCGGGCGCCGTGGTGGTCGTCAGACCCCACCGCACGTTCGGGCGAGTGCTCATCATTCCCAGGGCATTCGCGACGCGCTGAGCGGCAGGAGCCCCGCCCCCGCGGCGGTAGAGCTCCGTCGCCGCATCGTTGTCGCTCTCGGTGATCATGTCCTCGGCGAGATCGCGGTCGCTCGCGGTCAGCGACCCCCCGGCCGCGCGACGGGTGTGCGCGACGCTGGTCAGGATCAGCACCTTCATGATGCTCGCGCAGACGTTCGCCATGGCCGGGTGGTAGGAGAAGGTGACGCTCGAACGTCGGTCGTACGCGGTCACGCTGACGTCGCCGGCGCGTGCGCCCAGGGCCGCATCGAGGGCACGCGTGAGGGTGCCCGGGTCGGTCCGCGTGGCGGTGGCGCGCGATGCCGACGTACTCTTCCGGTGCGTTGCGCCACTCGAACTTCCTGTCGACACAACGGTATTCGGCCGGCCGTCGTGCCGAAGAGGATGCCAGGCGATCAGTCCCACCAGCGCCGCCGCTCCGCTCCCCACGACGAGTCGGCGCCGGACGTAGACGTCTCCCATGGTTGGGAAGCATAGGGGGACAACAGGTCTCGCGTGGCGGGGCGCGCAGAACGAGGCCGTGTCGTCCGTCACGCTGGTTCACTTCCAGGTCGGACCGGCACCTCAATAGTTCGACCGGTCGGCGAACTATGGTCGGAACCATGACGCAGACCGCCCCGATCCTGCACGTCCGAGGCACCGTCCTCACAGGTCCGCACGAGGTCCGTGAGGAGATGTGGGTGGTCGGTGGCGCGGTGACTTTTACCCGCCCCGCCGACACCGACGACGTACAGAGCGTCGAGGGATTCGTGCTGCCGGGGCTCGTCGACGCGCACTGTCACGTCGGGCTCGAGGCGCAGGGCGGAGTGGGGCCCGAGAGGGCGGAAGAGCACGCGGTGGCCGAACGTGCGGCGGGTGCACTGCTGCTGCGGGACGCGGGCTCGCCCGTCGACACGCACTGGATGGACGAGCGCGAGGACCTGCCCCGGATCATCCGCGCGGGACGCCACATCGCCCGTACCAAGCGCTACATCCGCAACTTCGCGCACGAGATCGAGCCGGAGGACCTGGTCGCGTATGTGCGCCAGGAAGCCCGCCGAGGCGACGGGTGGGTCAAGCTCGTGGGTGACTGGATCGACCGGGACCGCGGCGACCTCGCGCCGTGCTGGCCGCGTGAGGCTCTCGCCGCCGCGATCGCGGCCGCTCACGAGGAGGGCGCGCGAGTGACCGCGCACTGCTTCGGGGAGGAGTCGTTGCTCGACTTCGCGGCCGCCGGCACCGACTGCATCGAGCACGCGTCCGGGCTGCAGCCGGACAGCATCGACCTCTTCGCCCGGCAGGGCATCGCCATCGTGCCGACGCTCATCAACATCGAGAACTTCCCGAAGTTCGCCGAGGCGGGTGAAGCCAAGTTCCCGGCGTACGGCGCGCACATGCGCGACCTCTACGCCCGCCGGCACGCCACGATCGCCGCGGCGCACGAGGCGGGCATCGCGGTCTACGTCGGCACCGACGCCGGTGGACAGCTGCCGCACGGGCTCGTGGCGCGCGAGGTGGCCGAGCTGGTCAAGGTGGGGATGACCGAGCTGGAGGCACTCGACGCGGCGACGTGGGGTGCCCGCGCCTGGCTCGGTCGCCCGGGTCTCGACGAGGGTGAGAGCGCGGATTTCGTTGTCTATCAGGAGGATCCACGAATCGATGTGCGAGTGCTGAGCGCGCCCCAGCATGTCGTCCTGCGCGGAAGAGCGATGCTGTGAGCCGCGAACGTCCTCCGGGCCCGCTGCTCGCACGGGGGAACGGGTGTGGGTCCGCACCGTCGTGCACGAGGACCTCGCCCCCTACCAGCAGGCCGTGCGCAGTTCGTGGGACCGCATCGGGGCCTGGAACCCCGTCTCCGCAGGTGATCTGGAGTGGCACCTGGGTCGTCAGAGCACCGAGCACCGCACCTTCCTCATCCACGCCACCGAACCGACGGGTGAGCACGACATCGTCGGAAAGGTCAACGTCAGCAACGTCGTTCGCGGCCGGTTCCAGAACGGCACCATGGGGTACGACGCCTACGACCCCTACGCCGGGCGAGGCATGTTCGCCGAAGGGTTGCGCCTGGTGGTGGGTCTCGCGTTCGCCGGAGCGGGACAGGGGATGGACCTGCACCGCGTCGAGGCCAACGTGCGCCCCGGCAACACCCGGTCGGCGGGGGTGCTGCGGTCACTCGGTTTCCGCCGGGAGGGCCATATCCGCTCGATGCTCCTGCTGGAGTCCGGTGGTGAACCCGCGCAGTGGCGTGATCACGACGCGTACGCCGTGCACCGCGGGGAGTGGCCCGCGACGCCGTACGCCGCTCACCGACCTGCCCGAATGGCGTTGCTCGTCAGTGACTTCGGCGCACCCGACCGCTCCGGGTCGTCCGGGCTGGCTCCCGCCCTGGCCGCAGAACTGGGCCTGCCGCTCTTCCCGCGTGCCCTGGTGCCCGACGACGCTCTCTGGGAGCTGCTCGCCGCGTCGCCGGTCGGGGGAGTCGTCGAGGGCGTCTGGCCACGGGAGGCGGAGGCGTTCGTGCACGAAGGTCTGCAGCGCGCGGGGTTCGATCCCGCGGTCGTGCCCCGACTGCGGGGCGACGGACGGTTCGCGGACGACCCGCCCGACGGTCCGGCGCCCATCGAGGTGTCCGCGCCGCTGCGTCCCTCCGACGTGAGCCGGGTGGCCCTGCGCGTGCGCGCGGCGTTCGCCTGAGGCGTGTCGCGGCGGTCTGTCGCCGGCAGGGTCTACCTTAGGCGTCGTACGTGATCCACGTCACACTCGTCCCATCACATGGAGCCAGCCATGTCCGCACTGCCTTCCGCACGCACTCGTCTCTCGCGCCGCGTCGCCGTCGCCCTCACCTCCAGCGCCCTCGCGCTCGGCACCGGCTACGTGAGCGCCCCGGCGCGCGCCGCCACACCGGGGGCGGCGACCGACGGTCCGGGCGCCGCGAGCTACCAGGCGCAGTCGCGCAAGGACTGCGTCGGCACGGCACGCAACCGGACCTCGAAGGTCTGGTACACCGTCGCGAACGGCGTGCTGTCCGACGTCTTCGCGCCCACGGTCGACGCCACCAACGTCAAGACGATGCAGTACATCGTGAGCGACGGCAGCTCCTTCACCGACCTGCAGACGCGCGACATGACCTACACCGTGCGCGCCGACGCGAGCGGGATGGCGTGCACCGTCACGTCGACCGCGAAGAGCGGCCGGTATCGGTTGGTGACGTCGTACATCACCGACCCTGAACGTGATTCGGTCGTGACGCACACCCAGTACCAACCGCTCACCACTGCGGCCGCGGCCTACAAGATCTACGTCCGTCTCGACGCGAACGCCGGCGGCAACGGCGGTGGCGGCACCTCGAACGCCGGCGCCGACACGGCGGTGGTCGACACCTCCGGCGGACACCCGGTGCCGGTCAGCTACGACACGAGCACCAAGAGCCAGGCGACGGGCCGCTCGTACGCCGTGCCGTCCTTCCTCGCCCTCACCGGCGACCGGCCGTTCGCGCAGGTGAGCAGTGGGTTCGTCGGCGCGGGCAGCGACGGGCTGACCCAGCTCGACGCCACCCACGCGCTCAGCCCGACGTACGCCACCGCGGCCGACGGCAACGTCGAGCAGACCGCCCAGGTCGCGCCGGATGCGCAGCGGTCCTTCACCCTGGCGCTCGGGTTCGGCACCACGCAGGCGTCCGCGGTCTCCACGGCGTCGGCATCGGCGCGCGGGTCTTTCGCGGCGACCGCCGCGAGTTACACCGCCGGGTGGACCGCATACGACCGCGGTCTGCGCAGGGTTGACCGGTTGCGTGGCGGGTGGCACAGCGACCCGACAGCCGTCCGGGACTACTACCAGTCGGCCAATGTGGTGAAGGCCTCGGAGGACAAGACCTACCCCGGCGCGATCGTCGCCGGCATCGACAAGCCGTGGGGCCAGTCGACGCCCGCCAACGACCCGGACAACCTCTTCACCACCAGCTACTGGGAGGTCTTCCCGCGCGACCTCTACGAGGCGTTCACGGCGCTGTTGGTCGACGGTGACCGCGCGACCGCCCAGGACACAGCGCGGTTCCTGCTCACCAAGAGCCAGCTGGCCGACGGGTCGCAGCCGCGCAACTCACTGCTCAACGGCGTCAAGGCCCCCGATTCGTTCAACACCCAGCCGGACGAGACCGCGTACCCGCTGCTGATGGCCTGGCAGTCCGGCCTCGCGGGCGACAAGACGCTCTACCCGCACGTGCGCGCCGAGGCGAACTATCTGGTGGCCAACGGACCGAGCTACGGCGTCGAGCGCTGGGAGGAGCAGACCGGCTACTCACCCTCGACGATCGCCGCCGAGATCGCGGGTCTGGTCGCCGCCGCGTCCATCGCTCGCACCCAGGGTGAGGCGGCCGACGCGCGGATCTGGCTCGCGACCGCCGACTCCTGGCAGCGCAGCATCAAGAAGTGGGGCGTGACGACGACAGGGGCACTTTCGTCGTCCCCCTACTTCATCCGACTGTCCAAGACCGGCGACCCCAACGCCGCGATCAGCTACAACGTGGGCAACGGCGGCCCGACGCTGGACCAGCGCAGTGTGATGGACCTGGGGTTCCTGGAGTACGTGCGGCTCGGCATGCTGCCCGCGAACGACGCCACCATCGCCAACAGCCTCACCGTCGCGGACAAGGTGCTGCGCAAGGACACCGCATCGGGTCCGGGCTGGCTGCGCTACAACGGCGACGGGTACGGCGACTGCGCCGTCCCGTCGTCCAGCAGCTGCACGGTCGCGGGGGCGCCCTGGACCAACGGCAACATCGGCACGGGGCACCCGTGGCCGGTCCTCGGCGTCGAACGCGCCCAGCAGGATCTCGCCACCGGTGACCGTTCCGGTGCTCTCAAACTGCTCTCGACCGTCAACGCGATGAACTCCGGACCGGGGCTGGTGCCCGAACAGGTCTGGGACTACCCGTCACTCGCGGCCTCGCCGTACGGCAGCAACCCAGCGACCGCGTCGATCGGCTTCGTCAACGGCAAGCCCGACGGGTCGGCCTCGCCGCTGACCTGGGGCGCCGGCGCCCAAGTGCGGCTGACCGCTGACCTGGCCGCTGGCAGGAGCCTGGAGCAGCCGAGCATCACGGTCGACCGCTACGTCACCCACCACCAGCAGACGACGCCGCTGACGGTCACCGCCCCGGCGGACGGCTCGTCGGTGGGCAAGACCGTCACCGTGAGCGGCCGGGCGGCGCCCGGGGCGACCGTCGACATCTCGGTGTCGGCGACCGACGCCTCCAACGCGACGACCGTGCGCACGCTGCGGGTGAGCGCGTGGGGCGGGTTCACGACGACCGTCCCCGTGCGCGGCGGCACCGACGTGATCGCGGTGAGCAGCACGGCGCGGGGCGGCGGCACCGCCCAGGTCGTGCGCCGGGTGGTCAGCGACGTGGTCGACGGGAAACTTCTGTACTCCGTGACCGACCCCACCGGCGACGACAACGGGCCGGGCAACTACGCCTACCCGACCGATTCGGCGTTCCATGCCGGTGCGTTCGACCTCACCCGGTTCGAGGTCTACGACACCGGGTCGACCATCACCTTCCGGGTGCAGACGCGCGACCTGACCGCCACCTTCGGTCAGCCCAACGGCGCCCAGCTCGTCGACGTCTACGTGCACAACCCCACCGCCTCCGGGACATCGACGAGTTCGTCCTACCCCGGCATGAACTACCGGATCGCCGATGCCGCCAGGTGGAGCCGCCTGATCGAGGTGCAAGGGTTCGCCGGCAGCAAGTTCGTCGATCCCGACGGCACGTCCGCGGGTCCCCTGACCACCTCCGCGAACTCCGTCTCGCGGTACATCACCTTCTCGGTCCAGAAGGACTCGCTGGCTGGGACGCCCTCCGCCGGTTGGGGATTCACGGTCGCGCTGACCGGTCAGGACGGCACACACGGCACCGACCAGACACGCGCGTTCGCTGCGACACCGCAGCCGTACGCGTTCGGGGTGTGCGCGACCGCGTCCACCTCACCGGCGTGCAGCGCCGACCCGGCGTCGGTGCCGAAGGTGCTCGACACCATCACCCCCGCCGGCACCACGCAGGCGGACGAGCTGGACTACACGGCCCACAACCCGGTCACCCTCACCGACGTCGTCATCCCGTAGGGCGCGCCGCGGTCACTCTCGCGAGCGGGCCGCCCGTCTTCAGGCGGCCCAGACGAGCAGCGCTGCGGTCTAGCTGCGCCGCTGGGCGTCAGTGGGTGGGTTTTCGGCGCTGCGGTCACTTTCCCGCGCTCGGCCCGAGTGCCCGGGTGGGTTTTCGGCGCTGCGGTCACTTTCCCGCACTCGGGCCGAGTGCCCAGGTGGGTTTTCGGCGCTGCGGTCTAGCTGCGCCGCAGGCCGCCGGCCGCCAGCCGCCTCCGTCCAGTGGCATGGAAATGTTTGAGTGGCGCACCTGTCGGTGCGCCACTCGAAACATAGGTATGCCACTCGGCGGTGAGAGGGACCAGGTCAGGCGGGGGCGTGCACCCGCTCGGACTGGTGCAGATCCGCCTCGTCGACACCGGGCTGCATCCGCAGCGACGTCTCGGTGAGGAAGCGCACGTAGCCGTAGTTGGTGAAGAAGCCCGGCAGGTGCGGCTGCAGCGCCACCCGCTCGAGGATCTCGCGGGCGCCGTCGTAACGGGCCACGATCTCCTCGTTCTGGCCGCGGGTGAGGATGGCGAGCTCCTCCTCGACCACGCGGTCGAGCAGCTCACGGGTCACCTGCGGTCCCTCGGCCAGCTGGGAGTTGTGGAAGAGCCACTGCCACAACTGGACCCGCGCCATCTCGACGGTGGCCGCGTCCTCCATCAGGTTGTCGATCGCGACAGCACCCCGTCCGCCGATCCACGACGCGAGGTACTGCAGCGCGACCGAGACGTTGGTGCGCACGCCCTGCAGGCTGATCGTCTGCTGGATCCCGACGAGCGAGACCAGGTCACGCGCGGTGGTGCGGCTCGGCCGCTGGATGTCGCGCTGGTCGTGCTCGGTGCCGAGCACGGCGGCGTACGCCGAGCGGCACACCTCCACCAGCGCGGGGTGGGCCACCCAGGAGCCGTCGAAGCCCTCGGCGGCCTCGCGCTCCTTCTCCGAACGCACCTGGGCGAGAGCGCGCACGCGCGCGTCCTCGTCCTGGCGGGTCGGATTGACCGCGGCCGGGCCGGCGATGGCGAACGCCTCACGTCGGTGACACGTGGACACCAACAGCTCGACGTACGCGCGCAGGAACGGCGTGGCCATCGTGATGTGGTCGCGGTCGGGCAGCACGAACTCGACGCCCCGGTGGGCGAAGGTGCGCACGTAGCTGAAGAGGTAGTCCCAGCGGCCGTCGGCCAGACCCGCGCAGTGCTCGCGCAGTTCGTAGAGAATCTCGTCCATCTCGAACGCCGCGGTGAGGGTCTCGATCAGGACGGTCGCCCGCACCGTGCCCTGCGGGATGCCGAGCGCGTCCTGGGCGAAACGGAAGACGTCGTTCCAGAGCCGCGCCTCTTCGTGCGACTCGATCTTCGGCAGGTAGAAGTACGGGCCGGCACCGCGTTCGATGAGCGCCTTGGCGTTGTGGAAGAAGTACAGGCCGAAGTCCACCAGGGTCGCGGAGACCGGGCGGCCGTCGATGCTGATGTGCTTCTCGCACAGGTGCCAGCCGCGCGGGCGGAGCACCATCGTCGGGGTGTGCTCGGGCTGGCGGCGCACCTGCCCGTCCTCCCGGCGCAGGTTGAGCTCGCCGCGTGCCGCGTCGTACAAGGTGACCTGGCCCTGGATGAGGTTGGACCAGCTCGGGGCCATCGCGTCCTCGAGGTCGGCGACCCAGACGGCGGCACCGGACTCCAGCGCGTGCATGGCCGTGTTGCGGTAGACCGGCGCGATCAGCTCGCAGCGTCGGTCCTCGAGCCCGGGGCCGGGGGTCGCGACCTGCCAGCTGCTGTCGGCGCGCACCGGCGCCGTGTCGGCCTGGAACTCCAGGTCCTCGCCGGCGTTGATGGCGCGGGCGCGCTCCCGGCGGCGGGCGAGCAGCTCGGCGCGACGCCCGGCGAACTCCCCGTCGAGTGCGGAGACGAACGCCAACGCGTCCTGGGTGAGGATCTCGTCGTAGCGATCGCCGAACGCGCCGCGGATCTTCGGTGAGCCGTAGGTGTCGCGCATGATCTGACCTTCCCTGCTGCGGGTGCTGATGTGGTGGGCGGGAGATGGAGGGGGAGACTCAGGGCCCCCACGGCCGGAGCCAGGTGGCCGTGGGGGCCCTGAGCGGTACTGGGTGGTTACGAAGAACTTCGTGGGGTGAACTCAGTGGAACTGGGCGTTCTCCGTGCTGTCCTTCAGGGCGGTGGTGGAGCTGTCGGGGTTCAGCGCGGTGGAGACCGCGTCGAAGTAGCCGGTGCCGACCTCGCGCTGGTGCTTGGTCGCGGTGTAGCCGCGGGCCTCGGAGGCGAACTCCTTCTCCTGCAGCTCGACGTACGCCTTCATCTGCTCGCGGGCGTAGCCGTGGGCGAGGTCGAACATCGAGTAGTTCAGGGCGTGGAAGCCGGCGAGGGTGATGAACTGGAACTTGAAGCCCATCGCGCCGAGTTCACGCTGGAACTTGGCGATCGTCTCGTCGTCCAGGTGCTTCTTCCAGTTGAACGACGGGCTGCAGTTGTAGGCCAGCATCTGGTCGGGGAACTTGGACTTGATGCCCTCGGCGAACTTCTTGGCGTGCTCCAGATCCGGGGTGCCGGTCTCCATCCAGAGCAGGTCGGCGTACTCGGCGTAGGCGAGGCCGCGCGCGACGCACGGCTCGATGCCGTTGGTGACCTTGTAGAAGCCCTCCGCGGTGCGCTCACCGGTGATGAACGGCTGGTCGCGCTCGTCCACGTCGGTGGTGAGCAGCGTCGCGGCCTCCGCGTCGGTGCGGGCGATGACGATCGACGGCACGTTGCTCACGTCGGCTGCCAGGCGCGCGGCGTTCAGGGTGCGCACGTGCTGCTGGGTCGGGATGAGCACCTTGCCACCGAGGTGGCCGCACTTCTTCTCCGAGGCCAGCTGGTCCTCCCAGTGCACACCGGCGGCGCCGGAGGCAATCATCGACTTCATCAGCTCGAACGCGTTCAGCGGGCCACCGAAACCGGCCTCGGCGTCGGCGACGATCGGCACGATCCACTCGTCGACGGTCTTGATGCCCTCGGCGTACTCGATCTGGTCCGAGCGCATCAGCGCGTTGTTGATGCGACGCACCACCTGCGGCACTGAGTTGGCGGGGTAGAGCGATTGGTCGGGGTAGGTCTGGCCGGCCGCGTTGGCGTCACCGGCGACCTGCCAACCGGACAGGTAGATGGCCTTCAGTCCGGCCTTGACCTGCTGGACGGCCTGGTTGCCCGTGAGCGCGCCGAGCGCGTTCACGTAGTCCTCGGTGTGCAGCTTCTCCCACAGCTGCTCCGAGCCACGGCGGGCCAGGGTGAACTCCTCCTGCACCGAGCCCTGGAGCGTGACGACGTCGGCGGCCGTGTAGTCGCGAGCGACGCCGGTCCAGCGGGGGTTGGCGTCCCACTCCTGCTGCAGGGCGGCTGCAGCCTCGGCCTTGCGGTCGGCGGCAGCGGCGCTGGGGGCCTGATTGATCTCATTGTCGGGAATCGTGGAGGTCATGGCTCCGGGCAGTCCTTTCGGGGTGCTCAGTGGGCCGCTTCGGATACGGCGTTGTGTCGATCGTGCGGGATGTAACCGGCAAGTACGAAGAAATTCCCAGTCAAAAAGTGCGCAAATTGCGCTAAGGTGCGATGATGCCAGGTCTTGACCGCCGCAACGCCCCTCGCACGGGCGTCAAGAAGCGCAACTCTGTCCAGATGACCACCACCGGTCCCATCCCTCCCGAGGTCGACGGCGTCCCCGATGCGCCGACGGGTCGCCTGACCTCACCGCACCCCGCCCCGAGCACCAGCGTCGGCGGCGGTGACGTCCCCGATCCCCTCACAGTGGGCCGGCGCCTGCGCCATGTGCGCCAGGAGAGCGGTCGCACCCTCGGCGACGTCGCCGCGGAGATCGGGATGTCGGCCTCGGCGTTGTCGCTCATCGAGAACGGCAAGCGCGAACCGCGACTGTCCGTGCTCAACGCGCTCGCCCAAGCACTCGGCACCCAGCTGTCGGAGTTGCTGACGACGGCCCCGCCCTCGCGGCGCGCGGCTCTGGAGATCCGCCTCGAACGCGCCCAGCGCGGGGAGGGGTACGACGCGCTGGGTCTGCCCCGGGTCAAGATCGGTCCCCGTCTGCCGACCGAGGCGCTGGAGGCACTGGTCGGCCTGCACGAGGCGATGGCGGCCTCGTCGGCCGAACGCGCGGCGACGCCGGAGCACGCACGACGCGCCAACCTGGGGTTGCGCGAGCGGATGCGGGCCGCGGACAACTACTTCGGCGAGATCGAGGACGAGGCGGCCCAGCTGCTGGGTGCCATCAACTACACCGGCGGTCCGGTGGGTCGGGTCTCGGTGGACCGGATGGCCGCGCACCTCGGCTTCTCCCTGGTGCACACCGGAGACCTGCCCGGCTCCACGCGCACCGTGACCGACCTGCAGCACAAGCGCATCTACCTGCCGCAACCCGAGGCGGGACAACACGATTCGCGCTCGCTCGCGCTCCAGGCTTTGGGACATCTGGTGCTCGGGCACGACGTGCCGGTCGACTACGCCGAGTTCCTCACCCAGCGGGTGGAGATCAACTACTTCGCGGCGTCCGTGCTGATGCCGCAGGAGGGCGCGGTCCAGCTGCTGCGGCAGGCCATGGACGCCAAGGACATCGCGATCGAGGACCTGCGCGACGCGTTCGCCGTCTCGTACGAGACTGCCGCCCACCGCTTCACCAACCTCGCCACCCGTCACCTCGGCATCCCGGTGCACTTCATGCGCATCGGGCAGGACGGCGTCATCTACAAGGCGTACGAGAACGACGGGGTGATCTTCCCCAGCGACGCGACGGGCGCGATCGAGGGCCAGCGAGTCTGTCGCGCGTGGACGGCACGCCGGGTCTTCGAGCAGCCGGATCTGTCGCAGGCGTTCTGCGCGTACACCGACACCCGGTCCGGCACCTACTGGTGCACCGCAGCGATCGACCGGACGCCGGCGGGGGTGTTCTCGGTCAACGTCGGGGTGCGCTACCAGGACGTGAAGTGGATGCGCGGCCGCGAGACCACCCACCGGGCGACGTCCCGCTGCCCGGACCCGACCTGCTGCAACCTGCCGCCCGCCGACCTGGCCGACCGGTGGAGCGGCAATGCATGGCCGAGCGCCCGGGCGCACTCCCACCTGCTGGCGGCCATGCCGCCGGGTGTGTTCCCCGGAGTGGACGATACCGAGGTCTACCGCTTCCTTGACCGACACGCTCCGGCGTGACCGGAAAGATCGCGCGGCCGATGCAATAGCGTGCCGGGATGGGACGAGGCCGGGGGACCTGGGGCAGCGCGGTGGTCGCCGCGACGGCGATGGTCGCTCTGTGCGGCTGCAGCCCATCGCCCCACGCGCGCCCGTCATCGACCCCGTCCTCCGGTACGAGCGCAGGCGGTTCAAGCGCGAGCGCCTCGAGCGCCCGCTCTCGCACGCCGAGCGTCACGGTGACCGGGAGCGGCGACATCCTGCTGCACTCGCCGCTGTGGCGGGAGGCCGCGGCGTACGCGAAGGCCGCGGGTCGCACCGGCTACGACTTCGATCCCATGTTCGTGCAGGTCAAGAGCGCCATCAGCGCCGCGGACATCGCGATCTGCCATCAGGAGACCCCGATCTCCTCCACCGATGCGGATCTGAGCGCCCCGGGTTCGACGTCCTTCAACGTGCCGCGGGAGATCGCCGGCACATTGAAGCGGGCCGGGTACGACGGGTGTGACGCGGCGTCCAACCACACCATGGACAGGGGAGTGGCGGGCATCGTGTCGACCCGTCGGCAACTGCAGGCGGCGGGGCTGAAGGTCGCGGGGCCGACGGGCGCGCCGGGGCCGCTGGGCATTCCGGCGATGTACGAGGCGAAGGGCGTCAAGGTCGCCGATCTGGCGTTCACCTACACGCTGCCCAACTCCGCGACGCCCACCACGCACGTGCCGTCCGATGCGCCGTGGCTGAAGGCCTATCTGTGGCCGGCCATCGGGGCCTCCGCGATTATCGCCGACGCCCGGGCCGCCAAGAAGGCGGGCGCCGACATCGTGATCGTCAACATCCACTGGGGCAAGGAGGGGGTGCAGCACCCCACGCCGGCCCAGACCACGCTGGCGGGCCGGCTGCTCGCGTCGCCGTACGTGGACGCGATCTTCGGCACCCATGCGCACGTCGTGCAGCCGTGCACCACGATCCACGGCAAGTACGTCTTCTACGGTCTCGGCAACTTCATCTCCAACCAGGGTCCGACCCGCGGCGGGGGCCAGACGGACTCCAACCAGGACGGCGTGCTCGCGCAGATCACCTTTTCCAAGACCGCCTCGGGCATCTGGAGCCAGCGGGCGCGCTACCAGCCGACCCATGTCGACGACGCGGACAAGCACACCGTCCGGCTGTCGACGCCGCAGTCGGACCCCGCGTCGTGGGGCCGCACCAAGCAGGCGATGAACGCGCTGGGCTCCTGCCCCGCGGTCGCGGCGGGCTCATGAGGGTGTGCGTCGTCGGTGCCGGCGCCATCGGCGGCACCCTCGCTGCGGCGTTCGCCCGCGGCGGCGCTCAGGTCTCCCTGCTCGCGCGTGGCGTCACGCTCGCCGCCCTCGCCCGTGACGGTCTGGTGCTCCATCACGACGGCGCCACCCAACGCCATCCCCTCCCGGTGAGCGCGGACCCGGCCGACCTCGGACCCCAGGATCTGGTGGTCCTGGCGGTCAAGGCGCCCTCCCTGCCGGCCGTCGCCACCTCGGTCGCCGCCCTGCTCGGCGACCACACCAGGGTGCTGACCGCGATGAACGGACTGCCCTGGTGGTTCCTGGACGGGGGATTCGGCGGCCCGGTCTCCGGCCGCACCCTGCGCAGTGTGGACCCCGAAGGTGCGCTCACCCGCGCGTTCCCGAGCGAGCGCGTCATCGGCTCCGTCGTGCACCTCGGCGCCAGTACGCCGGCGCCGGGGGTGGTGCGGTGGGAGACCGGTGACGGACTCGTGCTGGGCGATCCTGCGGGCGGCGCCGATGAAGTGACGCAGAGCGTGGCGGGCGTGCTGGGCAGCGGTGGCCTGTCGGTGACGACGTCACAGCAGATCCAACGCGACGTCTGGTGGAAGCTGTGGGGCAACATGACCATGAACCCGGTCAGCCTGCTCACGACCGGCACGATGGACACGATCCTCGATGACGACCTGGTGATGGAGCTGGTCGACGCCGTCATGTTCGAGGCCAAGGCCCTCGGTGCGACGCTCGGGATCCCGATGGACCAGGACCCTGCTGACCGGCACCGGATCACCCGGCGGCTCGGAGCGTTCCGCACCTCGATGCTGCAGGATCTGGACGCCGGACGACCGGTGGAGCTCGATGCGCTGCTCGGCGCCGTCGTCGAGCTGGGGGAGCTGACCGGTGTGCCGCTGCCGATCGCCCGCATGCTCTTCGGGCTGGCGCGCAGCAGAGCGCGCGTGTCGGGGCTCTACCCGGCGTCGTGACGATTTCGGCGCGGCGCGGCGTTCTGGCAGACTGATCGGCGTACCCGCGTGCGGCCGGCCCTCCCTGTGCCCGCGCGCCTACCCCGAGCATCGGCTCCCCGTGTGTTCCCCACCCGGTCTCGCCGCGCTCACCGATGAGATACAGGAGACACCACCAACGTGGCCGTCAAGATTCGTTTGAAGCGACTCGGCAAGATCCGCACCCCCCAGTACCGCGTCGTCGTCATGGACTCGCGCACCAAGCGCGATGGCCGGGCGATCGAGGAGATCGGGAAGTACCACCCCAAGGAAGACCCCAGCCTGATCGAGATCGACTCCGAGCGCGCGCAGTACTGGCTCGGTGTCGGCGCGCAGCCCACCGAGCAGGTGCGTGCGCTCCTCGGCGTGACCGGTGACTGGCAGAAGTTCAAGGGCGAGCCGGGTGCCGAGGGCACGCTGCGCGTCAAGGAAGCCCCGCGCGACAAGAAGGCCGCGTACGAGGCCGCCTTGGCCGCCGCCCAGAACGCGTCCGACGACGCGGGCAAGGGCAGCGCGACCACCACCCGTAAGAAGGCCGCCGCGGCTCCCGCCGACGACGCGCCCGCCGCGGAGAAGTCGGACAAGGCGGAGAAGTCGAACGAGGCTGACGCCAAGGCCGCGGACGACACCGCCGCCCCCTCGGAGAGCTGAGCACCTTGCTCGAAGAGGCGCTGGAACACCTGGTCAAGGGCATCGTCGACCACGATGACGACGTCGTGGTCCAGCACAAGGACGGCCGCCGGGGCGAGATGCTCGAGGTGCGCGTGCACCCCGACGATCTCGGCCGGGTGATCGGACGCTCCGGTCGCACCGCGTCCGCGCTGCGCACCGTCGTGGGCGCTCTCGCGAGCGGCCGCAACATCCGCGTGGACATCGTCGACACCGACCAGGTGCGCTGACCGGCTCGACAGCACTCCAGCGACGCCAGGTGGCCCGGGAACATCCCGGACACCTGGCGTCGTCGTTTTCCCACCTCGAAGGAACCCGCTCATGCACTCCGTACGCCGCCCGGCTCTCGGGAGCTCCTCCGCGCTGGCAGGAGTGCTCGTGGCCTTCGTCGCCAACGGATTCGGGTACGGCGCCGTCGGCGCGCTGACCCCGGCGCTGCGCGAGCAGCTGCACACCGACGCGCTCGGCATCGGCGTGCTGCTGATGGTGCTGGGCCTCGCCGCGATCGTCGGTATCAACCTGGGCGGGCGTCTGTCCGACGCGCACGGCGCGCTGCGCCCGATGCAGGCCGGCACCCTGGCGATGGCCCTCGGCCTGCTGCTGCTCCCGTGGGCGGGATCGGTGTGGACCGCCTGCGTGGCCGGGGTCCTGCTCGGCGTGGGCAACGGAGCGCTCGACGTGTCGATGAACGCGCTCGCGGTGCAGGTCGAGCAGCATCGCGAGCGTCCCGTCATGAGCCGGTTGCACGCCTTCTTCTCCGTCGGCACGCTCGCGGTGTCACTGCTCGTACTGCTGCTCGGTCGCGCGGACCTGTCGGGTGGTCACCTGGTGCTGGCCGCGATGACGGTCGTGGGCATCGCGTTGCTGGTCAGCCTGGTCTTCCAGGAGCGACTCTCCGCGCAGTCCCAGATCGTCGGACACGCCGACGCGCACGGTGCGCGCTCCGCCATCCCGCGCGCCGCCTGGCTGCTTGGCCTCATGGCGATCTGCTTCGCGGTCGCTGAGGGCACGGCGATGGACTGGTCGGCGTACGACGTGAAATCGATTGCCAGCGTGTCTGATTCGACCGCAGCACTCGGCGTGGTCGCGGTCTCGGCGACCATGGTCACCATCCGGCTGTGCGGTGACGCGGCCGTGCACCTGATCGGACGACGTGCCGTCGTGCGGTTCGGCGCCGCCGTCGCCGCGGCGGGATACCTGATCGCCGTCATCGCGTCGCCGCTGTGGCTGCTGCTGCTCGGGTGGGCCGTGGTCGGCCTGGGCATGGGTCTGGTCGCCCCGCAGGTCTATGGATCCGCGGGCAACCTCGCGGGCGGTCGCGGGCTGTCCGTCGTGGTGTCGATGGGATACGCCGCGGGGCTGCTCGGCCCCGGGGTCATCGGCAGCCTGGTGCACGCGTTCGGCATCGCCGACGCGTTGATCGTCCCGCTCGTGCTCGCGGCCGCGCTGTCCGCGCTGAGTGTCGTGATGCCCGACGTGCGCCGAGATGCCGAGCCCGAACCGGCTCCGGTGGCGAGCGGCACCTGAGACACTGACGGCATGACCCAGCTCGGAGCAGCGCCCGCGCAGTCGTCGACGACCTACGACGCCGCATCGCGCGATGCCACGTCGCCGTGGCGTCGGGTGCGTCCGCTCGCGGTCGGCGGACTGCTCGTGGGCGTCGCCACCGTGGCACTGCACTTCCGGGATCCGCACCAGCACGGGTCGTGGGGGATGTGCCCGCTCTATGCGCTCACCGGCATCTACTGCCCGGGGTGCGGGGGCCTGCGCGCCGTCAACGACCTCACCAACGGCAACCTGCGGGCCGCGCTCTCCAGCAATGTCTTCGTGGTGCTGCTCATGCCGGTCGTCGTGGGGTGGTGGCTCACCGCGTTGCGCAACCGCTGGCGTGGTGTGCCCAGCGCGCCGTTCGCACGGCAGCACGCCACGGTCCTCACCTACGTGATCGGCGCCGTCGCGGTGATCTTCATGATCGTGCGCAACACGCCCTGGGGGGCAGCGCTCGCTCCGTGACCCCTCGCTCCGGTCGGCCCGAGGCGCACGAACGGCGGACACCGGTTGCCCGGTGCCCGCCGTCCGGTCGAGCGGTGACGTTCAGCGCCGCGAGAAGTAGATCGCGTCGCCGATCACGGCCAGGACCAGCAGGATGGCACCCACGATGATCGCGGCCTGCGCGAGGCCTGCGCCCTTCTGGCGGCCGCCGGAGTTCTGGATCTCCTTCTTGCTCTGCACGCCGAGGACGATCCCGGCGATCGGGAAGATGAAGCAGCAGACGCCCAGGATGCTCAGCACGAGAGCCACGACGGCCTTCGTGCTCTGCTGCGGTGGCGCGCCGCCGTACCCGCCGTCGCCGGGGCCGCCCCCCTGGAAACCGCCGCCCTGGCCGTAGTCGCCGGGCGGGGGCGGTGGCGCTGACTGGTCGTAACTCATGCTTCCTCCGAAGAAGTGACGGTTGCCGGATGGCCGATCGTGCGCCGATCCAACCACGTACCAGACCGCTTGGGGCCGATAGCGGCAGACGGGTCGAGGCGGCGTCGAGCGGTAGCTGGGAGACTTCCCGGCATGGACGAGGTGATGGTGGCCCGCATCGGCCGCGCGAACGGGCTGAAGGGCGAGGTGACGGTCCAGCTGCACACCGACCGGCCGCAGGAGCGGTTCACCCCCGGTGCACGCTTTCGCACCGAGCCGTCGATCGGGGAGCTGACGGTGCGCTCGGCGCGCGTGCAGGGCACGACGTGGGTCCTCGGTTTCGAGCAGGTGCGTGATCGCACGGGCGCCGAAGGACTGCGTGACACCCGGCTCATGGCCGCGCCGGACGAGGACGAGGACGACGGCTGGTACGAGGACGATCTGGTCGACCTGATCGTCTACGACGTCGACGGCGCGCTCGTGGGGGCGGTCGTCGCGCTGCTGCAGCGCCCGGCACAGGACCTGCTGCAGATTGCGTTGGAGGGCGGCGGCACCGCGTACGTGCCGTTCGTCGAGCAGATCGTGCCCGTCGTCGACATCGAGGCCGGTCGGATCGAGATCGACCCGCCGCCCGGCCTGCTCGACCTCGGGCGGGACTGACCGGTGCGCATCGACGTCGTCTCGATTTTCCCCGACTATCTCGCCCCGCTCGACCTGTCGTTGATCGGCAAGGCGCGGCGCGACGGCCTGCTCGACATCCGGGTGCACGACCTGCGCGATTTCACCCACGACCGGCACCGCACCGTCGACGACACGCCGTACGGCGGCGGCGCCGGCATGGTGATGAAGCCCGAGCCGTGGGGTGAGGCGTTGGACGCGCTGGCGACGCAGGGTGATCCTCGGCCCGTCCTGATCGTGCCGGGGCCCGGTGGCGAGCCCCTCACCCAGCGCACCGCCCGTGAGCTCGCGGACCGGGAGTGGCTGGTCTTCGCGTGTGGTCGCTACGAGGGCATCGACGAGCGGGTCTACGAGCACGCCGCCGACCGGATGGACGTGCGCGTCGTCTCGCTCGGCGACTACGTGCTGAACGGCGGCGAGGTCGCCGCGCTCGCCATCATCGAAGCGGTCGCGCGGCTGCTGCCGGGCGTGATCGGCAACGCCGCGTCGCTCGATGAGGAGTCGCACGAGGACGGATTGCTCGAATACCCCGTCTACACCAAGCCCGCGCAGTGGCAGGGCCGTGCCGTGCCGAACGTCCTGCTCTCCGGCGACCACGGCGCGATCGCCCGTTGGCGCCGCGAACAGCAGCTGCATCGCACCGCCCGTCGGCGCCCCGACCTGCTGCACGCCTCCGCTGCGGCGGATCCCGACGACCTGGCACTCGTGCCGGCCGGCCCGGGCGACGTGGGGGAGCTGCTCACCCTGACGCACGCCTGCTGGCTCACGACCGGCATCGAGAACGACACCCTGCAGATCCCCGCCCAGCACGAGACCTACGAGTCGCTGGCCGCCTCGCTGCAGATCACGTCGACCTACGTCGTGCGCTCCCACGGCCGGCTCGTCGCGTCGGCGAGGGGCAGGCTCGACGGTGACGCGTGGGAGATCGAGCGGGTCATGGTGGCGCCCGACCTGCGCGGACGGGGCCTCGGGCAATGGCTGCTGGAGCAGATCGAGGCGCAGGCGCCCGAGGAGGCGACGGCGTACAGCCTCTTCACCGGCGAACGCAGCCTCGGTCCGCTGCGGATGTACCGCAGGGCGGGATACCGGCGCGCCGGCCAGGGTCCGTTCGGGCGGACCGTGCGGCTGCGTAAGCCGCGCGCCTGATCCGCACCGGTCCGGTGTGCTCGATTTCAGCCCTGGCGCCCCGGTCTGGCAGACTGTGCAGTCGCGTCGTGCACGCAAGCGGACCCCCGCCACAGGGGGACGTGACCCCGAGAATCTTCGGGGCATGTGGTCCGAGCAGCTCGACGCACTCCCCGTTCATCAACGGTGGCGACCTGTGGCGCCACGAGGAAGTAGCTCGTCATGCATAAGTTCGACGCGATCGACGCCCCCAGCCTCCGCAGCGACATCCCCGACTTCCGCGCCGGTGACAACGTCAAGGTGCACGTGAAGGTCATCGAGGGCACGCGCAGCCGCGTGCAGATCTTCCAGGGTGTCGTCATCGGCCGTCACGGCGGCGGCATCGGCGAGACCTTCACCGTCCGCAAGGTCAGCTTCGGCGTCGGCGTGGAGCGCAAGTTCCCGCTGCACACCCCGGTGATCGACCACATCGAGGTCGCTTCCCGCGGTGACGTGCGCCGCGCGAAGCTGTACTACCTGCGCGACCTGCGCGGCAAGGCCGCCAAGATCAAGGAGAAGCGCGACGTTCCTTCGGTCAAGCCCGTCAAGGCCTGAACCGCCCGAGTCATCGACTCAGCACGCACCGACGATGGCGCGATCCCCGCGGGGGTCGCGCCATCGTCGCGTTCGCCGCGACGCGCCGCCCCGCTGAGGTCGTCCCTGCACGGCCCCGTCCCATCTTCGTGGGGCACACTCTCGTGGTGACATCCGATCCCGGGGGCAGAGGACGCGGACCCAGACGGTGGTTGCGTCCGGGTACCCACGCCTGGAAGCTGCCGGCCGGCGCCACCCGCCCACAGAAGGTGCTGGGCCCGTTGCCGGGCCCCGCGCAGCCCTCCACCGACGGCTCCGACACGACGGACGCGACGCGGGTCGGTCCCGTCCAGGACCCTGCCGACAGCCCCACCCTTCCCCAGCGCAGGCTCGGGCCGCTCCCGAAATCTGCGTCTCCCGTCGCCGCCGACCCGGCCGACGAGCCCACCATCGGTCTGCGGCTGCACCGGCCTCCCCAGCCCGGTCCGGAACCGACCGCTGACGCCACCGCGACGCAGGCTCCGCGAAGGGACGTCCCGGTCCCAGCGGCGACGGAGGAGCCGGTGCAGGAACCGGCCCCCGCCGCGCCGCAACGTCGTACGCAGCGCTGGCTCGTCGCGATCCGCGAACTCGTGCTGGTCGTGGTGATCGCGATGCTGTTGTCGTTCGTCATCAAGACCTTCCTGCTGCAGCCCTTCTGGATCCCTTCGGAGTCGATGGAGCCGGCGCTGGTGCCCGGTGACCGTGTCGTGGTCAGCAAGCTCACACCGGGACCGTTCGACCTGCACCGCGGAGACGTCGTGGTCTTCGACGATCCCGACAACTGGCTCGGCGACGAGGGGAGCGCCCCCAATCCCGGCCCGGTGCAGAAGCTGCTCGAATTCGTCGGTCTCTACCCCGCGGGGGACAACCACCTCATCAAGCGGGTGATCGGAATGCCCGGTGACCATGTGACGTGCTGCGACAGCGCCGGCAAGATCACCATCAACGGCGTCGCGATCACCGAGCCGTACCTGGCGGCGGGCACCAAGCCCAGCCTCACCCGATTCGACATCACCGTCCCCGCGGGCAGGATCTGGGTGATGGGCGACAACCGCGGCGACTCGGGGGACTCGCGCTATCACGACGACGGGTCGGGTGCGACCGGGTCGGTGCCGATCAAAGACGTCACCGGGCGGGCCGATGCAGTGGTCTGGCCCCTCGACCGCATAACCTGGCTCGGCAACTACTCCGCGACCTTCGCGAAGGTTCCTTCCCATTGACGGACGTATGACTGACGACTCCCGCAACCGCCCCCCATCGGGCGCCTCCTCCGACGCTTCGGCGCACCGCGCCGCATCGGACACCCCCGACGACCGCCCGGCACCGGGCGAGGTACCAGCCACCGCCGAGCACCCCCGGCCTCATCACCGCTGGGTGTTCCTGCGGGAACTGGCCATCGTCGTCGTCATCGCGCTCGCGCTGTCCTTCCTGGTGAAGACCTTCCTGGTGCAGCCGTTCTCGATCCCGTCGCCCTCGATGGAGAACACCCTCATCACCGGCGACCGGATCCTGGTCAGCAAGTTCACCCCGCAGCACTCGGCGCTGCACCGCGGCGACGTGGTGGTCTTCTCCAAACCGAACACCTGGGGTCCGGACGAGTCGAATCCCGGCCCGGTCAAGCGGATCGTCAAGGACGCCCTGATCGGCGTCGGGGTGCTGCCCGGGGGGCCGGACCACCTGGTCAAGCGGGTCATCGGACTGCCCGGGGACCACGTCGTGTGCTGCAACTCCAAGGACCAGATCACCGTCAACGGGTACGCGATCACCGAGAAGTACCTGCCGCCGGGCGAGAAGTCCGACGACGGACCCGACGCCCGGTTCGACATCACGGTGCCCGCCGGGAAGGTGTGGGTGCTCGGCGACAACCGCGCCGACTCCGCCGACTCGCGTGTGCACAATCTGGACGGCAAGGGCGTCGACGGGACGGTGCCGATCTCCGACATCACCGGTCAGGTCGTCGCCATCGCCTGGCCGATCAGCCGTATCGGCGGATTGCCGACGTACGGCTCGGTCTTCGCCGATGTGCCCAAGCCGAGACCATGACGCCATGACACCCGCTCGACCGAGCCTGCGCGTGGAACGTGCGTTGCAGCGCGAGGGCCACCGGTTGCTCTGCGGCATGGACGAGGTCGGTCGCGGTGCTCTCGCCGGGCCGGTCTCGGTGGGCGCGGTCGTCATCGACGAGCACTGCCCGACCGCGCCCCAAGGGGTGCGCGACTCCAAGCTGCTCACCCCCGCAGCGCGCGAACGGCTGGTGCCCCGGCTGCGTCGGTGGGCGGTGGCGTACGCCGTCGGCCACGCCAGTGCCGCCGAGATCGACCGCATCGGCATCATGGCCGCGCTGCGCCTCGCCGGCCGACGTGCCCTGGCGATGCTCGACGTGCAGCCCGACCTGGTGATCCTGGACGGTAACCACGACTGGCTGTCGGACCGCGAGGCGGCACCGGTGCTGCTGTCCGTCGAGCAGGTGGCCGGGGCCCAGCCGGATCTGACGGCGGCCGGAGCGGACGGTGTCGGCCGCCCGATCCCGCCGGTCACCACGATGATCAAGGCCGATATGAAGTGCTCGTCGGTGGCTGCGGCCAGCGTGCTGGCGAAGGTCGAGCGTGATGCGATGCTGCGGGACTTCCACGAGGCGTATCCGCAGTTCAACTGGGCCGGCAACAAGGGATATTCGGCGCCCGATCATCTGGCAGCCATCGAGTTGCACGGGCCGTGCGAGCTGCATCGGCGCAGCTGGCGACCGTTCGGCGGTATGGGCGAGGGCGCCGATGGCGCAATCGTCCGCGCGTCCGCCGGCGCCGCGGATACGGTCGAACAGGGTGCACCGGACGCGATGAAGGAGTGGGCGTGAGCGCGGAGGACCTGGAGAAGTACGAGACGGAGCAGGAGCTCGCGCTGTACCGCGAATACCGTGACGTGGTGGGCTTGTTCAGCCATGTCGTGGAGACCGAGCGCCGGTTCTACCTGTGCAACGAGGTCGACGTCCTCGTCCGCGGTGAGGGCGCCGAGGTGTTCTTCGACGTGCGGATGAGCGACGCGTGGGTCTGGGACGTCTACCGCCCCGCCCGGTTCGTAAAACAGGTGCGCGTGATCACCTTCAAGGACGTGAACGTGGAAGAGCTGCCGGCCCGCGAGATGGAGCTGCCCGACTGAGCGAAGCGAGGTCGGGCAGGTTCGGCTCGCCGGAGAGCGATACCGAGATGGAGCTGCCCGACTGAGCGAAGCGAGGTCGGGTAGGTTCGGCTCGCCGGAGAGCGATACCGAGATGGAGCTGCCCGCCTGAGCCGCTGAACTGCGTCAGTGTCGGGGAAGGGGGCCTGCAGGCGCAGCAGCCGGGTGGTCTGGGTGGCGCTGAAGTTGTCGTCGGAGACGAGCAGCACCTGCGCATCGCGACCGTGCCGCGTCTCGATCGTCATGCCCTCGTAGTTGTCCATCAGCGGGTTGGTCTGGGGCTCCTTCGCGGTGGCCCCGAGGCTCGGGCACGCGGTCACGTTCGACACCAGTGTCTTGGGCAGCACCGCGTGCGGAGAGTTCCCGAGGTCGCCGATCGCGCTGACGTCGCGGGCGTGGCGGGTGTGCACGGCGTACAGCTCGATCGCGTTGCCGGTCGCGGGCTCGTACGCGGCCTCCATCACCAGCAGCCCGTCGCGACCGTAGGCGGCGACCTCGGAGATCCGCATTCCCGGATCGACGTGGTACCCGAGCTGCCGCGTGAGTGCGTAGCCGTGACGGCCCTTCGTGTAGACCAGGATCCGGCGGTAACCGGCCTCGCCGGTGGATGAGACGTCGCCGCTGAGGGTGCCTTCCATCGCGGCGTAGATCGTGGCCCCGTCGGGGGAGATCGACAGGCCTTCGAGGGTGGCGTTCGGCGTCGCCTCGCCGATCGGCGGCACGTGCAGGCGCGTGGGGACGGGCAGTTGCGCCACCTCGCGGCCCGATCGGTCGAAGACGCGGATCGACGGCTCCACCTCGGAGCTGACGAGGTAGTCGCCGCTCGGCAGCACCGTGAGCCCCTCGGCGTCGAAGTCGGCACCGGTGTACGGCGTCCCGTCGGCCTGCGTCAGGGTGAGGGTGCCGGTCACCTGAGGGTGCGCGGCATCGCGGAAGAACCACATCCGGGACGCCTGGTCACCGGAGTGGTCCTCGATCGCGGCGTACGCGTGGCGGCGGGCGTCGTACGTCAGCGCCGACAGCCCGCCCACCTCGGCGCCCAGGGTGTTCAGCTTGTCGAGGGCGTCGCTGTAGCCGACCGCGCGGGCGCGCGGCGGGCAGTCGTAGACCGGCCGGTGCCCGTGGCCGTGCCGCTCCGCGCTCGCGGCCTGTGCGGTGGACGTGAGGGGGCCGAGGACGAAGACGGCGGCCAGGGTGGCGGTGCAGATGGTGGCGGCATGAGTGATGCGACGAGCGTTCATCGGGGGTCCTCGCGACTCGGGAACGGTCCGGTCCAGTCCGTCCGACGGTAGCGGCGCGACGGCATGTCGTCACGGGAGTCCGTGCTCGTCCACATCCCCCTCCGCTGTCGCAGCCCGTCCACAGCCGCGATGACGGCGGCTGCCGACCCTGGCGCTCCCACGCCAGGGTCGGTGGCGGAGGTGATGAGGGATGAAGAGTTCGGGACCAGCACATCGGGTCGATCCGCGTCATGCGCTCGGGCGCGCGGGTGAGGACTACGCCGTGGACTATCTGCGGTCGCAGGGCATGGTGGTGGTCGAGCGCAACTGGCGGTGCCGCGAAGGTGAGTTGGACGTGATCGCCTTCGACGAGGCCCACGACACTCTCGTCATCGTCGAGGTGAAGACCCGCCGCACCACGACGTTCGGATCACCGGTCGAGGCGGTCACCCGGCTGAAGGCCGCGCGACTGCGGCATCTCGCGCACGCCTGGTTGCGCGAGCACCCGGTCGGTGTGGCAGCGGTGCGCATCGACGTGGTGGGCATTCTGGTCCGGCCGCACAGTGCACCGGTCGTTGAGCACGTCCGGGACGTCTGGTGAGCCTCGGGCGGACCCGCAGCGTCACGCTGCGAGGGATCGACGGGACGGTGGTCGACGTGGAGGCCAACGCGTCGCAGGGCCTGCCCGCGTTCACGATCACCGGGATGCCGGACGCCGCCTGCCGGCAGTCGCCGGAGCGCATTCGCGCGGCCTGCGGCAACAGCGAGCTGGAGCTGCCCTCGGGGCGCATCACGGTCAACCTCTCGCCGGCCGCCCTGCCGAAACACGGATCCGGCTTCGACCTGGCGATCGCCGTTGCCGCGCTCGCGGCCACCGGCGCCGTCGACGGCGAGGTCGTGCGCGACATCGTCCACCTGGGCGAGCTCGCGCTCGACGGGTCGATCCGCCCGGTGCACGGTGTCCTGCCCGCGGTGCTCGCCGCGGTGGCGGCAGGGGTGACGCACGTCGTCGTCCCTGCTGCGAACGCCGCGGAGGCGGCGCTCGTCCCGGGCGTGCTCGTGACGCCGATGCGCACCCTCCCTGAGCTGGTCGCCCGCTACGACCTGGTCAGGAAACGACGTCCGCTGCCCGACCTGTCCATCGACCCGCCGTCGGCCGCGGCTGCACGACCGCTGCCCGATCTGTGTGACGTCTCCGGTCAGGAGGAGGCCCGGCACGCGCTGGAGGTCGCGGCCGCCGGCGGGCACCACATGGCGATGATCGGTCCGCCCGGTGCTGGAAAGACGATGATCGCCGAGCGCCTGCCCGGCATCCTGCCGCCCCTCGAACGCGCCGAGGCGCTGGAGGTCACCGCCATCCACTCGGTGCTCGGAGCCCTCGGCGCCGAGGTGCTCATCGAGCGCGCGCCGTTCGTCGCGCCGCATCACGGTGCGTCGATGGCGGCCGTGATCGGCGGCGGGAGCGGCCCCATCAGGCCGGGCGCCGTGAGCCGCGCCCACCGTGGCGTGCTCTTCCTCGACGAGTCGCCCGAGTTCCGGCGCGACGTCCTCGACGCGCTGCGTCAGCCGCTGGAAGCCGGGCGGGTGACGATCGCCCGTGCCGACCGGGTCGCCACCTACCCGGCACGGTTCCAACTGGTGCTGGCGGCGAACCCCTGCCCGTGCGGCAAGAACTTCGGCAAGGGCGGTGCGTGCAGTTGTTCGGTGCTGATGCGGCGCGGTTACCTCAACAAGCTCTCCGGTCCGCTGATGGACCGGGTCGACGTCCATCTGCAGGTCGCTCCGGTGACCCGAGCCGGCCTGGCAGGTCCGGGCGGCGAGCCGAGCGCCGCCGTGGCAGCGCGCGTCGTACGTGCTCGCGAGCGGCAGGCACGTCGCTGGCACGGCTGCGGGTGGCTCATCAACGGAACGGCACCGGGGCCGGCGTTACGCGGTCGGTGGCGGCTGCCGCGCGAGACGACCGGAGTGCTCGACCGGGCGTTGGAGACGGGGACGCTCACCATGCGCGGATACGACAGGTGCCTGCGCGTCGGGTGGACTCTGGCCGACCTGCAGGAGCTCGACGCGCCCGGCCCGGAGCATCTGCTGCGAGCCCTTGCCCTGCGCACCAGCCAGGCGGCGGCGTGAGGACGCGCACCGACGAACGGACGGCCCGGGTGGCGTTGTGCAAGGTGGGGGAGCCGATGGACCCGACGATCGCCACCCTGGTCCAGGAGCGAGGACCGGTCGGCGCCTGGCAGGCGATCGCCACCAACGCCGACGGGGCCTACGACCGATTCGCCGCCCGCGTGTCCGACCTCGATCTGGCCCGGGTCCTGCACGCGGCCGACCGCCTCGGCATCGAGGTGCTGGTGCCCGGCGACCCGGGGTGGCCGCGCGGGCTGGATGATCTGGAGTTGGCGCCGCTGTGCCTGTGGGTGCGCGGCTGCGTCGAGCTGGCCGGCGTGCTCGCGCGCAGCGTCTCGGTGGTCGGCGCGCGGCTCGCGACGGCGTACGGCGAGTCGGTCGCCGGGGAGATCGCCCACGATCTGGCCGTGCGCCGCTTCACCGTCGTGTCCGGCGGCGCGTACGGCATCGACACCGCCGCCCACCGCGGCGCACTGGCCGGTGACGGCGTGACGATCGCGGCCATGGCGGGCGGCGTGGACCGGCTCTATCCGGCCGGCAATCACGATCTCCTCGAGGAGATCGCCCGTACCGGTGCCGTGGTGTCCGAGTGCCCGCCGGGCGCGTCACCGCAGCGTCACCGCTTCCTGGCACGCAACCGCCTGATCGCGGCGATGACGCCGGGCACCGTGGTGGTCGAGGCGGGCATCCGGTCCGGCTCGCTCAACACGGCGCGTAACGCCGAGCGGCTGCACCGGGTCGTGGCCGCGGTGCCGGGGCCGGTGACCTCGACGGCGAGCGTCGGCACGAACGAACTCATCCGGCAGGGGATCGCGTCGCTGGTGACCGACGCGGCCGAGTGTGCGGAACTCTTCGGAGAGCTCGGCGCGGACCTCGCGCCACGGGTCGAGGGGGCGCCGGCGGTCGGAGACGACCTGCCCGAGGTGCCACGTCGCGTGCTGGAGGCGTTGCCGGTGCGCAGATCCTCGACGGTCGACCAGTTGACGCGATCCGCCGGGTTGTCCGTGGGTGACGTGCTCGGCGGACTGGGGGCACTGGAGATGCGCGGGCTGGCGGCGCGCTCCCCGGACGGGTGGCGACGCGCGGGCTAGCGTGGCCGGGTGACGAGCGACGCATCGGACGTGAGCACGGCACCCAGCGAGGTGCTGGAATCCCTGCCGGCCTTCGAGCGCCACCTGCGGTTCGAGAAGGGCCGCTCGGAGCACACCGTCCGCGCCTACCTGACCGATCTGCACGGCCTGGCCGACTTCCTCTCGAACGCCGGCGTCACGGCGCTCGCCGACATCGGGTTGGCGGATCTGCGGTCCTGGCTCGCCGAGCAGGACCGGGCGGGCGCGGCGCGCACGAGCATCGCCCGCCGCGCCGCCGCGGCGCGGGGCTTCTTCCGCTGGGCCCGGCGCACGGGCCGGATCGAGGTGGATCCGGCGCTGCGCCTCGTCTCACCCGCCCGTGGCCATCATCTACCGGCCGTCCTGCGTCGCCAGGAGGCGGACGAGCTCCTGACGCTGGCCGGTACGGCGGCCGACGACAGCGACCCGGTGCGGGTGCGTGACCACGCGATGCTCGAGTTGCTCTACGCCAGCGGGATCCGGGTCGGCGAGCTGGTCGGGCTCGACGTCGACGACGTCGACCTGGCGACGGGGGTGGTCCGCGTGATCGGCAAGGGAGACAAGGAGCGCACGGTCCCGTTCGGGGTGCCGGCGGCCGACGCGATGCACCGGTGGATCTCCCACCGGCCCACGCTGGTGACCCCGGCTTCCGGGGCCGCGATGTTCCTCGGCCGCCGCGGCAGTCGGGTCGACCCGCGCACCGTGCGCACCAGCCTCACGGCCCTGGTGCGGGAGATGCCGCAGACCCCGGCGCTCGGACCGCACGGCCTGCGGCACAGCGCCGCCACACACCTGCTCGAAGGCGGCGCCGACCTCAGGATGGTGCAGGAGCTGCTGGGCCACGCGAGCCTGTCGACCACCCAGATCTACACCCACGTGTCCGTGGAACGGTTGCGGGCGTCGTACACCCAGGCCCACCCGAGGGCCTGAGAGGTCAGTTCACGACGTACACGTAGAAGTAGACGGGACGATTGCCCGGGAACGTACGTCGACCCTGAGCGTCCAGCATCTCGAACTTCACGTAACAGGTCCGAGCCGTCGACGGTGCGGTCACCGCGATGGAGACGACGGCCGAGTGTCCGGGTGCGGTGGAGGGGACCACCGCGCGCTTCGGTGTCCGACAGTCCGTGGCGCCCTGGGGCGGACCCATCCGCGAGAGCGAGCGACCGGTCCATGTGACCGACCCGACGTTGTCCAGGCGCCACTCCTTGGTGAACTTCTGCCCCACCTTCACCGTTGCGCAGTCCGGATAGGAGATGTCCGCACCGAACGTCGAGGAGTCCCCGGGGGTGACCGGCGACATCGGCGACGCTGCTGCCTTCGAGACCACGCATCCGGACGAGCTCCCACCCGACTGGCCGGGGTCCGTCTGCCCCGCGGCCACCTGCGGAGCGGCCGTGGACGACGTTGTGGACGGGCTCGCGGAAGAGGAGCGCCTGCTCAGGGCGAGGAAGAGGCCGGCGACGGCGATCGCCGCCACCAGCACGATCGCGACGGGCACCCAGGTCGGCTCCCACCAGCGGTGGCGGGGGCGGTCCCCCGAGACCGCGGCGCCGGTCGTGTCGTCAGCCGGGGGTGCGCCCGCGGAGGCCGCAGACGTGGCGACGGGCTCGGAGGCGACGGGGGAGGTGCTCGGTGTGGCGGGCTCCGTCGACGGGTCGACCTGGCGCGCGGCCGCGTGCCAGCGTTCCTGCCACGGCGCGGGGTCGGCACCACACGCGAGGACGAACTGCTTGGTGGTGTCCCACGACGGGAAACGGTTGCCCGAGGCCGCCTCGTGCAACGTCGTGTGCGAGATGCACCCGGAGGTCTCGGCCATCTTACGGAACGAGGGACTGCCAACGGACTCCCGCAGCGCGGACAGCTCGTCGGCGAATCGTTGCACCGTCTGCTGACGGTCGTTGGTCGGCACGCTCGTGCTCCTCGGTCGTCGCGTCGTCCAACCGTCCCCCAACGGTTGCTCCCGCCGCAATGTAACGGCAGAACGTGTCTGTAAGACGGTGTCAGGTGTCGTCAGGTTCCGTCCACGGGTGCCGAACAGCCCGTCCTGCCTGCGAACTTCGTTGCCATGCCGCGCATCCGGCGCAGCGACGAAGGAGGCATCGCATGTCCATCCGCACCAGCACCAGAACACCGCTTCGGATCCTCACGGTAGCGGGCCTGACCGCCGCCATCGGGGTCACCACGGTCGGCCACGGGATGAGCGCCGACGCGGCCACCCGATCGTTCCCGGCGAAGGTGACGCTCAACGGGCGCCAGCACATCGGGGACAGCGCCAACGCCAAGGGCGCCGTCGTCGACAAGTACAAGGCCGGCCACCAGGTGCCCGTCACCTGTCAGGCCGCTCACAAGGGCACGCTGTGGGACAAGACGACCGACAAGCTCTGGGTGCCGGACAAGTACCTCACCACCGGCACCGACGGCTACGTGTCCGGGATGTCCAAGTGCGCCCAGGACGACGGTTCGCTGGCGTCCAAGCGCTACGGCCGGATCGATGGCCCGCGCGGGCCGCAGGGCGGCACCCACGCACAGAAGGTCGACCGGGTCATCGCGGCCGCCAAGTCCCAGACCGGCAAGGGCCTCACCTACTCCTGGGGTGCGGGCGGCAAGGGCGGCCCCGCGTACGGCGTCGGCACCTCCCCGAGCGGTTACCACGACTCGAACCGGTTCGGTTTCGATTGCTCCGGCTTCACCCTCTACGCGTTCTGGAAGGGCGCGGGCGTGGACGTCGGCTCCAACACCACGGCGCAGTACGCGCACGCGCACCGGGTCAAGCGATCCCAGATGCAGCGGGGCGACCTCGTCTTCTGGGGCAGCGGATCGAGCACCCACCACGTCGCGATCTACCTCGGCAAGGGACGGATTCTCGAGGCTGATGTGCCTCGCGACAGCCACAGCGTCCGTGAGGCCGCGCTGAGCGCACCGGGCTCGGACCTCATGCCGTACGTCGTCCGACCTGTGTGAAACCTGAACGCGACTCGCTGCGTCACATCACCACGTCAACCCCGAGAACCCAACCGTCACAAAGGAGCACGATCATGAGCACCACCACTATCACGAAGTACGCCACCCGAGCCGGAGCCGTCGCGGGCATCGGCGCGGCCGGCCTGCTGGCCCTCAGCGGAGCTGCCTCCGCCGCGGGTCACGCGGGCACCGTCCACACCCACGGGTCTCCGTTGACGGCACGTGCGTCGGCGTCGACCTCGGCGCGCAGCACCGGCAGCTACGCCAACGGTGCCAAGGTGACGATCTCCTGCCAGACCAACGGATCGAAGGTCACGGGTATCTACGGCACCAGCACCCTGTGGGACAAGGTCGGTAAGGGCTACGTCTCCGACACGTACGTAAAGACCGGCAGCGACGGCCGGGTCGCGCCGCAGTGCGGCAAGACCCCCGCCCCGCCGACGTCCACCAAGGGCTGCTCGACCAAGGGTCTCAACGACCCGCACTCGTGTGGTGCCGCGGTGGCGTGGGCCAAGGCCCACCTCGGCCGGAGCAGCTCGGACTACGCCCACCGGTGCGACCACGTCGTGGCCCTCGCCTACGGATTCGGCGCGAGCGGCTCGCAGTCCGCCAACTCGCACTGGGCGGCCATCCCGGGCAAGTACAAGCACAGCGGTGACACCACGGTCCCCGCGGGCGGCCTGGCGTTCTTCCACAGCAGCAGCTTCGGGCACGTGATGATCTCGCTCGGCGGCGGCAAGTTCGCCTCGAACGACATCCACGGCAACGGCACGTACACGACGACGACGATCGCTGAGATCAAGAGCAAGTGGGGCGAGCACTACGTCGGGTGGGCGCAGCCCTGGTTCCAGGCGAACCACTGACAGATCGAACGGCAGCAGCGGACCGGCACTCGTCCGACGACGGGTGCCGGTCCCGCGCGTGCGCGGGAATCGTCACGGTGTCAGCGGGACCAGGATCGGGACGAGAGCCCGCAGCAGGGTGAGCGGATCTCGGTAGACGTCCGGCGCGACGAGCAGCCCCCAGTGCAGACAGGCCCGCGGCGCGCGGTGGCTCTGCACCGCGGTGAGGGTGGCGATCTGCTGACCGGCACGCACCTGCGTCCCGACCGCGAGACCGCCGGTGACCGGCTCGTACGTCGTGTGCCACCCGTTCGGGTGCGCGACCGTGAGGACCCCGCGTTCGGCGACCGCCCCGCGGAAGAGCACGACTCCGTCACCGGCGGCGAGCACCGGCTGACCGGGGCGACCCAGCAGATCCACCCCGCGGTGCCCGGCCGCCCAGGGCTGCGGTGGCGCGTCGTACCCGCGCACGAGGCTCGGTCGCGGGTCGAGCGGCCAGACGTAGCCGGTGGTGGGAGCGGGCACCGCGGCGGGGCCGGCCAACAGTGACCACACGGTGGCGAGCACCAGCATCAGATCCATGGGCAGCAGCGTGGATGCGGAGCGCCTGAACGGTCATGGGCGACGCGGGCGCCTGTGGATCGCCGAGGGGGATGTGGACGAGCGGACTAGGGGCGGCCGGCACGCGGCACCGACACGGTGACCGCCTTGATCTGTGCCCCGCGGGCCACGCTTCGGGCGTGTTCGTCGAAGTCCGGTGCGCACGACATGAAGAGCGTGGTGCCGTCGGACCCGCCCAGCATGCACGCGAACACCCCCGTGCCCGGGCGCACCTCGTCGAGGATCTCGCCGCCCTCGCGCACCCGGACGACGCGTCCATGGCTGGCGTCCGCGATCCAGAGGCAGCCCTCGGCGTCGAGCCCGCACCCGTCGGGCGCCACGACGCCCTGGGGTACGGCGGTCGCCAGGTCGCGCGCCGTCGGCAGTTCGCCGAACTTCGCCCAGTCCCTGCGGGGCCCGAGCGACCCGTCGGCGGCGATGTCGAAGGCGGACACCCGGTTGCCGAAGGTCTCATCCACCAGCAGGAGGCCGTCGTCGGTGATCACGCTGCCGTTGGGAAACCACAGATCGTCGGCGACCTTCGTCACGGAGCCGTCCGGGTCGACCCGCAGGAGGGGAGCCGTCTCGATGTCGTCGCCGGACATCAGGTCGAAGCCGAAGTTGCCGACGTACGCCCGGCCCTGCCCGTCGACGACCATGTCGTTGGGGAGCCCGGCCACATGGCGCGCCAGGTCGGCGTGCTCCACGAGCGACCCGTCCGCGGTCCGGCGCAGGATCTTGGCGTCCTTCATCGAGACCACCAGCAGATCGCCGCCCGGCAGCCAGCCGAGCCCCGAGGGCTGGGCCGGCACGTCCGCCTCGACCCGCAGGTCGGAACCGTCCTCGGCGACCGAATACACCTGGTGCAGATAGAAGTCCACGAACCACAGCCGACCCTGGTGCCACCGCGGGCACTCGGTGTAGGACATCCCGGACAGCACCGTTCGCACCGCGTGATCGCTCATCGCTCGAACGTAGACCCGCTCAGTCCGCCAGGTGGGCCAGTCGCCGTACGCCCTCGGCCAGGACGTCGTCCTGCTTGCAGAACGCGAGCCGCACGAGCGACGCAGCAGCGACCTCGGCGGCCGGGTCGGCGGGTCTGTCCATGAACGCGCTCACCGGCACGCCTGCCACCCCGACCTGCGTCGGCATGGCCCGGCACAACCGCAGCGCGTCGGGGTCGAAGCGGGCGAGGTCGGCGATGACGAAGTAGCCGCCCGCGGGCACGCTGACCGGCACGTCCAGCCGCCGCAGCCCCTCGACGAGCAGGTCGCGTCGACGTCGCATGGTGTCGCTCAACTCGGCGAAGAAGCGGTCGGGCAGCCCGAGGCCGACGGCGATCGCCGGCTGGAACGGTCCACTGGCCACGAACGTGAGGAACTGCTTCACCGTGCGGACGGCCTGTACGAGCTGCGTCGGGCCGTGCACCCAACCGACCTTCCAGCCGGTGGTGGCGAAGGTCTTGCCGCCCGAGCCGATGGTGAGGGTGCGCTCGGCCATGCCCGGCAGCGTCGCGACCGGGATGTGCTCGCCGTCGTAGACCAGGTGCTCGTAGACCTCGTCGGTCACGACCACGGCGTCGTGCTCGCGGGCCAGAGACGCGATCAACTCCAGCTCGGAGCGGCTGAAGACCTTGCCCGTGGGGTTGTGCGGGGTGTTGAGCAGCACGAGCCGCGTCCGGTCCGAGAACGCCGCGCGCAACGCGTCCTCGTCGACCGCGAAGTCGGGGAAGGCGAGCAGCGTCGTATGGCGTACGGCGCCCGCCAGCGCGATCGAGGCGGCGTAGGAGTCGTAGTAGGGCTCGAAGGTGACGACCTCGTCACCCGGCTCGCAGAGCGCGAGGATGGTGGCGGCGATGGCCTCCGTGGCCCCCGCGGTGACCAGGACCTCGGTGTCCGGGTCGACGTGCAGGCCGTAGAACCGTCGCTGGTGGGCGCTGATCGCCTGCCGCAGCACCGGCACACCGATGCCCGGCGGGTACTGGTTCTGGCCGGAGTCGATGGCACCCTTCGCCGCGTCCAGCACCTCCTGGGGGCCGTCCGCGTCGGGGAACCCCTGGCCGAGGTTCACCGCCGCCGCCGCGGCCGCGCGTTGGGTCATCTCGGCGAAGACGGTCTCGCCGAAACCGCGCATCCGCGCGACCAGGGGCGCGAGCGGCACCGGGGGAGCAGTCATCCCGCCATGCTAGGCGGGCCGATTCGCTCCACGGCCCGCGTGCGCCATACACTGGATCCACGGCCTTGGCGAGATCACCTCGGGTGATGTGGCGAGGGTCGAATTCGCGTGTCCACGTCCGGCGCCGCGCTTCCTCCGGGAGGTGCATGCCGGGGCGCACCCGTCAGTCCGTCCGCACAGCACTTGCTGGGCGAGCGGTCCGGGTCGTCTGGACACCAGGTTCACCGGCGCACCCGTGCCGGTGGAAGACAACTGGAAACATACGACGAAAGGACTTCGGCATGGCCGTCGTCACAATGCGCCAGCTCCTCGAGAGCGGCGTCCACTTCGGGCACCAGACCCGCCGTTGGAACCCGAAGATGAAGCGCTTCATCATGACCGAGCGCAACGGCATCTACATCATCGACCTGCAGCAGTCGCTGACCTACCTCAACGAGGCCTACGACTTCGTCAAGCAGACCGTGGCGCACGGCGGCACGATCCTGTTCGTCGGCACCAAGAAGCAGGCCCAGGAGTCGGTCGCCGAGCAGGCCACCCGCGTGGGCATGCCCTACGTCAACCACCGCTGGCTGGGCGGCATGCTCACCAACTTCGGCACCGTCAGCAAGCGCCTCGCGCGGCTGAAGGAGCTCGAGGAGATCGACTACGACGACGTCGCCGGCTCCGGTCGCACCAAGAAGGAACTTCTGGTGATGAACCGCGAGAAGGTCAAGTTGGAGCGCACCCTCGGCGGTATCCGCGACATGGCCAAGGTCCCCTCGGCCGTCTGGATCGTGGACACCAAGAAGGAGCACCTGGCTGTCACCGAGGCTCGGAAGCTGAACATCCCGGTCATCGCGATCCTCGACACCAACTGCGACCCCGACGAGGTCGACTACAAGATCCCGGGCAACGACGACGCGATCCGCTCCGTCACGCTGCTGACCCGCGTGGTCGCCGACGCCGTCGCCGACGGTCTCATCACCCGTTCGCAGGGTCGTTCCGGCGAGGGCGAGGCTGCCGAGCCGATGGCCGAGTGGGAGCAGGAGCTGCTGAACTCCCAGGCCGCTGCCGCCGACACCGACACCGCTGCCGGTCCGTCGCAGACGGCCCAGGCCGCCGTGGAGACCGCCGACGCCGATGTCACCACCGGTGACGCCGCGGGTGTCGAGGCCGCCACCGCAGCTGCCGCTGCCGAGACCACCGGTGAGGCTGCGGCCGCTGCCGAGGCTCCGGCTGCCGAGGCCGCGTCCACCGAGGCACCGGCCGGCGACACCGCGGGCGCCTGAGCGTTCGCTCGTCGTACCCACTTTTCACGACTCTTCGCGAAGGAGCGAGGCATAGCTATGGCGAATTACACCGCCGCTGACATCAAGGCGCTGCGCGAGTCGACCGGCGCCGGAATGCTCGACGTCAAGAAGGCGCTCGACGAGGCCGACGGCGACCAGGCCAAGGCGACCGACATCCTGCGGGTCAAGGGCCAGAAGGGCGTCTCCAAGCGTGAGGGCCGCACGACGGAGAACGGCCTCGTGGCCGCCTCCGCCGGTGACGGCGTCGGCACGCTCGTGGAACTGCTCTGCGAGACCGACTTCGTGGCCAAGAGCGCGAAGTTCGGCGACCTCGCGGACGCCGTGCTGAAGGTCGCGGTCTCCTCGGGCGCCGCGGACGCGGAGAGCCTGCTGGTGGCGACCGGCGAGGACGGCAAGACCGTCAAGGAGTTGCTGGACGACGCCAACGCCACTATCGGCGAGAAGATCGAGATCAAGCGGGTGGCCCGTGTCAAGGCCCCCGTCGTGGCCGCGTACCTGCACAAGACCAGCCCCGACCTGCCTGCGCAGATCGGTGTCCTGGTCGGTGCGAGCGGTAGCGAGCAGACCGCCCGCGACGTCGCGATGCACGTCGCGGCGTTCAGCCCGACGGTGCTGCACCGCGACGACGTCGACGAGGAGACCGTGGCCAACGAGCGCCGCGTCGCCGAGGCGACGGCCCGCGAGGAGGGCAAGCCCGAGCAGGCCCTGCAGCGGATCATCGAGGGACGGGTCAACGGCTACTTCAAGGAGAACGTGCTGCACGACCAGCCGTTCGCCAAGGAGCCGAAGAAGACCGTCGCGAAGGTCGCCGACGAGGCGGGCGTGCAGATTGTCAACTTCGTCCGCTTCAAGGTCGGGGTCTGACGAAACACGCAGCGCAGGGTGTGCCGAGCGTAGCGAGGCGCGCCCGCAGCGAAGTGTGATGAAGACGCCGAGAAGGCTCGGGGTCTTCCTCACCGCACCTGATGCGTCAAACCGCGCGGGACACGAGGGTCAGCCCTTGTGTCCCGCGCGGTTTCTGCGTCCCAGGGCCTTGGAATCGGCAGTTCGGTCACTTTCCGGCACCGGCGTACGCGGTCGGGGTGGGTAGTTGGCGCTGCGGTCATTCTCCTGCACCGGCGCAGCCCGGCGCCTGCCACGGAGGTCGGCGTGGCAGCACTTCGAGAATCTGTGGAAGTATCTACCGACCCCTGGACGCCGATCACTCGGGAGTAACCACGTGACCACCCAGACCCCCATCGACCGCCCGGCTCGGGTACTGCTCAAGCTGTCCGGCGAGGTCTTCGGCGGGGGAGCCGTCGGGGTCGACCCCGACGTCGTGAAGGACATCGCCGAGCAGATCGCCGTCGCTGCGCGCTCCGGCGTGCAGATCGCCGTCGTGATCGGCGGCGGCAACTTCTTCCGCGGCGCCCAGTTGCAGCAGAAGGGCATGGACCGGGTCCGCGCCGACTACATGGGCATGCTCGGCATCGTGATGAACTGCCTGGCCCTGCAGGACTTCCTCGAGAAGGAGGACGTCGACACCCGGGTGCAGACGGCCATCGCCATGGGCCAGGTCGCCGAGCCGTACATCCCACGCCGCGCGATCCGCCACATGGAGAAGGGCCGCGTCGTGATCTTCGGTGCGGGGATGGGCATGCCCTTCTTCTCCACGGACACCGTCGCCGTGCAGCGTGCCCTGGAGAGCCGCTGCGACGTGGTGCTGGTGGCCAAGAGCGGCGTGGACGGGGTCTACACGGCCGATCCGAAGCTTGACCCCGCCGCGACCCGGATCGACGAGCTCACCTACGGCGAAGCCGTCGAGCGGGACCTGAAGGTGCTGGACCAGACGGCATTCGCGCTGTGCGCGGAGAACAAGCTGCCGATGGTGGTGTTCGGCATGGAGGGTCAGGGCAACATCGCACGCGCGCTGCAGGGTGAGAGGATCGGCACGCTGGTGTCGCCGGCCTGACCCCTCGGTCGTACGACGCCCACCCTCAACCACGCAGTATCGAAGGAGTTCCCCACTATGGACGGCAGCATCGACGAGAGTCTCTTCGACGCCGAGGAGAAGATGGAGAAGGCCGTCGAGGTCGCCAAGGAGGACTTCTCCGGCATCCGCACCGGCCGTGCGAACGCGGGGATGTTCAACAAGCTGCTGGTCGACTACTACGGCGCCCCGACTCCGCTGCAGCAGCTCGCGTCGTTCCAGACGCCCGAGGCGCGCACCGTGCTCATCCAGCCCTTCGACAAGGGCTCGATGGCCGCGATCGAGAAGGCGCTGCGCGAGTCTGATCTGGGCGTCAACCCCGGCAACGACGGCAACTTGATCCGGATCCAGCTGCCCCAGCTGACCGAGGAACGGCGCCGCGACTACATCAAGCTGGCCCGGAACAAGGGCGAGGACGCCAAGGTGTCCATCCGCAACATCCGCCGGCGTGCCAAGGAAGAGATCGACAAGCACGTCAAGGACGGCGACGTCGGCGAGGACGAGGGCTCCCGCGCGGAGAAGGAGCTGGAGAGCACCACCAAGAAGTACGTCGACGTGGTCGACGAGATGATGAAGAGCAAGGAGTCGGAGCTGCTCTCGGTCTGAGCGCGCTCCACCCCACCCTGCCCATGCCCGATCAGTCGCCGCCTCCCGGACCGCTGACCCGACGGGACGCACGAGCGGGCCGCTCCGACGCGGCGCCCGTCGGCGCCACCGCCGACAAGAGCAACCCCACTCCGCGGGCGGGTCGCAACCTCTACGCCGCGGTCGGTGTCGGCGTCCTCCTCGGCGTCCTGGTGCTCGCCTCCCTCTTCATCCGCAAGGAGTTCTTCGTCGCACTGGCGACGCTCGCCTCGGTCGTCGGGGTGTGGGAACTGCTGCGCGCGATGCAGCACGGCCGGATCTACCCGCCGGCCGTTCCGACGCTCGTCGCGGCGGCCGCCGTACCGGTGATCGCCTATCAGTGGGGACCGGTCGCGCTCGCCTCGTCGGTCGTGCTCGCGGTGCTGGTGGTCGTGGTCTGGAGGTCCTTCGGCGACGAGGAGTCGGCCGTCCAGGACGCCGCGGGCGGGACCTTCGTGGTGCTCTACGTGCCCGCCCTGGTCGGTTTCGCGATGCTGCTGCTCGACGAGCACAACGGGCCGCTGCGCATCGTCACCTTCGTGCTGGTCACCATCGCCAGCGACGTCGGTGGCTACGCGGTCGGCGTCGTCTTCGGCAAGCACCCGATGGCCCCCAGCGTGTCGCCGAAGAAGTCGTGGGAGGGCTTCGGCGGGTCGGTTGCCTGCTGCATCCTGGCCGGAGCTCTGTCGGTCGCCCTGCTGCTCGACGGGCGATGGTGGGTCGGCGCGCTGCTCGGGGCGCTGGCTGTCGTGACCGCGACGGTCGGCGACCTGTGCGAGTCGATGATCAAGCGCGACCTCGGCATCAAGGACATGAGCAACCTGATCCCGGGCCACGGCGGCCTGATGGACCGACTGGACTCGCTGCTGATCACGGTGCCGGTCGTCTGGGCGATCCTCACCCCGTTCGTCTCCTGATCCGCGAGGGCTGGGAGTTTTCGCGGCTCGGCCCGCACCTGGGACGATGGTCGTATGCCGACCGTCGATCTGCCCGCCCCGACCCCGCGTCCCACGCCGGGGCAGCTGACCTTCACCGCGCCCCGGCGCTCCAAGCCGCCGACGCACCTGGCCGATCTGGACCCGGCCGGTCGCAAGGCGGCCGTCGAGGCGCTGGGGCACAAGGGTTTCCGGGCAGCCCAGTTGTCGACCCACTACTTCGAGCACTTCGTGGACGACCCGGCGCAGATGACCGACCTGCCGAAGGCGGAGCGGGCGAGCCTGGTGCAGGAGCTGATGCCGCCGCTCCTCACGCCGGTGCGCACGCTGGAGGCCGATGACGGCCAGACGATCAAGAGCGTCTGGCGCCTCTTCGACGGTGCTCTGGTCGAGTCGGTGCTGATGAGCTACCCGGGTCGGGTGACCATGTGCATCTCCAGCCAGGCCGGGTGCGGGATGAACTGCCCGTTCTGCGCCACCGGCCAGGAGGGGCTGACCCGCAACCTGTCGACCGCCGAGATCGTCGAGCAGGTCGTCGCGGGCGCCCGGATGCTGCGGTCGGGCCAACTGCCCGGGGGCGTCGACGAGGACCGGGAGTCGCCGTTGCGGGTGTCGAACGTGGTGTTCATGGGCATGGGCGAGGCGCTGGCGAACTACCGGCGCGCCATCGACGCGATCCGTCGGCTGGTCGAGCCGCCGCCCTCGGGCCTCGGGATGAGTGCCCGCGGCATCACGATGTCGACCGTCGGGCTGGTGCCCGCCATCGACAAGCTCGCCGCCGAGGGCATCCCGGTCACGCTGGCCCTGTCGCTGCACGCCCCGGACGACGAGCTGCGCAACGAGCTGGTGCCGATCAACAACCGGTGGTCGGTCGACGAGGCCCTCGACGCGGCGTACCGCTACTACGAGAAGACCGGACGTCGGGTGTCGATCGAGTACGCGCTGATCCGCGACATCAACGACCACGCCTGGCGCGCGGACCTGCTGGGGGAGAAGCTCGCCGCCCGCGGCAGCGGCTGGGTGCACGTCAACCCGATCCCCCTGAACCCGACGCCGGGCTCGAAGTGGACCGCGTCGCGGCACGGAGTCGAGCAGCAGTTCGTCGAGCGGCTGCGCGCCCGCGGCATCCCGACCACCGTGCGCGACACCCGCGGCTCGGACATCGACGGCGCCTGCGGGCAGCTGGCGGCCTCTACCGCCTGACCCAGAGCCTCAGCGTCGGCCGCTTCGTCGCAGGATCAGCTCGGCCGCATCCTGCGTGGAGTCCACCAGGTGCACGGCAGCGGACATCGGGCGGTCGGCGGCGAGGGTCTTCAGCAGCTCCCAGACCGGCACGTCGCGGGTCCACTGCCGCTCGCCGACGAGCACCAGCGGTGGCAGGGGATCGGTGGCGTCGGAGGGCGTGGCGTAGTACATCCGGGTGACCGCCTGGAAGATCTCCTGGACGGTGCCGGCCGCGCCGGGCAGGACGACGATGCCGGCGTCGCAGCGCGCGAGGAGGGTGTCCTCTCGCAGCGCGTTGCTGAAGAACTTGGCGATGCCCGCGCAGAAGACGTGCGGCGGTTCGTGGCCGTAGTACCAGGTGGGGACAGCGATCACCCGGGCCCGGTGCACCGCGTCGGTGTGGCGCTCGCGCACCGCCAGGGCGGTCGATGCCCACCGCCCGATGTCCGGCCGGTACGAGGGCACGCTCGCCAGCTCCTGCAGGGCCGACCGCAGGGCGGCCTCATCGGTCACGCAGCCGCCGAGGCTCGCCGCCTCCATGGCACCGGGGCCGCCTCCGGTCAGCACCAGGCACCCCGACTGGGCGAGGGTGCGCCCGAGACCAGCGGCGTCGGCGTACGCCGGGCTGATGCGCGGTTCGTCGTGCCCGCCCATCACGCCCACCACGTGCCGTCCCTCGAGCCGTTCGTCCAGAGCATCGTCGATCGAGTCGTCGTGGATCGCCCGTATCACCGTCGCGTACGCGTCGTGCGCGGTGGCCGGGTCGAGCAGCCAGTCGTACGCGCGCCGGTCCGGCGTCCCGGCGTACCCGTGGGCGGCCAGCCCTGCGTAGAGCTCGCGTGGCTCGTACAGCCGCGAGCGGTAGGGGTTGACCGGCAGCGACGGGTCGGGCGGGAAGACCAGCGCGCCCGCCGCGCGCAGATGCACCACCAGCGCATCGGGGACCACGCCGCCCAGCACGACCAGACCCGTCAGGTCGGTCATGGCCAGCAGATCGGACATGGCGTCGCGCAGGTCCACGTCCTGCAACCGCAGCCCTCTCAGCGAGTCTCCGCGGGCGATCCTGCTCCGCAGCGCCCGACTGCTGGTGATCTCCCCGGTGGCCACGCCCTCATCCTGCCCGCTGGTGTCACGGTTCGGTCTCGAACCCGCGGGCGAGACAACCTCTTCGGGGGTTCGTGCGTCTGACCATGTGCCGGCGGACATCGCCGGCGTACTCGGGGAAGCGGCCCTTCGGTCGCAGAGCAAGGGAGTAGGACAGCAGATGAAGCGTGCGATGTGTGTGGTTCCGGTGGCTGTGGCGATCGCTGCGGCGGGGGCGGTCTCGGTGGCTCAGGCGACCCCGGCGGCACATCCGGTGAAGCACACAACAAGCGTGACCAGTGTGACGACGGCTGTCGTTCACCGCACGTCGCCCGCCGTCGTGACCCATCGGGGGATCACGACGAGCGCTGCGATCACGTCGGCCATCGACCACAGCGCCCTGCTCGGGGACGTGCCGGCGTCCGACGTCTCCGTGCGCTCGATCCGGGTCGCCTCGGCCAACACGTCGTGGGCATCGGCCGTGGTGCACCCGATCGACCAGCGCACCGACGACGCGTTCGTCGCGCTGCACCGGGTCGACGGTCGGTGGACCGTCGTCACGCTCGGCACGGCGGGGGTCGGCTGCGCCGTGCCCGCCTCGCTGCGGTCCAACCTGCACCTGATCTGCGAGGCCGGTTACTGACCGGGCCGCGTCATACCGGGGGTGGTCGGCCGCCTCCGCGTGGAGAATGACGGGCATGAGCAGCGGCGCGTACGAAGCGGCATACGGAGCGAGCATGCAGGACCCGGAGGCGTTCTGGGCGGAGGCCGCTCGAGGCATCGACTGGATCAACTTCCCGAAGACCGTTCTGGACGAGTCGAATCCGCCGTTGTACCGATGGTTCCCCGACGGCCGGATGAACACCTGCTTTAACGCGCTCGACCGGCACGTGATCGCGGGGCGGGCCGACCAGCCCGCGGTCGTCTGGGACAGCCCGGTGACGCAGGACAGCCGGACCTACACGTACGCGCAGCTGCTCGACCTGGTCGGGCGGGCCGCCGGGATGCTCACCGCGCTGGGGGTGCAGAAGGGTGACCGCGTCGTCATCTACTTGCCGATGATCCCGGAAGCGGTCGTCAGCATGCTGGCCTGCGCGCGCATCGGTGCGGTGCACGCGGTCGTCTTCGGCGGGTTCGCACCCGCGGAGCTGGCCGCGCGCATCGACGACGCACGCCCCAAGGTGCTCATCACCGCGTCCTGCGGAGTCGAGCGCACCCGGGTGGTGGAGTACAAGCCGATGGTCGATGCGGCGATCGAACGCTCGCAGCACCCGCCGGAGAGCGTCGTCGTGCTGCAGCGGCCGCAGGCCGAGGCCGCGATGGGGGAGCGGGACATCGACTGGCGTACGGCGATGCGTCCCGATGGTGTCGGCGCCGCGGGCTGCGTGCCGATGCTGGGATCGGACCCGCTCTACATCCTGCACACCTCCGGCACCACCGGTCGGCCGAAGGGGATCGTGCGCGACAACGGCGGGCACGCGGTCGCGCTGCACTGGTCGATGACGCACATCTTCGGGATGCAGCCGGGCGACGTGTGGTTCACCGCGTCCGACGTCGGCTGGGTGGTCGGGCACTCCTACATCGTCTACGCGCCGCTGCTCGCCGGCTGCACGACGGTGCTCCTGGAGGGCAAGCCGGTCGGCACACCCGACGCGTCGACGTTCTGGCGGATGATCGAAGAGCACAAGATCGCAGGCCTTTTCACCGCTCCTACCGGCATCCGGGCGATCAAGAAGGAGGACCCGGAGGGCACGTTGATCGCCGGTCGCGACCTGTCGAGCCTGCGCACCCTCTTCCTCGCGGGCGAGCGCACCGACCCCGACACCTGGCAGTGGGCGACGGACCGCCTGCAGGTGCCGGTCATCGACAACTGGTGGCAGACCGAAACGGGCTGGCCGATCTGCGCCAACCCGATCGGCACGCAGCTCTTCCCGATCAAGCCCGGCTCGGCGACGATGCCGAGCCCGGGGTACGACGTGCAGGTGCTCGACGCAGAGGGCGAGCGGTGCGCACCGGGTCAGGAGGGCGCGCTGTGCATCAAGCTGCCGATGCCGCCCGGCACGCTGGAGACGCTGTGGGGTGACGACGACCGCTACGTCGAGTCCTACCTGTCGGCGTACGACGGCTACTACCTGTCCGGCGACGGCGGATACATCGACGACGACGGGTACGTCTGGGTGATGGGCCGCACCGACGACGTGCTCAACGTCGCAGGGCACCGCCTGTCGACCGGCGGCCTCGAGGCCGTCGTGGCCGGCCACCCGGCTGTCGCCGAGTGCGCCGTCATCGGAGTCGCTGACGAGCTCAAGGGTCAGGTGCCGCGAGCACTGGTGGTGCTGAAGGGCGCTGAGGAGCCCACCGAGGAGGAGCAGGAGCGCATCCGCGCCGAGCTCACCCAACTGGTCCGTGAGCAGGTCGGCGCCATCGCCGGTCTGCAGCGGGTCGACATCGTGGCGGCGCTGCCGAAGACCCGGTCGGGCAAGATCCTGCGGCGCACGATGCGTCAGCTCGCCGACGGCGACGAACCGCAGGTGCCCGGCACCATCGAGGACACAGTGGTGCTCGACGCGCTGGCCCCGGTGCTGCGCCGCCGGTGAGGGACGCCGCGGCGACCGTGTGAGCGGTTTGCGTTCGTGGTCAGGGCTGCAGCACTGGCCGCAGACGCAGAACCCCCACCTCGTCAGAAGCGCTCGGCCTGCACGGTGAAACCGCGGTCGCGCAATCGTGCGGCATAGACGTCACCGAGCGCCGTGGCGGGGGTCAGCACGCCGCCGGTGAGACCGTCCGGCAGCGGGCACTGCTCGCGCTGGGTCGCCAGCGCGAGCGCGGCCTCCCCGAGCATCACGCACGTCGCGGCGTAACCCGGATCTCCCTGTGCCGCAACGACACTGCGGTACGCGCTGCCATCCGTGGTCGTCGTGCGGGCATCGACCTTGAAGAAGCCCTTGGCGCGTGCTGCGGCGCTCGGGCCCTCACCGGCCTTGGGCAGCGCCCGGTTGACCAGCGGCCGCAGCGGCGACAGGCTCAGCGCGCCGACGGCGGCCGCGAGTCCGCCGGCCAGCGCGTACGCCGTGGCGCGTCCCGCGAGGCCCGCTCCGGTCTTCTGCACCTCGCGGTAACGGAATGCGCTGCCGTAGTCGTGACCGCGAAGGGCGTTGCTGCGCCGCACGATCCGGGTGTTGAACGTCGACATGACGAACGGTCCCGTCCACGCCTTCACCTCGGGCGCGTACCGCACGGAGACGCTGTCGCGCCATTCGCCCTTCGGCTCCGCCGAGCGGTCGGGGGACAGCGCGAACTTGTCGACGGCGACCGCGCGCTTGGCCTTGTCGGAGCGCACCTCGTCGATCTGACCCTTCATCGAGTCCAGGGTCCCGCCGCTGGCACCGCCCTTCATCGTGACGAAGAGGGTGGTGTCGGTGAGCTCGCCCGCGGCGTCCTGCGCGATGCGCTCGGCCAGGGTCAGCACGGCCAGGTCGGAGGGCACCGAGTCGAACCCACAGGAGTGCACGATGCGGGCTCCGGAGGCGGCCGCAGCCTCGTGGTAGCGATCGATCGACTCGCGCACGAAGAGCACCTCGCCGGTCAGGTCGACGTAGTCCGTGCCGGCCTCGGCGCAGGCCTTCACCAGGGGCAGGCCGTACTTCGCGTAGGGGCCGACGGTGGTGATGACCACGCGGGTGCGCTCCGCGAGCGCCGCCAGAGCGGCGTCGTCATTCGAATCCGCAGTGATCAGAGGCCAATCCGAAGCCGAGGGGCCCAGCGACCTACGGACGTCCTCCAGCTTGGCGGTGTTGCGCCCGGCGAGGCCGATGCGCACGCCCTCGGGTGCGTAGGCCGCGAGGTGCTCGGCGGTGAGCTTGCCGACGAAGCCGGTGGCGCCGAAGAGGACGATGTCGAGCTCGCGCTGGTCACGGGGAGTTGCCATGGACCGAAGGCTATCGATCCCGCGCTCCGGCACCGACCGGTGACCGTCAGCGGGCGGGCGTGCTGAGTCGGGCTGCTGCCAGGCGCCTGCTCGGCGGGCCCTCGAAGAGCTCGACCCGCGGCGGCGCTCCCGGCTTCCTCGGCGCCGACCAGGTGCCGACGGCACGCGCGCCGTCCAGGACGACGGGCCGGAACATCCCGTTCCCGCCCGGCACGATGTGGTCGGCGAACCGCGCGGGCAGGGTCGCGGACCGGTCGGCGTACCCGAGCAGGATCTCGTCGAACGCCGCGGTCAGCAGTGGAGCGACGGTCGCGCGGGACATCCCGGCCTCGACGACCTCTGGTGCCGCGTAGAGGCTCACCCCGTCCAGGGTGAGCTCGTCCAGGCCGTCGACGATCTGCTCCCACGCGGGCGCGACCTCGCGTACCAGCAGCTTGGTCCACCACAGGAAGTCGGCACGGGCGGCCGGACCGTGGGACAGCAGGTACCGCCGTCCCCAGGCCGCGACCGGGTCGGGTGGCGGCTGCGCCTTCGGCAGCCAGTCGTCGCAGAGAACGAACTGCTGGACCCCGTCGCGGATCGGTCCGAGGCAGATGACCGTGTCGATCGACAGGTCGATCAGCAGATGGGCGCCCCGCTGGCCGCTGACGTCGAGACCCGCGGCGGTCCACGCGTCCATCAACTGACGGCGGGTCAGCGCCGCGCCGCCGCGCTGGAGCTCGCGGGTCAGGTCACGCACCCCGTCGAGCTGCGCGGCGTCGACCCCGAGGCCCGCGAGACGCGTGGCGTACTGCGTGCGGATCCGGTCGGCGGTGAGCGCCAGTATCCAACGCAGATCGGTGGCGAGCACGGTGTGCAGGGTCCCGCGGACGGGCCAGGAGCGCACGATGCGGCCGGCGTCGTACGCCGCGTCGACGGCCTGCACCGAACGCTCAGTCGTGCGCGCCGCGAGGGCGATGCGGCAGGCGCGCCAGTCCTGGGACTGGGTGCAGGTCAGATGCCGCACGACGTCCTCGGGCGTCGGCAGCGATCGCCCGGCGAGGCACAGCGCGGCCAGCCGCATCCGCGCGACCTGCTGGTGGGTGACCGCGCGGGACATGCGCCGAACGTTAGGGGCAGTCACCGACAGACGAACAGGGTCGCCGCGCGCCCGATAGAGCGCGCGACGACCCTGATCGGTCGTGCGTGAGGTCTAGAGCATGTCCCAGGCGCGGGTCAGCACGTCGCGCAGCATGCCCTCGATCGCGTCGAACTCGGTGGGCCCGATGATGAGCGGCGGGGACAGCTGCACCACGGGGTCGCCACGGTCGTCGGCGCGGCAGTAGAGGCCGGCGTCGAAGAGCGCCTTGGAGAGGAATCCGCGCAGCATCCGCTCGGACTCGTCCTCGTTGAACGTCTCCCGGGTGGCCTTGTCCTTCACCAGCTCGATGCCGTAGAAGAACCCTTCGCCGCGGACGTCGCCGACGATGGGCAGGTCCTTCAGCTTCTCCAGCGTCGCGCGGAACGCCGGGGCGTTCTGGTGCACGTGGTCGGTCAGGCCCTCGCGCTCGAAGATGTCGAGGTTGGCCATCGCCACCGCGGCCGAGACCGGGTGACCGCCGAAGGTGTAGCCGTGCGGGAACGCCGTCGTGCCGTGCTTGTAGGGCTCGAACAGCTTGTCGCTGGCGATCATCGCGCCGATGGGGGAGTACCCGGAGGTCATGCCCTTGGCGCAGGTGATGATGTCGGGCTGATAGTCGAAGTCGCGGCAGGCGAAGATTTCGCCGATGCGGCCGAACGCGCAGATGGTCTCGTCCGAGACCAGAAGCACATCGTACTCGTCGCAGATCTCCCGGACCCGCTCGAAGTACCCGGGCGGCGGCGGGAAGCAGCCGCCGGCGTTCTGCACCGGCTCGAGGAAGACGGCGGCCACGGTGTCGGGGCCCTCGAACTCGATGGCCTCACCGATCCGGTCGGCGGCCCAGCGGCCGAACTTCTTCGGGTCGTCGCGCAGGTCGTCGTGAGCGCGGTAGATGTTCGTGTTCGGCACCCGGAACGCGCCGGGCACCAGCGGCTCGAACATCTCCTTCAGCTCCGGGATGCCGGTGATAGACAGGGCGCCCTGCGGGGTGCCGTGATAGGCGATCGCGCGGCTGATGACCTTGTGCTTACCTGGCTTGCCCTGCAGCTTGAAGTAGTGCTTGGCAAGCTTCCACGCCGACTCCACGGCCTCGCCGCCGCCGGTCGTGAAGAAGACCCGGTTCAGGTCGCCGGGCGCATACGCCGCGAGCCGCTCGGCCAGGTCGATCGCCGAGGGGTGCGCGTAGGACCAGATCGGGAAGAACGCGAGCTCCTTGGCCTGCTTGGCCGCAGCCTGCGCGAGCTCCTCGCGGCCGTGGCCCACCTGCACGGTGAAGAGGCCGGCGAGGCCGTCGAGGTACTTGCGGCCCTCGGCGTCCCAGATGTACGCGCCGTCGCCCTTGACGATCACGGGCACGTTGGCGCCCTGGCCGCCGGAGGACGTCGGCTCATAGACCGACTGGCGAGTGAAGTGTCCCCAGAGATGGTCGCGGGCCGCCTCGTAGCGCGGCGTGCCGGCAGGCGTGGTGCCCGCACCGGTGCTGGACGTGGCGTGTGCGGTGGTCTCTTGCGCAGTTGTGGTCATCTCGTGCCCCAGTCGTAGCGTTGTTTGTGCAATTTCAGGTAGACGAGCGTCTCGGTGTCGGTGACGCCCGGCATCGTGCGGACCGTGTCGGTCAGAAGCTCCAGCAGGTGCTCGTCGTCCTCGCAGACGACCTCGATGAGCAGGTCGAAGCGGCCGGCCGTCATCACGACGTATGCGATCTCGGGCAGCTCGCCGAGGCGCTGGGCGACGTCGCCCAGAGCGCCGGTGACGCGCAACCCGATCATCGCCTGCCGACGGAAACCCACCTGGGCGGGATCGGTGACGGCGACGATCTGCAGCACCTCGGCGTCCAGCAGCCGCTGCACCCGTCCGCGGACGGCGGCCTCGGACAGGCCGATCTCGCGGGCGATCGAGGAGTAGGCCGCGCGACCGTCCTGCTGCAGGCGCGCGATGATGGCCTTCGACGTGTCGTCGAGCATCACCGGCGAGGTACGAATAGCATCGTTCACACCGGTAGGTTTTCACGAAATTCGGAGGTAGGCAAGGCGTATGAGACCGATTTCGTTGTCGGATAGCCTACTCAGCGGTACTTTGCGAAGGTCGGCGCGACGTCGGCCGGGACACGGCTCGACCCGACCTGCAGGAGGTGGCACGTCATGGCTCTGAGTGCATTCGATCTCTACTCCATCGGGATCGGCCCCTCGTCCTCCCACACGGTCGGCCCGATGCGCGCGGCCGGCACATTCGTCGCGGGGCTGCGCCGCACCGAGATCCTCGACCGGGTTACCCGGGTGCGCGCGCAGCTGTTCGGGTCCCTCGGCGCGACCGGTCACGGGCACGGCTCGGACAAGGCGGTCGTCCTCGGCCTGATGGGCGCGGTGCCCGAGACGGTCGACACGGACACTGCCGACGAGCAGGTCGGCGCCGTCCGCGAGGCCGGTGAGCTGCTGCTCGGCGGTGAACGACCCATCCACTTCGACCCCGCGGACGACGTGGTGATGCACCGGCGCAAGTCGCTGCCGGCGCACCCCAACGGCATGACCTTCGAGGCGTACGACGGCGATCACCTGCTGCTCGAGCGCACCTACTACTCGGTCGGCGGCGGGTTCGTGGTCGACGGCGCGGCGACCGGCGCGGACCGTGTCGTCCTGGACGACACGCAGGTGCGGTTCCCCTTCACCACCGGTGGGCAGCTGCTGGCGATCTGCGAGCGGGAGGGGATGAGCGTCAGCGAGGTGATGCTGCACAACGAGCTCAGCTGGCGTACCGAGCCGGAGATCCGCGCCGGACTGCTGCATCTGTGGCAGGTCATGCGGGAGTGCGTGCAGGCCGGACTGCGGCACGGCGGCTGCCTGCCCGGCGGCCTCAAGGTGCCGCGCAGGGCGCCTGACCTCTATGCCGCGCTCACGGTCGGTGAGCTGCGCGACGACCCGCTGCGAGTCATGGACTGGGTCAACCTGTGGGCGCTCGCGGTCAACGAGGAGAACGCCTCCGGTGGCCGGGTCGTCACCGCGCCCACCAACGGTGCGGCCGGGATCATCCCCGCGGTGCTGCACTACTACGCGACCTACGTCGAGGGCGCGGACGACGACGGCATCGTCCGGTTCCTGTTGACGGCTGCCGCGATCGGCATCCTCTTCAAGGAGGGCGCCTCGATCTCCGGCGCCGAGGTGGGCTGCCAGGGCGAGGTCGGATCGGCCTGTGCAATGGCCTCCGGTGCCCTCTGCGAGGTCATGGGCGGCTCGCCGTCCCAGGTGGAGAACGCCGCCGAGATCGGCATCGAGCACAACCTCGGGCTCACCTGCGACCCCGTCGGCGGGCTGGTGCAGATCCCCTGCATCGAGCGCAACGCGATCGCCAGCGTGAAGGCCATCAACGCGGCACGCCTGTCCCGCAACGGCACCGGGATCCACACGGTGAGCCTGGACAAGGCCATCAAGACCATGCGCGAGACCGGTCGTGACATGTCCGTGAAATACAAGGAGACCGCCCGGGGCGGGCTCGCGGTGAACGTCATCGAGTGCTAGTACGAACACGACGCCCATGATTCGCAGCCACAAGGAGAGCAGCACCATGACCGATTCCCCCCGCCAGTTGCGCAACTTCATCGGCGGCGCGTACGTCGACGGTCGAGGCGAGGAGCGCCTCGACCTGGTCAGCCCCGTGACCGCGAAGGTCGTCGCGCAGGCGCCGATCTCCGGCCAGGCCGACGTCGACGCGGCGTACGCGGCGGCCGAGAAGGGCTTTGCCGAGTGGGGCCAGGTCACCCCGAGCGAGCGCCAGCAGGCGCTGCTGAAGTTCGCCGACGCCATCGAGGAGCGTGCCGACGACTTCGTGAAGCTGGAGGCACAGAACACCGGAAAGCCGTTCGCGCTCACGGCATCCGAGGAAGTGCCGCCCATGGTGGACCAGCTGCGCTTCTTCGCCGGCGCCGCGCGGGTGCTGGAGGGTGTGTCGGCAGGGGAGTACCTCGCCGGGCACACCTCGTGGATCCGCCGCGAGCCGATCGGTGTGGTCGGCCAGGTCACCCCGTGGAACTACCCGATGATGATGGCGATGTGGAAGATCGCGCCGGCGCTCGCCGCGGGCAACGCGATCGTCCTCAAGCCCAGCGACACCACCCCCGAGACCACGCTGCTGCTGGCCGAGCTGGCGGCGCCGTTCCTGCCCGCGGGCACGTTCAACGTCATCACCGGTGACCGCGAGACCGGTGCGAAGGTCGTGGAGCACCCGACCCCGCAGCTCGTGGCCATCACCGGGTCGGTACGGGCGGGCATGCAGGTCGCCGAGGCCGCTTCGCGCGACCTGAAGCGGGTGCACCTGGAGCTGGGCGGCAAGGCGCCGGTCATCGTCTTCGACGATGCCGACATCGAGGCCGCCGTCGAGGGCATCGCCACCGCCGGTTACTTCAACGCCGGCCAGGACTGCACCGCGGCCACGCGGGTGCTGGTCTCCCCGAAGATCCACGACGACTTCGTGGCGGCGCTCGCGGCGTACGCGAAGAACGAGGCGAAGGTGGGCCTGCCGGACGACGAGGACGCGCTCTTCGGTCCGGTCAACAACGCCAACCAGCTGGCGCACGTGACCGGGATGCTGGACCGACTCCCCGACCACGCGACCATCGCGGCCGGCGGGCACCGGATGAGCGGCCTCGGCGACGGGTACTTCCTGGAGCCCACCGTCGTCTCCGGGCTCACCCAGGAGGACGAGATGAGCCAGCACGAGATCTTCGGGCCGGTCATCTCGGTGCAGCGCATCGAGGACGAGCAGGCCGCGATCCGGGCGGCGAACGGTGTGGAGTACGGCCTCGCGTCGTCGGTGTGGACGCGTGACCTCGGTCGCGCGCTGCGGGTCAGCAAGGCACTGGACTTCGGCTGCGTCTGGATCAACACGCACATCCCGCTCGTCGCCGAGATGCCGCACGGTGGTTTCAAGCACAGCGGCTACGGCAAGGACCTCAGCCGCTACGGGTTCGAGGACTACACGCGCATCAAGCACGTGATGGCCAACATCAACAGCTGAGCGATTCATCACGGCGTTCGACGAGGAGATGACATGACCGGAGCGGTCGAGCAGGTCACAACGCAGTTGTTCATCGGTGGGAAGTGGCGTGACGCCGAGGGCGGCAAGACCCTCACGGTCGACAACCCGGCCAGCGGGAAAGCACTCGCGACCGTCGCGGACGCGTCCCCGGCCGACGGTGTCGCGGCGCTCGCGGCCGCCGCCGCGGCACAGGCGGATTGGGCGCGTACGCCGCCGCGCGACCGTGGAGAGATCCTGCGGTCGGCGTTCGAGCTCATCACCCAGCGTGCCGATCACTTCGCCGAGCTGATGACGCTGGAGATGGGCAAGCCCCTGGCCGAGTCCAAGGGCGAGGTGACCTACGGCGCGGAGTTCTTCCGCTGGTTCTCCGAGGAGGCGGTGCGCATCTCCGGTCGCTGGTCGACGGCACCGAACGGCGTGACGCGGCTGGTGACGATGAAGGCTCCGGTCGGTCCCACGTTGATGATCACGCCGTGGAACTTCCCGCTGGCGATGGGCACCCGCAAGATCGGGCCGGCCATCGCGGCCGGCTGCACGATGGTGGTCAAGCCCGCCGCCGAGACGCCGCTGACGATGCTGGCGCTCGCGCAACTGCTGGAGGAGGTCGGGCTGCCTGCCGGCGTGCTGAACGTCGTCACCACCAGCGACTCCGGCGGCGTCATGGAGCCGCTCATCCGCGACCCGCGCACCCGCAAGCTGACCTTCACCGGCTCCACCGCGGTGGGCCGCAAGCTGGTCGAGCAGTCCGCCGACCAGCTGCTGCGGCTGTCGATGGAGCTGGGCGGCAACGCGCCGTTCATCGTGTTCCAGGACGCCGACGTCGACGCGGCCGTGGACGGGGCGATGCTCGCCAAGATGCGCAACATCGGCGAGGCATGCACGGCGGCCAACCGGTTCCTCGTGCACGTTGACGTGGCGCAGGAGTTCGGCGACAAGCTCGCCCAGCGGATGGGCGCGATGGTCGTCGGTAACGGTCTGGACGACGGGGTCACGGTCGGACCGTTGATCAACGCCAAGGCGGTCGACAAGGTCGCCGCCCTGGTGCGTGACGCGGCGGAGCGCGGCTCCAAGGTCGTCTGCGGCGGGGAGCCCGGCGACGGCGAGGGGTTCTTCTACCCGCCGACCGTGCTGACCGGCGTACCGGCTGACGCCGACCTGGTCCGGGAGGAGATCTTCGGACCGGTCGCGGCCATCCAGACCTTCACCGACGAGCAGGACGCGATCGACCGCGCCAACTCCACCGAGTACGGCCTCGCGTCGTACTTCTACACCCGCGACCTCTCTCGCACGATCCGGGTGAGCGAGGGCCTCGAGTACGGCATGGTGGGGGTCAACCAGGGCATCATCTCCAACCCGGCCGCGCCGTTCGGCGGCGTCAAGGCAAGCGGCTACGGCCGCGAAGGCGGTTTCGAGGGCATCGAGGAGTACCTCGAGACCAAGTACGTCGGTCTGGCTCTCTAGCGTTCGTCCGCACCGCCAGCCCCACGTCGCACGCTGACGGTGTCCGCGTTCGTTGACGGTGTTGCAACGCCGTCAACGAACGTAAACAGCGTCAGCGTCATGCTGCCGGGTTCTGGCCGGGTCGGGTGGGCATGAGTCCTGGGGTGAGGTCCCAGGTGACTCCGGTGGTGGTGACGGTGGCGGTGAGCAGGTCGCGGTGCACGATGGTGTGGTGCCGGGCGCAGAGCAGTGCGGCGTTGGTGAGTGTTGTCTGTCCGCCGGCCCACCACGGGGTGATGTGGTGGTCTCGGGGTCCCCGCGAAGTATCGGAGCGCAGCGGAGAACTTCGTGGGGTGAGGTTCGCATCGCACCAGTCGGGTGGTCTTTCGCAGCCGGGGAAGGTGCAGTGCTGGTCGCGGTGGATGATCGCGGTGCGCAGTCCTCCGGTGAAGAGGCGTTTCGCGTGCCCGACATCCAATGGTTCGGAGTCGGTGCCGAGGACTGCGGGGATGAGGTCGGCGTCGCACGCCATCCGTCGTGGAGTCCCGGCGTCGAGATGCTCACCGTCGGTGGTGCGCCCGATGCCCGGCAGGTACGTCGGCATCGATCTGCGAACCGTTTTCGCTGAGATCGTCGAGCCGGCCTGCGTTGCGAAGGCCCTCGTAGAGGGTGTTGTAGTCCAGGGTGACCAGGATCTTGGCGGTCCCGCCGAATTCTCCGACCGGCCGCGGGCTGGTGCCGTCGAGGACGCCTGCGGCGGTGTCGATCAGTCGCACCAGGGCGTCCGCGCGCCGTTTGGCCGGGGTCCGGGTGTCCTGTTCCTCGCTTTCCACTGGCGCGGGTGCGGACAGGGCGCGCAGGGCGTGCTTCACCACCGCGGCGTGCCCGCCGGACAGTTCGGCGACGAACCGGGTCAGGCCACTGGGCAAGCCGGCCCAGAACACCGACTCGCACTCCTGCTGACGCTCCTCGTCGCAGACCAGGCGTTCGGGGGCGTACTCACCCAGGATCCGGGTGCTGAGCTCCCGCAATGCACGTGCCCCGTGAGCCGACAGGCTCAGGTAGCGGCCCAACAGGTCATCCCGGTCCGCGATCGGGAGCCGCGGCAGGATCTGCGGCCCCTCCCGCAAGGCCACGTCTGCGACCGGGACACTCGCCGACCCATCGGCCAGCGCGTCAACCACGACCTGGTTACGGGGATCGGCGCAGTCCACCCCCACCCTCCCGACCCGGCGGGCCACCGCCGGCTCCACACCCGCCGCCTGCCGGGCCACCCACGCCGGTGCCCCCGTCGCCGTGGAGTTCGCCACGGTCCCGCGGCTCAGCGCATCGGCGGTCGCCAGCGCCGCGACGTTCTCCGCACGGGAGGTAATCCGCAGCATGCCCCCGACGACCTCACCCAGCGCCGCTTCGTCCAACTGCCACAGGGCGCCAGGCCACTCCTCCAACGCGGTCGTGAACTCGACGAGCAGGGCCACCAACCTCGCGCCCGTCCCTGGAATGGCAGGCGCAGCGGGCTGAGGTGTCTCGCCGATGGACTGCGCCATGGCCCCTCCTGCGCTGGTGAGAGCACCCCGGGTCATCTACCCTGAATCATACTCCTGTTCGATAGATGGCGCAATGGAAAACATGACGAATATGCCTGCGGATGATGATGATTCGACCAGCCGGCCGCGCTTGCGCGTCCGGGCACCGAACTGGTGCTGCCGCGTGCCGGGTGGCTGGCCCTGGCCCTGTGGACAACTTCTGCGGGCTCCGGCGGTCTGCTCCTAACGTGCAATCAGTCGCACGCGGTGGAGGGAGACGGCGGTGGATCGACGAGGTCGATGGCAGGTGTCGCCGGACGCTCTGGAGCATGAGGCGGGGGCGCTGGGCGCGATCTCGCACCCAGCGGAGTACGGCGCCGCGCGGACTGTGCTGGCTCTGGCTGAGGCGGTGTCGGGAGCCGAGTCGCTCTCTGCTGCCGCGAGATTCGGTCAGCGGTCGACAGCTGCGTTCACCGGGCTGGAGGAGCAGCGCGCGGGTCTGACCCGCGCACTACGGCGTGCCGCGGCGGTCTACGCCGGTCAGGAGGCCCAGGTGGAGGCCGGTATGCGGCCGGGGTCATGAACGGCCGACCCGACCCCGTCGCGATTCGGGTCGCGGCGCGTCAGATCATGCGCGCGGCGGACCACCTGAAGCACGATGCGTCGATCGCGGCCGCCTGTGTCTGCCGTCTCGAAGGACGCTGGACGGGGGGCGCCGCCTTGGTGCACGCGGGTGCGATCGGCGACTACGCCCGGGTTCTGCGGGCCACCGCAGCCCTGTTGGGGCAGGTCGCTGGAGAGGCGACCGCGGTCGCTCTGCACCTGGACCGGGATCTGGTCGACCTCGGCCGACTCGAAGCGCAACGCGCCAGCGCGAGCGTCCCGGCCGCGTCCCATCTCGACGTGCGGATCGCGGAGGTGTGGTCCTCGATCCGCTGCCATCAGGCGCGATTCGCACTCTCGCTGGACAGCGTGGACCTGCAGCGCGCCGCCCCGGTTCCCGGGGGCCGCATGCGCACGGGCCCGGTGCGGATGCCCGAACTGGGTGTCGTCGATGCAGGGCGTATGCGCACCGGACCGGTGCGGCCCATCGGCGCCGAGCCGCGCGCCGATCTCTGGGGTCCCGGCCACATGCGCACCGGACCGGTTCGACGGCTCCTGGCGGTCCACCGGCCGGTGATGCTCCCGTGACGGCCCCGCTGTTCCGGCTCACCGACGAGGAGCTGCAGCTGTTCGGCGCCGCGGACGATGTCGACACGCCGTACCTGGACCGGTTGGGCGCGGCGCAGCGGTCGGTCGCGGTGGACGTCGCCTACCGAGCCCTGTGCGCGCACGGTGTCGCGCTCGAGGCAGGTGAAGGTCTGCTGATGCCGGAGGAGCTGGTGCACCTCCTTCAGGTGCGTGCGAATCCCGAGCGTTCGTACCGGATCGAGGTATGCGCGGAGGGTGCGCGGTCGCTGCGCCACGTGTACGACGCAGGCGGCACCACGGTGTGCGAGGACATCTCGAACGACGGGTTGCACGACTTCGACGTGCTCCCGGCGGATCGCTCCGTGCAGCTGGTGCTCGCCGCGCTGACACCGGAGCTGCCGTCCGAGCCCGACGGAGTCTCCCTGCGTGGGAGGGTCGTCGTCAGCCCCTGGTCGACGTCCGAACCGGCGCCCTGGGGCCGCGCTCTGGCGACGGCCGACGTGACCGTGCGCGCACCGGGACAAGCGGCCACCACGGTGTGCGTCATCTGGGGCGACTCCGGCACCTACGTGGTGAGCCCAGCCGCCGATCTCACAGCGCCAGACGCCCGCGGGCTGTGCCGGATGATAGCCGCGCACCTCGGCATCGAGCAGGCGAGCTGAGCGACGCCACCCCACCAGAGGTTCCCGGGCACAATGGCGCGGTGACCACCGACGCCCGTCCCCGCACCATCGCCCTGCTCGGTTCGACCGGGTCGATCGGCACCCAGGCCGTCCAGATCGTGCGTCAGCACCCCGAGGCGTTCGATGTCGTCGCGATCGCGGCGGGCGGCCGGGATCTGGGGCTGGTAGCCCGCCAGGTGGTCGAGTTGGACGCCGAACTGGTCGCCGTAGCGGTCGGTGCCGAAGCCGATCTCCGCCGGATGATCGACGACGTGGCGAGCTCGGCCGGCCGACCGTCGTACGCACCACGGATCGTGGTCGGGCCGGATGCGGCGACGCAGGCGGCGCAGTGCGGAGCCGACGTCGTCCTCAACGGCATCACCGGATCGATCGGACTGCGCCCGACGCTGGCGGCGCTGCGCGCGGGTTCGACGCTGGCTCTGGCAAACAAGGAGTCGCTCATCGTCGGCGGACCGATCGTGAAGGCCCTCGCCGCCCCAGGGCAGATCGTGCCGGTCGACAGCGAGCACAGCGCCATCGCGCAGTGCCTCAAAGCCGGCGACCACGACGAGGTACGCCGGCTGCTGGTCACGGCGAGCGGCGGACCGTTCCGTGGCCGGCCGCGAGAGGAGTTGCACGACGTCACCCCGCAGCAGGCGCTCGCGCACCCCAACTTCTCGATGGGCCGGGTGATCACCACCAACTCCGCGACCCTGGTCAACAAGGGCCTGGAGGTCATCGAGGCCCACCTGCTCTTCGACATCCCGCTGGAGCGGATCGACGTGGTCGTGCACCCGCAGCAGATGATCCACTCCATGGTCGAGTTCGTCGACGGCTCCACCATCGCCCAATGCGGGCCGCCGAGCATGCTGGTGCCGATCGCGCTGGGCCTCGGGTGGCCGCGTCACGTGCCGGACGCCGGGCCCCGCATCGACTGGACCACGGCTTCCAGCTGGGACTTCGAACCGCTGGACGACGAGGCGTTCCCCTCCGTCGGGCTCGCGCGGCAGGTCGGTTCGGCCGGAGCGACGTACCCCGCCGTCTACAACGCCGCCAACGAGGAGTGCGTCGACGCCTTCCACGACGGTCGACTGCGCTTCACGGCCATCGTCGACACGGTGGCGAAGGTGGTCGGCGACCATCAGGCGCAGTCGGGGGAGTTGACCGTCGAGCAGGTGCTGCAGGCCGAGGAGTGGGCGCGCGCCCGCGCACAGGAACTTCTCGCGGCGCAGTGAGCGAGGCGGGTTTCGCCGCGCATGAGAACCTAGTCGGGTGATGTTCCTGCTCGGTGTTGTGCTGATGGTGATCGGCGTCGCCATCTCGATCGCGCTGCACGAACTCGGCCACATGGTGCCCGCCAAGAAGTTCGGCGTGAAGGTCACCCAGTACATGATCGGTTTCGGGCCGACCGTGTTCTCGCGTCGCCGCGGCGAGACCGAGTACGGCGTGAAGGCGATCCCCCTCGGCGGCTACATCCGGATGGTCGGCATGTTCCCGCCCGCACCGGGCGAGGACCCCAACCGGGTACGCGCGTCCTCGACCGGCCGCTGGAGCCAGCTGGTCGACCAGGCCCGCGACGCGGCGTTCGAGGAGATCGAGCCGCACGAGGCCCATCGGGTCTTCTACAAGCTGCCGACCCACCGCAAGGTCATCATCATGTTCGGTGGCCCGTTCATGAACCTGGTCATCGCCGCGGTGCTGCTGATCATCATCGCCTGCGGCATCGGCCTGCCCACCCAGGTCACGGCCGACGTCGGCTCGGTGATGCCGTGCCTGGCCACCAGCTCCGGCAGCGCCCCGAAGACCTGCCCCACCCCGTCGCCCGCGGCCGCGGCCGGCCTGCGGACCGGTGACCGCATCGAGTCCGTCGACGGCGTCAAGGTCAGCACCACGACGGGCGCGACCAAGGTCATCCGGGCTCACCCGCAGCAGCAGATCCCGATCGTCGTTCTGCGCGACGGCGTCCGCCGCACCCTGCACATCACGCCCGCGCTGCGGACCCTGCCCAAGACCGACGCTCAGGGCAACCCGGTCCTCAACTGGTCCGGGCGCACCGAGACCATCCGCGGCGGCCTGATCGGCGCAGGCATCGGCGGCACGAGCGTCGTACGTCGTCAGCCGCTCACCGACGCACCCTCCATCGTCGGCGACGGAGTGCGGCAGACCGCATCGGTCTTCGTGAAGATTCCGCAGAAGATGGTCGGGGTCTTCAATGCGGCGTTCGGCAGCGGCCAGCGCGACCCGAACGGCCCGATGTCCGTGGTGGGCGTGGGCCGCGTCGCCGGTGACGTCACCGAGAGCCACCAGGTCTCGACCGTGGACAAGGTGGAGCTGCTGCTCGGACTCCTGGCATCCCTCAACCTGGCCCTCTTCGTCTTCAACCTCGTTCCGCTGCTTCCGCTCGACGGCGGTCACATCGCCGGTGCGCTGTGGGAGGCCGTCAAACGCCCGATCGCGCGGGCCCGCGGTCTCAAGGGTCCGATCTACGTCGACGTCGCCAAGGCGCTGCCGGTCGCGTACGGCGTCTCGATGGTGCTGCTCGTGATGTTCGGGCTGCTCTTCTATGCCGACATCGTCAACCCCGTCAAACTCAACTGACCTCCTTTCGAAGGAATGCTGGCCAACAGATGACCGTCTCGCTCGGTATGCCGTCCGCCCCCGCACCCGTCCTGGCACCGCGCCGCCCCACCCGCAAGATCAAGGTGGGCAAGGTGTTCGTCGGCGGTGACGCGCCGATCTCCGTGCAGTCCATGTGTACGACCCCGACCACCGACATCAACGCCACGCTGCAGCAGATCGCCGAGCTGACCGCGTCCGGGTGCGACATCGTGCGCGTCGCCTGCCCCAGCCAGGACGACGCCGACGCGCTGCCCGCGATCGCCCGCAAGAGCCAGATCCCGGTCATCGCGGACATCCACTTCCAGCCCAAGTACGTCTTCGCGGCGATCGACGCAGGCTGCGCGGCGGTCCGGGTCAACCCGGGCAACATCCGCAAGTTCGACGACCAGGTCAAGCAGATCGCCCAGGCCGCCAAGGACGCCGGCGTCTCGATCCGGATCGGCGTGAACGCCGGGTCGCTCGACAAGCGGATCATGGACAAGTACGGCAAGGCCACGCCCGAGGCGCTGGTCGAGTCGGCCGTCTGGGAGGCCTCGCTCTTCGAGGAGCACGGCTTCCACGACTTCAAGATCTCGGTCAAGCACAACGACCCGGTGATCATGGTGGCCGCGTACGAGATGCTCTCCGAGCGCGGCGACTGGCCGCTGCACCTCGGCGTGACCGAGGCCGGACCGGCGTTCCAGGGCACCATCAAGTCCGCGACCGCCTTCGGCGCCCTGCTGTCCAAGGGCATCGGCGACACGATCCGGGTCTCCCTGTCGGCGCCGCCGGTCGAGGAGGTCAAGGTCGGCAACCAGATCCTGCAGTCGCTCAACCTCAAGCCGCGCAAGCTGGAGATCGTGTCCTGCCCGTCCTGCGGTCGCGCTCAGGTCGACGTCTACAAGCTCGCGGACGAGGTCACTGCGGGTCTCGAGGGCCTGACGGTGCCGCTGCGGGTGGCTGTCATGGGCTGCGTCGTCAATGGCCCGGGGAGGCCCGCGAGGCCGATCTGGGTGTCGCGTCCGGCAACGGCAAGGGCCAGATCTTCGTCAAGGGCGAGGTCGTGCGGACGGTCCCGGAGAGCCAGATCGTCGAGACCCTGATCGACGAGGCCATGCGCATCGCCGAGGAGATGGGCGAGCCGGTCGACGGCGAGGGCGGCGCCCCGAGCGTCACCGTCAGCTGAACCCCTGGGCGCGGGATCAGACGTCGGCGAGCAGCTGAGCCATCCAGTCGTCGGGGCGCCCCGCGAAGGGTTCCGCGCGGGCACCGACGGCCTCGAATACGTAGGCGCAGTCGCGTTCGGCCGCCTGAATCACGTCGTCCGGGTACCCGAACAGCTTCTGATGGTCGGCGAACTCGTCCTCGTCGTCGATGAAGACCCGGCCGTCGTGCTCCCGCACGATGTCGAGGTCGAGGTCGACGAGGGTGAAGACGAAACCGTCGGCGGACCGGGACCAGTCGCCGATGGTGGTGATGTCGACGTAGGTTTGGATCTGGTGGCCGGGTCCGTTGAACGTCGCGAACCAGCCGCCGTGCGACGCCAGCTTCACCGAGTCGGCCTGGGAGACCACCTCGTACCCGGGGCGGTGGAACGTCGTACCGCGTCGCATGCCGAGCCACACTCCGTGCTCGTCTGTGCCGAGGTAGGTCGTCGGCTCCTGCCAGTGCTCGCGCCCGTCCCACTTGCGGAAATTCACGAGGACGGGCGTGCCGGGCACGGTCGGAGTCTCGTCGGGCATGGCGGCGACGCTATCAACCGCAGGGATACTGGTCGTTTGCACCATCTCTCCATCCGATCCGAGGCAGGCTGACACCGTGTTGCGTACCTCCAGTCCCGCGCGGACCCTCGGGTCGAGCGATTACGACGCCGCGCTCGCGCTGTGTCGTCAGGACGCGATGGGCAACGTCTTCGTGGGTGCGCGCCTGGTGGAGGGCGGTCCGGCGTTCGCCAGCTCGCTGCTCGGCCTGGGAGGCGCGGAGCTGACTGCGATGTGCTGGGTCTCGGCCAACGTCGTGCCCATCTCGTGCAACGACGCCGCACTGGACGTCTTCGCCGCGAAGCTGCGCCGCTACCGGCGCCGGTGCTCCTCGATCTTCGGCGAGGCGGAGCAGGTGCTCGGCCTGTGGGAGCGGCTCGAGCCGATGTGGGGCACCGCGCGATCCATCAGACCGGAGCAGCCGATGATGGCGGTGACGACGTCGCCGCGCGCGGTCGGACGGCCGATGGACCCGAGGGTGCGGCTCGCGCGGGAGGACGAGCTGGACCTGGTGATGCCCGCCTCGGCGCACATGTTCACCGCCGAGATCGGCTACCCGCCGTACGTGGGATCGGACCAGGACTACCGGCGGATGGTGCGCGGACTGATCCGCGCCGGTCATACCTACGTGATCAGCGAGGGCGGTCGCATCATCTTCAAGGCCGACGTCGGGTCGCTGGCCTTCGGCGTCGCGCAGATCCAGGGGGTGTGGGTCGCGCCGCAGGCCCGCGGGCACGGCATCGCCGAGCCGGCCATGAACGCCGTCGTGCAGCACGTCCAGGACCACCTCGCCCCCGACGTCACCCTCTACGTCAACTCCTACAACGAGCCGGCGCTGCGCACCTACCAGGCCACCGGTTTCGAGGAGATCGAGACCTTCGCCACCGTCATCCTCTGACGGCACGCGGCGCCGCGTCTGCGAGGGTGGGCCGCATGCCACCGCTCACCAACGGGACCAAGGTCGTCGCTGCCCTTTTCGCGGGGTCCAGCGTGATCCACACGTTCCGCCCGCAGGTCTTCGAGGACACCGTCCCGCATTTCCTGCCCTACCACCGCGAGCTGGTCTACCTGTCCGGCGCCGCCGAGATCCTGTGCGCTGCGGGGCTGATGGTGCCGCGCACCCGCCACTACGCCGCGATCGCGTCAGCGGCGCTGCTCGTCGCGGTCTTCCCGGCCAACGTGCAGATGGTCGTGGACGCCGGTGAGGACCTGGTCCGCAACGGCGCCACCACGGCGCGAGGCGTGACGCTCGGGGTGCTGCTCGTGCGTCTGCCGCTGCAGTGGCCGCTGGTCCGTTGGGCATGGAAGGCACGGAGGACTCGGTAACGCACGACCGGCGCGTCGTTCACCCTTCGGCTGCGCCCGGTTCGGCTGATCGGTCCGGTTCGCCGCGTACCGCGCGCTGCGGCTCCCGGTCACCGCGGATCACCGCCACCATGTCGAGGACGCGTCGGGTCGCCAGTACGTCGTGGGTGCGGAAGACGGTGGCGCCCTGCCAGGCCGCCACGGCGGTGGCAGCGAGCCCGGCCTCCAACCGCTGATCGGTCGGCAGGTCGAGGGTCTCGCCCAGGAAGTCCTTACGTGAGATCGCCTGCAGCACAGGGAAACCCAGGGCAACGACGTCCGACGTACGCCGCAGCAGGCTCAGGGAGTGCCGTGTCGTCTTGCCGAAGTCGAGGGTCGGGTCGATGAGGATCCGCTCACGGGGGATGCCCGCGTCCATGGCGACGCGAACGGCCCCGGTGAGCTGAGAGCGCACGTCGCGCAGCAGGGCCTCCTCCTCATCGGCATCGCTGACGTCGCCGCCGTCGGTCCGGGCGTAGCGCACCGCGATCGGATCGGTGCGCGGCGGCAGTCCACCGGTGTGCGAGCACACGATGCCGGCGCCCATCCGCGCGGCCACCTGCACCAGCCGCTGGTCGTGGCCGGCCCACGTGTCGTTGATCAGGTCGACCACACCCTCGGCCGCCTGTGCCACCTCGCTGCGCCAGGTGTCCAGGCTCAGCACGAGGTGCGGGTACGCCGTGCGCGCAGCCTCGAGGAACGGCAGCACCCTGCGGCGTTCGAGTGCGGCGTCGACCGCCGGGCCCTCCTGGCCGGCCCGCACTCCGCCGACATCGATGATGTCGGCACCGTCGGCGACCGCCAGGTGCAGCGCATCGATGGCCGCGGACAGGTCGTGGTGGCGGTTGCCCTCCCAGAACGAGTCCGGCGTGCGGTTGACGATCGCCATCACGGCGGGGTTCGCGGCGTCGTAGGTGCGGCCGCGCAGCACCAGCGCCGCGGGCGGCGGGGTCGCGCTCAGTCCCACGTCACCTTCATCCGGTCGCGCCAGAGGGAGAGCACATCGCGCCCCTCCCAGCGGATCTGCGCGCCACGGTTCCACAGCGCCAGATAGAGCTCCACGGCCGTGCCCTCGATCGCGGCGTCGGGATGATCCGCGGTCCGGTCGCGCTGCGCCACCGGCAGCTCGTCTCCGAAGGAGAGAAGCCACGAGTCGCCGGTGTCCGTGCTGTGCACCGTGACGGTCACGGGGCTACTGGAGCGCAGATCGAACCTGCGCCGAGGCATGAAGGAACACAACAGCTCATCCACGCCGTCCGCCGCAAAGCCCGGTGACAGGTCCACCTCGTCGGCATCCGCCCGCTGGCCGAGCCGCGCGGCGAGGGCGTCGATCGAGTGGATGGTGGTCTCGTGACACTGTCGTCGCGCCCAGCTGTCGCGGCCGCCCATCGGGCTCTCCATGAAGAACGCGACGTCCGCGTCGGCGGGTACGGCCCGCAGGCAGCCGACGAGCTCATCGCACCCGTCCTGCAGCCAGACGCCGGGATCGATGGTCTCCAGACCCTCCCGTTCCACCTCCTCGGTGTCGGTCTCGGGGCCACCTGCCAGCACGCCCGCGGCCCACCGGTGCACCATGCCCTGATGGGCCACGAGGTGGCCCACGTTCCACTGGGGACAGGTGGGGACGGTCGCGAGCGACCCGGCCTGCCAGGCCTCTTCGCGCAGACGGGCGGTCGCCTCGTGGATGCCGTCGAGGTAGGTCTCGAAGCTCAGGGTCGACGCCATGGCGACGACGCTACCTCCGCTCCCGGCTAATCTCCGCCAGATGAGCCATGCGGACCCGTTCGAGCGCAGCCCCGACAATCAACCGCCACCCCTGGAGGGCTACGACGCGATCGCCTCGGACGCCGCGCTGCTGGATGCAATCCGGGCCCAGGCGCCCGAGGGTGGGGGGCGCTGAGATCCTCGCGTCGTTGCGGGAGCTCGGCACCGCCGCCGGCTCGGCGGAAGCGCGCGAACACGGTCGGCTCGCCAATGCCCACCCGCCCGTGCTGCGTACGGCGGACCGGTTTGGCCTCCGCATCGACGAGGTGGAGTTCCACCCCAGCTGGCACTGGATGCTGCGCACGGGTGTCGGTCTGGGGCTCGCCGGAGCCGCGTGGACCTCGGACGAGCCGGACGCCCACCTGAGGCGCGCTGCCGGTTTCGTCGCGTGGACCGGGATCGAGCCCGGCCACGCCTGCCCCATGACGATGACCTACGCCGCCGTGCCCGCGCTCGCGGCCGACCCCGCCCAGGCCGCCCGGTGGACCGCGCTGCTGGCCTCTGCGACGTACGACCCAGGACTGCGCGAGCCCACCGGCAAGGCGGGACTGCTCGCCGGCATGGGCATGACCGAGAAGCAGGGCGGATCCGACGTCCGCACGAACAGCACTGTGGCCACGGCTCGTTCGTCAGGTGACTACACGCTGCGCGGGCACAAGTGGTTCACCTCCGCGCCGATGAACGACCTGTTCTTCGTGCTCGCGCAGGCACCCGGCGGGCTCAGCTGCTTCGTCGTGCCGCGGGTGCGCCCCGACGGCTCGCGCAACGCGGTGCGCATCGTCCGGCTCAAGGACAAGCTCGGTAACCGGTCGAACGCGTCGGCCGAGCTGGAGTTCGAGGACGCGCACGCCGTACGGCTGGGAGAGGAGGGCCGCGGGGTGCGCACCATCATCGAGATGGTGGCCGCCACCCGGCTGGACTGCGTCCTCGGGTCGGCGGCCTTGATGCGGCGAGCGGTCGCGGAGGCGAGCTGGCACGCGGCGCACCGGTCGGCGTTCGGTTCGGTGCTCATCGAGAAGCCCGCGATGTCAGGTGTGATCGCCGATCTGGCGCTGGAATCGGAGGGGGCGACCATGCTGGCGTTGCGCCTCGCGCACTCGGTCGACAGGCGCACGGATCCGCACGAGATCGCGCTACGGCGGATCGCTCTGCCGCTCGCGAAGTTCTGGGTCTGCAAGCGCACGCCGCCGGTGTGCGTCGAGGCGATGGAGTGCATGGGTGGCAACGGGTACGTCGAGGAGTCGGGCATGCCGCTGCTGGTGCGCGAGTCGCCGCTCAACTCGATCTGGGAGGGCAGCGGAAACGTCAACGCGCTGGACGTGCTCCGTGCGGCGACCCGTTCGCCCGATGCGGTGCAGGCGTGGCGTGACGAGGTGGCACTCGCTGGAGCGGCAGCTCTGGATGCCGCTGCGGAATCGGTGGTCGACGAACTGCGCGCTGCAGCAGCGGATCCCGTGACGGGAGAGGGACGGGCGCGGCGGATCGCCGCACGGATGGCGGTCGTGCTGCAGGGCTCGTTGCTGGCGCGGCACAGCACGTCGTACGTCGCCGACGCGTTCCTCGCGTCCCGGGTCGAGGTCGGCGACCGCGGGGTATTCGGGGCGCTGCCGCCGAGCGTGGGTCCTACGGACACCGCGGCCATCGTGCGCCGCGCCCTCCCGCACCCCTGACCCTTCCGCTCGACGGGGAGGGGGTGGGCGGAAACTCGGGAGAGGGACGCCTCGCCGGGCGGATATCCTCGTGGCGACCCGTTCACCGCACCGATCAAGGAGTGCCCACCCGTGGCCCTGCGCATGTCGACCCTGTTCCTGCGAACCCTGCGCGAGGACCCGGCCGACGCGGAGCTGCCGGGGCACAAGCTGCTCGTGCGCGCCGGGTACGTACGCCGTGTCGCCCCCGGCATCTACACCTGGCTGCCGCTCGGCATGAAGGTGCTGGCCAAGGTCGAGGGGATCATCCGCGAGGAGATGGAGCAGATCGGGTCGCAGGAGGTGCGTTTCCCGGCCCTGCTGCCGCGCGAGCCGTACGACCTCACCGGGCGGTGGAACGAGTACGGACCCAACCTGTTCCGGCTGCAGGACCGCAAGGACGCCGACCTGCTGCTCGGCCCCACCCACGAGGAGATGTTCGCGCTCGCCGTCCGGGACGCCTACTCCTCCTACAAGGACCTGCCGCTCAGCCTGTTCCAGATCCAGAACAAGTACCGTGACGAGGCGCGCCCGCGCGCCGGCATCCTGCGCGGCCGCGAGTTCATCATGAAGGACTCCTACTCCTTCGACATCGACCAGGCGGGACTGCAGAAGTCCTACGACTCGCACCGCGAGGCCTACATCAGGATCTTCCAGCGCCTCGGCTTCGAGTACGTCATCGTGCAGGCCGACTCCGGCGCGATGGGAGGTTCGGCGTCCGAGGAGTTCCTCGCGGTCAGTCCGCACGGCGAGGACACCTTCGTGCGCGACGAATCCGGGTACGCCGCCAACGTCGAGGCCGTCGTCGTGCCCCAGGCCGCCGAGGTCGAGGTGACCGCCGGCCCGGCGCACGTCGAGGACACCCCCGACACGCCCACCATCGAGACCCTCGTGACCGCGCTCAACGCGAAGCACCCCCGAGACGACGGCCGGGCATGGACGGCGGCCGACACCCTCAAGAACGTCATCGTGATGCTCGAGCACCCCGACGGCGTGCGCGAGCCGCTCGCGATCGGTCTGCCCGGCGACCGCGATGTCGACCCCAAGCGACTCGAGGTCAAGGTCCAGCCCGCCGAGGTCGTCCCGTTCGAGGAGAAGGACTTCGCCGCCAACCCGAGCCTGGCCAAGGGCTACATCGGTCCGGGCGTGCTCGGCGCGGACAACGCCAGCGGCATCCGCTACCTGCTCGACCCGTCCGTCGCGCGCGGGTCGGCGTGGGTGACCGGCGCCGACGAGCACGGTCGGCACGTCATCGACCTGGTCCACGGGCGCGACTTCGAGGCCGACGGCATCATCCAGGCCGCGAACATCCGCGAGGGCGACCTCAGCCCGTCCGGCCACGGCACCCTGTCGCTCGCCCGCGGCATCGAGATGGGCCACATCTTCCAGCTCGGCACCAAGTACGCCGAGGCGCTCGGCCTGAAGGTCCTCGACGAGAACGGCAAGCTCGTCACGGTGACGATGGGCTCGTACGGCGTCGGCGTCACGCGCGCCGTCGGCGTGATCGCCGAGGACAACGTCGACGACATCGGTCTGATCTGGCCCCGCGAGGTCGCGCCGGCCGACGTGCACGTCGTGGCGACCGGTAAGGACGAGTCCGTCTTCCTGCAGGCCGACGAGATCGTCCACGGGCTGGAGGCGCAGGGCCTGGAGGTCCTCTACGACGACCGGCGCAAGGTGTCGCCCGGTGTGAAGTTCAAGGATTCCGAGCTCATCGGCGTACCGACCATCCTGGTGCTCGGCCGGGGCCTGGCCGACGGCGTCGTGGAGCTGAAGGACCGCCGTAGCGGCGAACGCCGGGAGGTGGCCGTGGGCGACGCGGTCGCCGAGGTGCTCGCCGAGGTGCGGCCCACGGCGTGAGCCGCGTCGACGCGGTCATCTTCGACTGGGGCGGCACCCTCACCCCGTGGCACGAGGTCGACCTGGAAGCGCAGTGGCAGGTCTTCGCGCGCGCCGTGCACCAGGAGGAGGACCGGGCCCGCGCGCTGGCGTCGGAGTTGCAGCGCGCCGAGGGGGAGGCGTGGGGCCGGGCGAGGGAGTCCCAGAGCAGCGCCGCGATGGACCAGATCCTTGCGGACGCCGGACTCGGCGGGGTCGAGCACGCTGCCGCGCGGGCTGCGTACGAGAAGTTCTGGGAGCCGCACACCTTCACCGACCCGCAGGTCGAACCGCTGTGGACGGCATTGCGGGACAGCGGCATCCGTGTCGGCGTGCTGTCCAACACGATCTGGTCGAGTGACTACCACCGCGCCATCTTCGAGCGGGACGGCGTCGCGCACCTCATCGACGCGGACGTCTACTCCAGCGAGATCGCCTGGACCAAGCCGCACCCCGAGGCGTTCCGCGCTGCGGCTGCCGCGGTCGGCGTGCCTCCCGAGCGGTGCGTCTACGTCGGCGACCGCCTGTTCGAGGATGTGCACGGGCCGCAGCAGGTGGGGATGCGCGCGGTCTGGATCCCGCACTCGATCATCCCCGCCGCGCAACGCGTGCAGGTCGACGCCACACCCGACGCGACCGCCCAGGAACTGATGGACGTGCTGGCGATCGTGCAGGAGTGGAACGCCGGCAGCTGAGCCTCAGTCGGCCCGGCGGCTGGTCGCGGAGTCGTGATCGACGACGTCCGAGTCGTCGTCCTCGGCCACCAGCTCGGGCGGGTCGGTGAACAGCAGCCCGAAGACGAGCACGAAGAACAGCACGAAGGTGATCACGTGCACCCCGGTGCACCACAGGCAGATCGCGTGGATCCGGAAGAACTCCGCCCAGATGAGGTAGAACACCATCACCAGGCCGACCCCGGTCGCCGCGATGCGCGCCGGGTCAACCCACCGCGGGGCACGGCGCCACACGGGCGGCAGACACAGCGCCGTCATCGCCACGAAGAAGAGCAGCCCGAGCATGGCGACGGGGATGCCGAAGAGCTTGGACCACTGGCTCGTGGTCACCTTCAGGCAGTCGACCTGCCCCGATCCGGAGCACGCGAGGGTCGAGGACCCGGTGAAGTGCTCATACGTGAGGTAGATCGACACCGCGAGCCCGAGCACGCTCAGGCCGAGGCTGACCGGTGGCAGCCACCGAGGGCGACGGGGAAGGTCGCGCATGACTCAGCTGGCGAGCTTGGCGGAGGCCGCCTTGACGCCGGAGGAGGAGCACACGTTCGCAGGAGCACCCTTCGTGAGCACGCAGATCTGCGCGGAGATCACGTTGCTCGCGCCGAGGATGCCCTTGCTGATGGCCGTGGTGGGCGACAGCATCTGCTGGGTGACGGCTGCGCTGCTCATGTTCTGCAGCGCCGTCCCGTCGTACGTCGCGCCGGAGCTGGTGTAGAGACCGCCGTAGAGCAGGAACGGGATGCTGCCCTGCGAGTCGTACTTGTTCTGCAGGGCTGCGTCGGCCGCGGAGACCTTCTGCAGCGGCTGCTCGTCGCGGGTCTCCGTCTCGTAGCTCTTGAACGCGATGTACTGCGAGGTGTACGACGCGTTCAGGTAGGTCATCGTGGGAATGTTGGCGACGGTGTCGGTGGGCGACGACACCGCGCTCGCGACGCCCTTGAAGGTGCCGAAGCGGGACAGCGCCGAGGTGAGGGCCCAGCGCTCCATGCCGCAGTAGGGGCAGTACTCGGCACCGATGTAGAGGATCCGCGGTTTTCCGTCGACGGTGTCCGCCGATCCGTTCGTGGCCTTCGGCGCCTGCGACGCGGTGCCGGCGCCCACGGTGTCGAAGGTGGCGGCGGGGACGTTCTCCACCTTGCTGATGAACGCCGAGTCGCGGGCGTTGGCCTTGGCCTTCGCGTCGTTGTCCTTCTGCTGCTGACGCGACACGAGGTAGAAGCCGGCGACGACCACGAGCACCACCACGACCACCGCGGCCGTGATGGCCGCCATGATCTTGCGTTGCCGCTCGCGCTTCTGCTCGGCCTGCAGGCGAGCCAGCTTGGCCTTGCCGGTCTCTCGGGCGTTCGAGGTGCTCACAGATGTCCCTACGTGTCGGTCTCGATGGCGGCGCCAGAGTAACCCAGCCCCCTGTCAGACCGGCTCACTCCTGCATGGCCTTCGCCGCCGTGAGGTAGCACGACAGCGTGCTCTGGTCCGGCGCACCGGACAGCCACTCGCCGAGCGCGTTCAGCACGAGCCGTACGAAGGACCAGTGTCGTGCGAGGTCCTCGTCCAGACCGGCGCTCTCGCAGAGCACGCCGAGGCGGGTGCGCAGGTGGGCGCGCACGCTGGTCGCCCGCAGCGCCTCGTCCCAGCGGTTCCAGATGACGGGGGCGACCGCGAACTCCCACCGTGCGTTGATCGGCTTCGGGTCGATGGCGAGCCACGGCTCACGATCGCCGGCGAGCACGTTGGCGAAATGCAGGTCCTGGTGGACCAGATCGGCGCGGCTTCCCTCGGCGAGATCGCCCAGCAGCGATGCGGCCTGCTGGGTCATCCGGCGCGGCACCTGCGGCGACCCTGCGCGGCACAGCTCCCGCCACCTCCTGCACTCGTCGGGCAGATTCGTCACCCGTGCCATGGGTGGGGCGTCGAGACGACGGAAGAGCCCTCCGATCACCTCGCACGCGTCCAGTATCGGGACGGTCTCGAGGCTGGTGTCGCCGTGCAGCCGTTCGAGCACCATCGCCCATCGGCCCGGGTCTGCCGCGAGGAGTCGTACGGCGCCCGTGCCGTCCCAGGTGCGCAGGGCCAGGTGCTCGTACTTCGCCTCCGGGTGTGGCCAGGTGACCTTCAGCACTGCCGGCTCGCCGTCGCGCCGGCACGGTACGACGAGAGCGCACTCCCCGTGCCGGGTCGCCGACGGGTCGTCGTTCAGCTCGAGCTGCCACAGGTCCGCGCTCTCCTCGACGAGCCGGGGCAGGCTGGCCAGCCAGCTGGTGCCATCGGGTCCACCACCCTCGGCCGGTCGCCCGTCGACCTTCGCGAAGAACGCCGGCGGGATCGTGACGGGCAGGCCGCTCACCCGATCAGACCGGGGAACGGTTCGGGCGGCAGACCCCACCGCCAGCCGAGGGCGGTGGCGTCGCTCCACAGGTGCGCGAGCGCAAGGAGGTCCCCACGGGTGCCCCGCGCCGTCCCGACCTGGGCGGCGCAGGCCGTGACCACGTCGCTGAGCAGATCGCGCGCCAGCGTGGTGCGGGCGTCTTCCGTCGTGGGCTGTACGGCAAGTGGGTAGACCAGTCGGGCGGGCGGGGCCTCCGTCCCGGCGGCAGGTTCGAGCCGGGACCGTGCGGCGTCCATCGTGACGACGGCGGCGGAGGGCAGCGCGCGGGCGCGCGAGGGCGTCCTCGCCGCGACGATCTCCAAGCCGTAGACGGCGGTGCGGACCGACGGCAGTAGCGCGGCGGCGGTCGACCCGGACACCTGCTCGTCGCCCCAGGCCGGCGCGGCCCCCTGCACCGTCGCACCTGCAGCGTCGAACGCCAGCAGCGCCGCGAGCATGGCCGTGTTCGCGGAGGTGGCGTGCACGGCGTCGTCGTACGCGGTGGGTGACAGTCCCGCCCGGATCGCCGCACCGAGCTGCGCGGCGCTGAGAGCAGCGGCCGGGGGAGTGGTGGAGGCGGTCGGCACTCTGATCCCGTCGGATGCCATCACCTCGGTGAGGCGGTTCGCCGCTGCGCCGTACGCCGCATCCAGCTTGGGCGCCCACAGGCCATCGGCGCGGGTGGCCGCGACCTGCAGCCCGCGCACCGAGGCCAGCGCACGCAGCAGGGCGGCCTGGTCGGGCGGCGGCGCCTGGTGGGCGATCCCGGGAACCGCGGGTGACCCCTTCTGGAGCCGGATCCCGCAGCCCGTCAGGCTCGACGCGGCGCCCAGAGCAAGAGCCCCGAGCACGGTGCGCCGACCCGGGCGGACGGTCTGCGGACGGGTCACGCTGCCGATCGTAGGTGAGACCGCGGTCTCGACGTCTGAGACACATCAGGCATCATTTGACCTTGGATCAACCAAAAGGAAAGGTTATGGGCATGTCGACCGTCACGCGCAGCAACGGCCAGTGGGCCCTCGGAGAGCGCGAGCCCTTGAACCCGAACGAGGTGTTTAAGCAGGAGGACGACGGACTCAACGTACGTGCCCGCATCGAGGAGATCTACTCCCGCGAGGGATTCGCCTCGATCGACCCGTCCGACCTGCGCGGCCGGATGCGCTGGTGGGGTCTCTACACCCAGCGCCGCCCGGGGATCGAGGGCGGTCGCACGGCCTCCATCGCCCCCGAGGAGCTGGACGACGAGTACTTCATGCTCCGCGTCCGCATCGACGGCGGCACCCTCACCGCCGAGCAGCTGCGGGTCATCGGCGAGGTGTCCACGCAGTACGGCCGGGACACCGCCGACCTCACCGACCGGCAGAACATCCAGCTGCACTGGATCCGCATCGAGGACGTACCGGCGATCTGGGAGCGGCTCGAGGGTGCCGGTCTGACCACGGCCGAGGCCTGCGGCGACACCCCGCGCGTCATCCTCGGCTCCCCGGTCGCAGGCGTCAGCGCCGACGAGGTCATCGACGCCACTCCCGCCATCGACGCGATCCGGGAGCGCTTCATCGGCGACCCGGAGCTGTCCAACCTGCCGCGCAAGTTCAAGACCGCCATCTCCTGGCTGCCTGACACCGCGCCCGAGATCAACGACGTGTCCTTCGTGGGCGTCGTGCACCCGGAGCTCGGCCCGGGGTTCGACCTGCTCGTCGGTGGCGGCCTGTCGACCAACCCCAAGCTGGCCACCCGGCTCGGTGCCTTCGTCCGGCTGGAGGAGATCCCGGAGGTGTGGCACGGGGTCATCCGCATCTTCCGCGACTACGGCTACCGCCGGCTGCGGCACCGCGCCCGCCTGAAGTTCCTGGTCGCCGACTGGGGCGCCGAGAAGTTCCGCGAGCTGCTCGAGACCGAGTACCTGCAGCGTGCCCTGCCGGACGGCCCGGCGGCGCCGCTGCCCGAGCAGCCGCTGGACCACGTGGGTGTGCACGAACAGCGCGACGGACGCGCGTACGTCGGGTTCGCGCCGATCGCCGGACGGGTGTCCGGCACGGTGCTCACTGAGATCGCCGCCGCCGCGCAGGCGTCCGGCTCGGACCGGGTGCGGCTCACCACCCATCAGAAGCTCGTGGTGCTGGACGTGGATCCCGCGCGGACCGACGCGCTGATCGATCGCATGGCGACGGCCGGGTTGCACGCGAAGCCGTCGCCCTGGCGCCGTTCGGTGATGGCCTGCACGGGCATCGAGTTCTGCAAGCTGGCGATCGTCGAGACCAAGGCCCGCGCACAGACACTGGTCGACGAGCTCGAGCAGCGCCTGGACGACCTGCACCTGGAGCAGCCGCTCGCGATCCACCTCAACGGCTGTCCCAACTCGTGCGCCCGCATCCAGGTCGCCGACATCGGGCTCAAGGGTCAGATCGTCACGGACGCGGCCGGCAAGCAGGTCGAGGGTTTCCAGGTGCACCTCGGCGGCGGCCTCGGGCTCGACGCAGGATTCGGCCGCAAGCTGCGGGCCCTCAAGGTCACGTCGGCGGAGCTGGGCGACTACATCGAGCGAATCGCGCGCCGCTTCAACGAACAGCGCACTCCCGGAGAACGATTCGCGCAATGGGCCGTGCGTGCCGACGAGGAGTCGCTGCGATGAGCACCAACAACCGGGTCGTGCCGTTCCACTGTCCGTACTGCGCCGAAGAGGATCTGCGTCCGGAGGTCGAACCCCGCGGTGCGTGGAGCTGCGGCAGCTGCCTGCGGGTGTTCACCGTCCAGTTCCACGGGCTGCGCGGGCAGGCGGCGTCGTGACCGTCGCCACGGATCTGCGCGAGGTGGCGGCGAATGCCGCACGCGAGTTGGAGGGTGCCTCGGCGTCCGACGTCATCGGCTGGGCCGGCACGACGTTCGGCGATCGGTTCGCCGTCGCCGCGTCGATGCAGGACACGGTGCTGCTGCACCTGGCGAGCAGCATCCTGCCCGGCGTCGACGCGCTCTTCCTCGACACCGGCTACCACTTCGCCGAGACCCTGCAGGTGCGCGACCGGGTCGCCCGCTACTACCCGGTCAACGTGGTGTCGCTGACGCCTGCGCAGACGGTGGCCGAACAGGATGACACGTACGGCGCACGCCTCTACGAGCGCGACCCCGACCTGTGCTGCGCGCTGCGCAAGACCCACCCGCTGGACGAGGCCCTCGACGGCTACGACGCCTGGGCCACCGGACTGCGCAGGGTGGAGAGCGCGTCGCGGGCGAACACGCCCGTCGTCTCCTTCGACGAGCGCCGTGAGCGGATCAAGATCGCGCCGCTGGCCGCGTGGAGCGACCAGGACATCGACGACTACGTGCGCGAACACGGCGTGATCATGAATCAGCTGCTGTCGCAGGGGTACCCATCGATCGGGTGCGAGACCTGCACGGCCCGCGTGGCGCCGGGTGCCGACCCGCGGTCCGGTCGCTGGTCGGGCACCGACAAGGTCGAGTGCGGTATCCACCTGTGAGCGGGCAGACGATCTGGCTGACCGGGCTGTCCGGCGCCGGCAAGACCACCGTGGCCCGCGCGTTCGCCGCGCAGCTCGCGGCCGACGGCGTGCCGGTCGAGATCCTCGACGGCGACGAGCTGCGGACCAACCTGTCCGCGGGGCTCGGCTTCAGCCGGGAGGACCGGGACACCCACGTGCGGCGGGTCGGATTCGTCGCGGAGCTGCTCGCTCGGCACGGCGTGACGGTCGTCGTCCCGGTGATAGCGCCCTACGCCGACGCACGCGCCGCAGTCCGCGCCCACCATCGCGACCGCGGGACGTCGTACCGCGAGGTCTACGTCTCCACCCCGCTGACCGTGTGCCAGGAGCGGGACGTCAAGGGCCTGTACGCGCGCTCCGCGGCGGGCGGACTGAGCGCGATGACCGGCGTCGACGACCCCTACGAGCCGCCCACCGATCCCGATCTGACCATCGACACCAGCCGCGTGCCGCTCGACGACGCCATCGACGCGCTGCACAGTCTGGTCCGCGCCGAGAGCGAGGTCGCATGACCATCGAAGCCGCACCACCACTCGCCACCGACGTCGCCGCCCTGCGCGACCTGGAGTCGGAGGCCATCGAGATCATCCGCGAGGTGGTAGCCGAATTCGACCGTCCCGCAATGCTGTTCAGCGGCGGCAAGGACTCGGCGATCGTGCTGCACCTGGCACGCAAGGCCCTGTGGCCGGCTCCGCTCCCGATCACGCTGCTGCACGTGGACACCGGGCACAACCTGCCGGAGGTCATCGAGTTCCGTGACCGGGTCGTGGCCGAGGCCGGCGTCAACCTCGTGGTCGCCCGGGTGGAGGAGTGGATCGCCGACGGTCGGCTGCAGGAGCGGCCCGATGGCACCCGTAATCCGCTGCAGACTGTTCCCCTGCTCGACACGATCGCCGAGCACCGCTTCGACGCGCTGCTCGGGGGAGCCCGCCGCGACGAGGACAGGGCGCGGGCCAAGGAGCGCATCTTCTCGATCCGCGACGCGTTCGGCGGCTGGGACCCCCGCCGCCAGCGCCCCGAGCTGTGGCACATCTACAACGGACGCCACGCCCCGGGCGAGCACACCCGCGTCTTCCCGATCTCGAACTGGACCGAGCTGGACGTGTGGCGCTACATCGAGGCGGAGGGCGTCCCGCTGCCCAGCATCTACTTCGCGCACGAGCGCCCGGTCTTCCAGCGCGACGGGATGCTCCTGACGCCCGGACCGTGGGGCGGCCCGCGCGCTGCGGAGACGCTCTCGACCCGCTCGGTGCGCTACCGCACCGTGGGCGACGGATCTTGCACCGGTGCCGTCGAGAGCGAGGCCTCCACGGTCGCCCAGGTGATCGAGGAGGTCACCGTCAGCAGGCTCACCGAACGCGGTGCCACCCGTGCCGACGACCGACTGTCCGAGGCCGCCATGGAAGACCGCAAGCGCGAGGGATATTTCTGATGAGCACCACCACTGTGTCCACCGTGTCCCAGCACGCACCGCTGCGCCTGGTCGTGGCCGGTTCGGTCGACGACGGCAAGAGCACCCTCGTGGGCCGGTTGCTGCACGACAGCAAGTCGATCCTCGCCGACCAGTACGACGCCGTCGAGAGCGCCAGCCGCAGCCGCGGTGCCACCGAGTTCGACCTGGCGCTGCTGACCGACGGCCTGCGCGCGGAGCGCGAGCAGGGCATCACCATCGACGTGGCCTACCGGTACTTCAAGACCGACCGGCGAAGCTTCATCCTGGCTGACACACCGGGACATGTTCAGTACACCCGTAACACCGTCACCGGTGCCTCGACGGCCGATGCCGCCGTCGTGCTGGTCGACGTCCGGAACGGTGCGTCGGCCCAGACCCGGCGGCACTCCGCCCTGCTCTCCCTGCTGCGGGTGCGGCACGTCGTCTTTGCCGTCAACAAGATGGACGCGGTCGACTGGTCGCAGGACCGCTTCGAGCAGGTGCAGGCCGAACTGCACGAGATCGCCAGGGGAGTGGGCCTCGGTGACGTCGTCGCGGTCCCGGTGAGCGCACTCACCGGCGAGGGCGTCGTACGCGCCGCGCCGGACTGGTACCTCGGCCGCCCGCTGCTCGCCCTCCTGGAGGAGCTGGACACCGAGCTGGAGGACACCGCCGAGCCGTTCCGAATGCCCGTCCAGCTGGTCATCCGGCCCCGCACCGCGCAGTACCCCGACTACCGCGGGCTCGCCGGCCGGGTGGCCTCGGGTCGGGTGCAGATGGGCGACGTCGTGCACGCCAGCCCGTCCGGCACCGCCTCGACGGTCATCGCGATCGACACCCCGACGGGGCCGGCCGAGGTGGCCGTCGCGGGTCAGTCCGTGACCATCCGCTTGGCGGAGGAGCTGGACATCGCGCGCGGCGAGGTGCTGACCACCGACGACCCGATCGCCGTCACCCGGGTGCTGGACGCGGTCGTCACCTGGATGGGCGACGCGCCGTCCGCAGCCCGGCAACGCGTGCTGGTCAAGGCAGGCACCAAGACCGTCCGGGCGATGCTCGGGTCGGTCACCGACATCTGGGACGTCAGCGAACTGCGCTGGACGCCGAGCTCGGCACCGTTGCAGCTCAACGACATCGGGCGATGCACCGTCCAGCTTGCCGAGGACGTCGCCATCGACGAGTACCGGCGACTGCGAGGCACCGGAGCCTTCGTCGTCGTCGATCCGGCCACCGGCGCGACCCTCGCGGCCTGTATGTCGGGCGCCGACCTCGGCGCCCTCGTCTCCTGAACCTGCCTGGCCCCTCGTTCCCCTCCTCTTGTCCCCGATAGGAACCGATGTCCGCTCGTTCTCTCATCAGACCTCTCCCGACGACCGGTGCGGTCGTCGCCCTCGCAGCCGCCGCCGGCATGAGCCTGACCGCCTGCGGCTCGTCGGCCGCCGCCGGCGCCCCGAAGGGCGCGCCCTCAGGCACCGCCAGCACCCTCAAACTCGGCTATTTCGCCAACGTGACGCACGCCGTCCCGGTCGTGGGGGTCGGCGACGGCAGCTACGCCAAGGCCCTCGGCTCGACCAAGCTGAGCACCACGATCTACAACGCGGGGCCCACGGCTGTGCAGGCCTTGTTGTCCGGTGCCATCGACGCGGCGTACGTCGGCCCGAACCCGGCCATCAACGCCTTCATCAAGAGCCATGGCACGGCGGTGCGGCTGATCGCGGGCGGTGCGTCCGGCGGTGCGGCGCTGGTCGTGAAGCCGTCGATCACCGACGTCTCGCAGCTGGCGGGCAAGACCGTCGCCGACCCGCAACGCGGGGGCACCCAGGACATAGCGCTGAAGTACTACCTCAAGAACCACGGGCTCGGATTCACCGGCAGCGGCGGCAAGAACGTCAACGTCGTGTCCCAGGACAACGCCCAGACGCTCACGCTCTTCAAGCAGGGCCGCATCGACGCCGCCTGGCTGCCTGAGCCCTGGGTGTCGCGTCTGCAGCAGCAGGCCGGCGCCAAGGTGCTGGTCGACGAGAAGTCGCAGTGGCCCGGTGGCAACTTCGTGACCACCAACCTGCTGGTGTCCACCAGCTACTTGAAGAAGAACCCCAGGACCGTATCCGCGCTGCTCGGCGCGCAGGTGGCGACCGCTCAGTCCATCACCGCCGACCCCACCATGGCTGCGACCGAGCTCGACGCCGACCTCGGCAAGCTGACCGGCAAGAAGCTGCCCGAGGCGGTCGTGGTCGCCGCCTTGAAGAACGTCAAGGTCGGGTGGGACCCCTACGCCTCCTCGCTGAAGGAGCTCGCCTCGCACGCCGCGGCCGTCGACCTGCTCAGCAAGGACGCCGACCTGCAGGGGATCTACGATCTCGGCCCGCTCAACGCGGTGCTGCAGAACAAGAAGCTGGCCGTCGTCTCCGACGGCGGTCTGGGTGCCAAAGGGAGTTCGTGATGACGGTGATCACCAAGCAACCGGGACCGCGGGTGGACGAACGCCGTACACCGGCCGTGCGCGTGCACGGACTGCGCAAGGCGTTCGGGAGCGCGCGTGAACCCGTGCTGGCGCTCGACGGGCTGGACCTGGACGTCGCCGCGGGCGAGTTCGTCACTGTCCTCGGCGCCTCCGGGTGCGGGAAGAGCACCCTGCTGCGGCTGCTCGCGGGGCTGGAGCAGCCGACCGGCGGCGAGGTGGACGTGCAGGGCGGTCAGCCCGCGCTGATGTTCCAGGAGTCCGCCCTCATGCCGTGGCTGACCGCCGAGGGCAACCTGCAGCTCGCGCTGCGCCTTGCGGGAGTGCCGCGCCAGGAGCGGGCGGGCCGATGCGACGAGCTGCTGAACACGGTCCGTCTCGGCAACGTGGCGGGCCGTCGGGTGCACGAGTTGTCAGGAGGGCAACGCCAGCGGGTTGCGTTGGCGCGCAGCCTTGCCCAGGGTTCGCGGGTGCTGCTGATGGATGAGCCGTTCGCGGCCCTCGACGCCATCACCCGCGACCTGCTGCACCAGGAACTGCTGAACGTGTGGCGGGCCGACGAGCTCTCGATCGTGTTCGTGACCCACAACGTGCGGGAGGCCGTGCTGCTCGGCCAGCGCATCGTGCTGCTGTCCTCGCGGCCCGGCCGCGTGCTGCGCACCTGGGACACCCGCGACCTGCCGCCGGACGACGTGCCCGCGCTCACCGAGGAGATCACCCACGCGCTGCGAGAGGAGATCGGTCGTCATGCCCACGCGTGAGCAGAGCACGACCCAGCACACCGAGGGGGACGGGAGCGACGTGGACCTGGCCCAGCTGGCCGGCGGGCTGGACGCCCTCGACGCCGCACCCGGCGGTCGCCGCCGCCACCGGTTCGACGTCACCGGGGTGCTCGCGCCCCTGGCCGTCGTCGTCGGCCTCATCCTGCTGTGGCAGCTCGCGTGCTGGGCGCACCTCAAACCGACCTATATCGTCCCGACACCCGCGTCGGTGGCCTCGAACCTGTGGAGCCTCATCACCCACGGCACCGCCTGGGGAGGCGATCTGGGTCAGCGTGCACCGCGGCCTCATCGGCTTCCTCGCCGCCATCGTGATCGGCACGGTGCTGGGCGCGCTGGTGAGTCAGGTCGCCCTGCTGCGCAAGGCATTCCGGCCGTTGTTGTCGGCGATGCAGTCGCTGCCGTCGGTGGCCTGGGTGCCGTTCGCGCTGGTCATCTTCCAGGGCGGCCCGGCCCTCATCTACGCCGTCGTGCTCCTGGGTTCGGTCCCGTCCATCGCCAACGGCCTCATCGGCGGCGTCGACCAGACGCCACCGCTGCTGCGCGAGGCCGGCACGGTGCTCGGCGCCGGACGCTTCGAACTGATGCGCTCGGTGCTCCTGCCCGCCGCCCTGCCCACCTACCTGACCGGACTCAAGCAGGGCTGGTCCTTCGCCTGGCGCTCCCTGATGGCCGCCGAGCTGGTCGCCACGTCGGCGCAGCTGGGCACGGGGCTCGGTGGACTGCTGAGCAACGGCTCGCAGGACTCCGACATGCCGACCGTCCTCAGCGCGATCATCCTGATCCTGCTGGTGGGAGTCGTGGTCGAGCTGGCGGTCTTCGACCCGATCGAGCGCCGCGTGCTGCGTCGACGGGGGCTGATCTCCTCCGGCCTCTGAATCCGTCGCTCTCTTTCGGGTGTCTCTGTGGCTCTCTGAGCCTCTCTGGGCCTCTCTGGGCGTTTCTGAGGCGGAGGCACCCCCTGCGGCGAGTAGTGTGTCCCGTCGTACGGCACACAACAGAACACAGGAGGTCGCTGGGATGGATCCGTCCAAGGGCAGCACCGAACGCTCCCGGCACATCGTGGCTGTCCTCTCTCCTGTGGTCGCCCGCAGCGGCATGACCATCGAGGACATCACAGTCACGCCCGCCGGCAAACGACGCCTGGTCCGGGTCCTGGTCGACCGGGACGTGACCGTGGACGACGCCGACCGCGAATCTCCTGTCGAACCTCTCAGCCTCGACGAGGTGGGCGAGGTCACCCGTGCCGTGAGCGACGCTCTGGACGAGTCCGATGCCATGGGGGAGGCGGCGTACGTGCTCGAGGTCAGCTCGCCCGGCACGGACCGGCCGCTGCACGCCCCCCAGCACTTCCGCCGCAACGTCGGGCGTCTGATCGCCCTGACCACGACCGGCGAGGAGCAACTGACCGGCCGGCTCACCGCCGCCGGCACCGACTCGTTCGACCTCGCCGACGACACCGGCGCGACCCGCACCTTCGGGTACGCCGAGTCCTCGCGCGCCCGCGTCGAGCTGGAATTCAACCGGCCCACCACAGCCGACGTCACCGAGGAGCAGGACTGATGGACATCGACATGGCCGCACTACGCGCGCTGGAGCGCGAGCGGGAGATCCCGATGGACGTCATCGTGCCCGCCATCGAGCAGGCGCTGCTGGCGGCCTACCACCGCATCGACGGCAGCTACCGCGACGCCCGGGTCGAGTTGGACCGCGCCAGCGGTCGGGTCACCGTCCTCGCCCGCGAAGAGCCCGCCGCGTCGCCGGACGGCGAGGACGGCCCCGTCGTCCCCGAGCGTGGGCCCGAGTTCGACGACACCCCCACCGACTTCGGCCGGATCGCCGCCGCCACCGCACGTCAGGTCATCGTCCAGCGGATGCGCGACGTCGAGGACGAGGCGATCCTGGGTGACTTCCGCGGCCGTGAGGGAGACATCGTCGCCGGCGTCATCCAGCAGTCCGGCGACCCGCGCAACGTGCACGTCGACTTCGGCACCATCGAGGGCGTGCTGCCCCTCGCGGAGCAGGTGCCCGGTGAGCGCTACGTGCACGGCGAGCGGCTGCGCTGCTACGTCGTGGCCGTGAAGCGCGGGTTCAAGGGCCCGTCCATCAACCTCTCGCGCACCCACCCCAACCTGGTGCGCAAGCTCTTCGCGCTCGAGGTGCCCGAGATCGCCGACGGCAGCGTCGAGATCGCGGCGCTCGCCCGTGAGGCCGGGCACCGCAGCAAGATCGCGGTGCACTCCACGGTGCCGGGTCTGAACGCCAAGGGTGCCTGCATCGGCCCGATGGGTTCGCGGGTGCGTGCGGTGATGACCGAACTGCACGGGGAGAAGATCGACATCGTCGACTTCGCCCGTGACCCGCGTGACTTCATCGCCTCGGCCCTGTCGCCCTCGCGGGTCCAGTCGGTGCAGATCGTGGATGAGAAGGCGCGCGCGGCCCGGGTCATCGTGCCCGACTTCCAGCTCAGCCTCGCGATCGGCAAGGAAGGGCAGAACGCCCGCCTGGCCGCGAAGCTGACCGGCTGGCGGATCGACATCAGGTCCGACACCGCAGCCGCCGAGCCCGAGGCCACCGCCGCACCGGGCGGGCCGGAGAGCAGCGGCGCGGACGGCCCTGCCGGTCGGCTGCGCTAGACTTGGTGATGGTCGAGCGGAGACGCGACCGCCGTTCCACACCCCCGCCAGTCGCTCATCGCGGCTTGCGCACGTGCGTGGGATGTCGGCAACGCGCCGATCGGTCGCAGTTGTTACGGATTGCCGCGATCGCAGTGGACGGCGCCTGGTGCGCCGTACCCAACGGGCGCGGTAGGCATCCGGGCCGTGGGGCCTGGCTGCATCCGCGCGCGGACTGTCTCGAACAGGCAGTGCGCCGTCGTGCGTTGCAGCGGGCTCTCCCGGTGCCACGCGACGGTGTCCTGAATGTCGAGGTGCTGCGCGACGACTGTGTGCCTGCCACTTGACCACGTTGAAGATGTAGCGACCTGCCGCACCGTGCGGCACGACAAGACCGGAAGCGGGTTTATCGCTATGAGCACCCGATGAGTCCTCACTAATGAGCATTCACTGACAGACGGTCTGTGCTGCCCCGGATGACCTCCGGACCGCCGCTCGGACCGTCACATTTCCCGAACAGGAGAAGCGTGGCAAAGGTCCGAGTGCATGAGCTCGCCAAAGAGCTCGGAATGCAGAGCAAGGAACTACTGAACTACCTCAAGGAGCAGGGCGAGTTCGTCAAGACCGCCAGCTCCACGATCGAAGCGCCCGTCGTGCGCAAGATCAAGGAGAACCCGCCTCCGGGTGCCGGCACCGCCGCGCCCGCCAAGGAGGCGGCTCCCGCCGCACCCAAGCCCGGCGGTCGTCCGTCCGCTGCCGCCCCGGCAGCTCCGAGCGCGCCCGCCGCGGCCGCGACCGAGGCGACCCAGCCGTCGGCGCGCCCGAGCGCCGTTCCCGGTGGCACGTCGGCCCGGCCCGGCCCGGCGGCCCCCGTGGCGCCCGCGGCTCGGCAGACCCCCGCCCCCAGCCCGAAGCCGGCCACCTCGGCGCCCGAGGTCCCCGCAGCGCGTACGTCGCAGCCGGCACCCGCGCAGGAGTCGGCAGCAGCTGCTCCCGCTCCCGCTCGCCCGGCCGCTGAGGCCCCTGCCGCGAGCAGTGGCACCGGTGGCGGTGCTGCCCGACCGGCGGCCCCCCGTCCGGCCGGTCCGCGCCCGGGCAACAACCCGTTCGCTCCCAGTCAGGGCATGCGCACCGGTGGTCAGGGCGGCGCCAACGCGCGCCCCGGCAACAACCCGTTCGCTCCCAGTCAGGGCATGCCCCGTCCCGCCGCAGCACGCGGCGCCGGTGGCGCGGCAGGCCCGCGTCCCGGCGGCGCTCCGCGCCCCGCGGCAACTCGCGCCGGTTCGCCCGGCGGCGGTCCGGGTGGGGCACGTCCGAACCCGGGCATGATGCCCGATCGTGCGGCGGCAGCTCGTCCGGGCGACCGCCCGGCACGCGGCGGCGGTCGTGGTGCGCCCGGTGCCGGTGGCGGTCCCGCTCGCACCGGCGGTTTCGCCGGTCGTCCGGGTGGCGGCCGCGGGCCGGCCCGCGGCGCTGCGCCCGGTGCCTTCGGACGCGGTAGCGGGAAGGTGCGCGGGCGCAAGTCCAAGCGTGCCAAGCGCCAGGAGTTCGAGCAGATGCAGGCGCCCACCATCGGTGGCGTCAGCGTGCCGCACGGCGACGGCAACACCGTCGTGCGCGTGCGACGCGGTGCGTCCCTGAGCGACTTCGGCGACCGCATCAACGCCAACCCGGCGAGCCTGGTCACCGTGCTGTTCCACCTCGGTGAGATGGCCACGGCGACCCAGTCGCTCGACGAGGACACCTTCATGGCGCTCGGTGCCGAGCTGGGCTACCAGATCCAGGTCGTCTCGCCCGAGGACGAGGAGAAGGAGCTGTTCGGCGCCTTCAACATCGACCTGGAGGCCGAGGCCGAGGCCGAGACCGACGAGGAGCTGCAGGCTCGTCCGCCGGTCGTGACCGTCATGGGTCACGTCGACCACGGTAAGACGCGACTGCTGGACGCCATCCGCAACGCGGAGGTGGCCGAGGGCGAGGCCGGTGGCATCACCCAGCACATCGGTGCCTACCAGGTGCACGCCGAGCACGAGGGCGTGGACCGCGCGATCACCTTCATCGACACCCCCGGTCACGAGGCCTTCACGGCCATGCGTGCCCGCGGTGCCAAGGTGACTGACATCGCCATCCTGGTCGTCGCGGCCGACGACGGCGTCATGCCGCAGACGATCGAGGCGCTCAACCACGCCCAGGCGGCCGACGTACCGATCGTCGTCGCGGTCAACAAGATCGACGTCGACGGCGCCAACCCGGACAAGGTGCGTCAGCAGCTCACCGAGTACAACCTGATCGCCGAGGAGTACGGCGGCGACACGATGTTCGTCAACGTCTCGGCCAAGCAGGGGCAGAACATCGACGGTCTGCTCGAAGCGGTCCTGTTGACCGCCGATGCGGCGCTCGATCTGCGCGCCAACCCGGAAAAGGAAGCTCGCGGTGTCGCGATCGAGGCCAACCTGGACCGCGGTCGCGGTGCGGTGGCCACGGTGCTGGTGCAGTCTGGCACGCTGCGCGTGGGTGACTCGATCGTCGCCGGCGTGGCACACGGCCGCGTCCGCGCCATGCTCGACGAACACGGTGACAACGTGCAGGAGGCGGGTCCGTCCCGTCCCGTGCTCGTCACCGGTCTGGCAGCGGTGCCCCGCGCCGGCGACACGTTCATCGTGGTGCCGGACGACCGCACGGCGCGTCAGATCGCCGAGCAGCGCGAAGCCGACGACCGTCGCGCCTCGCTGATCAGGGCTCGCAAGCTGATCAGCCTGGAGGACCTGGACCAGACGCTCGCACAGGGCAAGGTCGAGACCCTCAACCTGATCCTCAAGGGTGACGGTTCCGGTTCGGTCGAGGCTCTCGAAGACGCCTTGATGCAGATCGACGTCGGCGAAGAGGTCGAGATCCGCATCATCGACCGCGGTGTCGGCGCGATCACGATGAACAACATCAACCTCGCTGTGGCCGCGACCGCGGTCATCATCGGCTTCAATGTCCGGGCCGAGGGCCAGAACGCCGCGTTCGCCGAGAAGGAGGGCGTGGAGATCCGGTACTACTCGGTGATCTACCAGGCCATCGAGGAGATCGAGGCGGCCCTCAAGGGCATGCTCAAGCCGGAGTTCGAGGAGGTCGAGCTGGGCACGGCGGAGATCCGCGAGATCTTCCGCAGTTCCAAGTTCGGCAACATCGCCGGTTCGCTGGTGCGCTCGGGGCTCATCCGACGCGGTTCGAAGGCGCGGATCACGCGAAACGGCGTCGTCATCACCGAGAACCTGGAGATCGCTGGTCTGCGGCGCTTCAAGGACGATGTGACCGAGGTCCGCGACGGATACGAGTGCGGTATCAACCTCGGGTCGTTCAACGACCTGCAGGATGGTGACCTGATCACGACGTACGAGATGCGCGAGAAGCCGCGCAGCTGACGAACACGCAGCGGAGGTTGTCGATGAGGCGCTAGCCGAGTCGGCGGCCGAAGCGGAGTGTGAGGAAGCGGAGCGGAAAAGGCTCAGCTCGTCCTGTGAAGGACGAGTGCATGCTTGAACGGCCCGACACCCGCGAGGGTGTCGGGCCGTTCGTCGTCTCGGGGCCTCGAGCCCTCATCGGTGGTCGCCGCCCGCCGATGCGTGCAACGTAGCCCCGCCCTGTGGCAGATAGCGTGTGCTCCCGTGACGGAGCTGTTGTTGATGATCGCGCCCAGCGCCAACCGGGTGTATGCCGGCGCGGCACGTGCCCTGGTTGCCGCCGAGGCACTGGTGCTGACAGGTGTGCTGTGCGACCGTCCGGTCGAGGTGAAGCCCGCCGACCTGGCCGGCGTGGAGTATCTGGCGGTGAGCGCCGAGGGCGACGCCGGTGATCTGGTCGACGTGCTGTCGAACCTGTCGGCCTGCGCCGCACTCTTCGAACGAGAGGTCGAGTTGCTGCGGCCGGTGCCGTTGCGGCGCAGGGAGATCTATCCAAGCGACCTGGTGACCATCCCGAAGTACTCCGGCAAGACCAACGAGCAGTGGACCCGTCTGGTGCTCGGTGTCACGGCTGCCGCGACCGCGCGGCCGCAGCGCTGGCTGGACGGTTCGCTGAACGTGCTCGATCCGATGTGCGGGCGCGGCACCACGCTCAACCTGGCGTTGTCCCTCGGCTACGACGTGACGGGCGTCGAGATCGACCGCAAGGACCACGAGGCGTACGCGGCGTTCATCAAGACCTGGATGCGGACCCATCGTTACAAGCACACCGTGCAGGAGAGCGCGCTGCGCACCGACGGGCGGATGCGCGGGCGACGCCTGCAGATCGAGATCGCGGCGAGCAAGGAGGGATTCCGAGCCGGTGAGGTGCAGCACGTGGAGTACCTCAACACCGACACCCGCGACCTGGACGGGCTCCTGCGGGCTCGCAGTGTCGATGTGGTGGTGGCCGACGCGCCGTACGGCGTGCAGCACGGCTCCCAGGCCGACGAACTGGCCCGCAGCCCACTGGAACTGCTGGATCAGGCGCTTCCGGGGTGGGTGCGGGTGCTGCGCGGCGGGGGAGCGGTCGGCCTGTCCTACAACCGGCATGTCGCGCCGCGGGACGCGCTGGACGAGCTGCTCGCCGAGCACGGCCTGCAGGTCCGCACCGGTCCCGGGTACGACGACCTGCGGCACCGTGTGGACGCCTCCATCGACCGCGACCTGATCGTCGCTACCAAGCCGTAGGCCGGTTTGGTGCTGGACCGTGTCGCGGTGCGAGAATCGCGCCATGGCCGACCCCGCACGCGCACGCAAGATCGCCGAACGCATCAAGTTCCTGGTGGCCGACTATCTCGAGCACCGGCTGAAGGACGAGCGTCTCGGCTTCCTCACCATCACCGACGTGCGGGTCACCGGTGACCTGCAGCACGCCTCGGTCTTCTACACCTTCCTGGGCACGGACCAGGAGCGCGCCGACAGCGAGGCGGCGTTGGAGGACAACCGTGGACGGATCCGCTCGCACGTCGGCAAGGGCCTGGGCATCCGGCTGACGCCTGCCCTGGAGTTCGTGCCCGACGCCATCCCCGAGGGTGTGGCGCAGATCGAGGACGCCCTGCGGGCAGCGCGTACCCGCGACGAGGAGCTGGCCGAGAAGAAGCGGCAGGCGAGCTTCGCCGGCGAGGCCGACCCGTACAAGAAGTCGGAGTAGTCGGATCGACGGACTGCTGCTCGTCGACAAGCCCGCCGGCTGGACCAGTCACGACGTCGTCGCGCGCTGCCGGCGCCTGGCGGGCACCCGGCGCGTGGGTCACGCTGGCACCCTCGATCCGATGGCCACCGGGCTGCTGCTCATCGGCATCGGACGGGCCACGAAGCTGCTGACCTTCCTCGTCGGCTGCGACAAGACGTACACGGCGACGGTCCGACTCGGCCAGTGCACGGTGACCGACGATGCCGAGGGCGACGTGGTCGAGTCGCTCGGTGCGCGGAACGTCGACCCGGCCGAGCTGGAGCGGGCCGTCGCGTCCTTGACCGGCGACATCGAGCAGGTGCCGAGCAGTGTCAGCGCCATCAAGATCGACGGGGTGCGCTCGTACGCGCGGGTGCGCGGCGGCGAGGAGGTCGCACTCAAGGCCCGTCCGGTGCGCGTGGCGCGGTTCGACGTCCGCGCGCAACGCGCCTCTGCCGTGGACGGTCTGCCGGTGCTCGACCTGGATATCGAGGTGCAGGTGAGTTCCGGCACGTACGTGCGCGCGCTGGCACGTGATCTCGGCGCGGATCTGGGGGTGGGTGGCCACCTGACCGCGTTGCGCCGCACCGGGGTCGGGCGCTTCGACGTCACCGCCGCGGACACGCTGCAGGACCTCACGACCCTGCGGGAAGAGGGCGCCCCGCTTCCCGTGCTGCCGCTCGCGCAGGCCGCGCGAGGGCAGTTCGCGGTGCGGGAGCTGACGGCGGACCAGGAACGCGACCTTCGGCACGGGAAACGCATCGCGCACGACGGCGTACGGCAGGACCCGGTCGCGGGCATCGGCCCGGCCGGGGACCTGGTGGCCATCCTCGACGAGTCCGGGGACTCGACGAGATCCCAGGTCGTCTTCCCTCCTTTCGAACAGGTTTGACGACGCACTTGCGACTTAGTCGCATCTGAGCTGTAGGGTCGGCGGAGTCGATAAATCACTCCGGGAGGCATCACGTGGTCCAGTCCGTCGCAGACCTCTCCACGGGCGGTCGGCCGGGCCGGTTGCGTTCCTTCGCAGCCGAATTCACGCCGGCGGATCGCCGGTCGGTGGCCGGGATGGCGCTGGCTATCGTCGCGCTGCACGTGATCGGCTTCGTCACCCTCTTCGCGGTGGTCGCCCCCCATCACTACGCGGTCGGCAGTCAGGGCGTCTTCGGCGTCGGCCTCGGCATCACGGCGTACACCCTCGGCATGCGGCACGCCTTCGACGCCGACCACATCGCCGCGATCGACAACACCACCCGCAAACTCCTGACCGACGGCAAGCGCCCGTTGAGCGTCGGCTTCTGGTTCTCCCTCGGCCACTCATCGGTCGTGTTCGGGCTGTGCGTGCTGCTCTCTTTCGGAGTGCGCGCCCTCGCCTCGTCGGTCAAGAACGGCGGATCCACGCTGCACACGGCGACCGCGGTCGTCGGCACCTCGGTGTCCGGCCTGTTCCTCTGGCTCATCGCGCTGCTCAACCTGGTGGCGCTGGTCGGCATCGTGCGCGTCTGGCGGCGGGCGCGCGGCGGCGAGTTGGACGAGGAGGCACTGGAGGAGCACCTGCGCAACCGCGGCTTCTTCAACCGCTTCCTCGGCAGGCTCACCCGCTCGGTCACCCGACCGACGCAGATGTACCCCATCGGACTGCTCTTCGGCCTCGGCTTCGACACCGCGACCGAGATCAGCCTGCTGGTCATCGCGGGCGGCGCCGCCGCGGTCGCGCTGCCCTGGTACGCCATCCTCACCCTGCCGGTGCTGTTCACCGCGGGCATGAGCCTGCTGGACGCCGCGGACGGGATCTTCATGGGCAAGGCCTACAAGTGGGCGTTCGCCAAGCCGCTGCGCCGGCTGTACTACAACGCCACCGTCACCGGGCTGTCGATCTTCGTCGCGGTCGTCATCGGCAGCATCGAGCTGTGCTCGATCTTCGCCGACCAGCTGCGCATCACCCGTGGCCCGATCGCCGCCGTCGGGTCGATCAACCTCGACGGCATCGGCTTCGTGATCGTCGGCGTGTTCGTCCTGACCTGGCTCCTGGCCGTCGGCGCCTGGTACGCGTTCGGCCTGAACAAGAGGGAACTGACCGCCAGCTAGAGTTGCGGCGTGCTGCGCCTGACCGAAACCGCCGACCTGCCGTCGGAATTCGGTCCCAGCGTGGTCACCATCGGCAACTTCGATGGCGTACACCTCGGGCACCGCACGCTCCTGGCGGCCGTGGTGCAGCGAGCGCAGCGCGAGGGGCTCGCCAGCGTCGCGGTCACCTTCGAGCCGCACCCACTGGCGGTGCTGCATCCCGACCACGCCCCGGTGCTCGTGAGCTCGCTGGAGGACAGGCTCGCCACGATGGAGCAGATCGGGCTCGACGCGGTGCTGGTGATGCCGTTCACCCTGGAGCTTGCCGCGATGTCACCCCGCGACTTCGTGCGAGAGGTCTTCGTCGACGGATTGCGTGCCCACGCGGTCGTCGTCGGCCGGGACACCCGGTTCGGCGCCCGCAACGAGGGCGACGTCGACACGCTGCGCGAGCTCGGGGCGGAGTTCGGCTTCGAGGTGCAGGTGCAGGAGGACGTCGGCGAGGGAGGCCGTTACTCCTCGACCGAGGTCCGCTCGGACCTGGTGGCGGGCGACGTCGCTGCCGCGTCCCGCATCCTGGGCCGCCCGCACGCCGTGACCGGCATGGTCGTTCGCGGTGCGCAGCGTGGACGCGAACTCGGTTATCCCACTGCGAATCTCGCCCAGGACGCGACCGGCTTCGTGCCCGCCGACGGCGTCTATGCGGGGTGGCTCGTGCGCATCCAGCACGGCGGTGAGCGGCTCCCCGCGGCCATCTCGGTCGGTACGAACCCGACGTTCGACGGCACCCAGCGCACGGTCGAGGCGTACGTGCTCGACCGCACCGACCTGGACCTGTACGACGAGGTGGTCGCCGTGGAGTTCACCGACCGGTTGCGCAGCAACGTCCGGTTCGACTCGATCGAGCCCCTGATCGAGCAGATGGGTCATGACGTCGATCGGGCGCGGACGTTGTTGACCGGGCAGTAGGGTGGCCCACGCCGTAACGGCACCCCCTCGAACCCACCGTGGAGCAGCCAGCACATGATCAGCGCGCAGGACGAGAAGTACGACCAGTCCGCCATCGACGGGCGAGCACCGTCGGTCGCCCGACTCTTCCTCGACCGGGTCAAGCAGACCCCGTCGGCGCACGCCTACAGCTATCCGTCCGGCGAGGACTGGACGCAGCTGACGTGGGCGCAGGCCGAGGAACGGGTGCGCGCCATCGCCGGCGGCCTGGTCGCCGTGGGAGTCCAGCCGGGTGACCGCGTCGCGATCGCCTCCGCCACCCGTGTGGAGTGGGCGCTGGCCGACCTCGGCGTGATGCTCGCCGCTGCAGCGACCACCACGATCTACCCGACCTCGACCCCGGACGACGTCCTCTACATCGTCTCCGACTCCGGCAGCACCGTCGTGATCGCCGAGGACGAGGCCAAGGTCGCCCTGCTCAAGCAGGGCCGCGACGCCATCCCGGACGTTGCCAAGGTGGTCGTGATCGACGGCGAGAGTGACGGCGACTGGGTGCTGTCCCTGGCGGATCTGGAGAAGCTCGGCACCGACTACGTCGGCGACCACGAGGGCGTCCTCGAGGAGCGGGTCGACCAGCTCGGGCCGCAGGACCTGGCCACCCTCATCTACACCTCGGGCACGACCGGCAAGCCGAAGGGCGTGCGGCTGCCCCACGACGCGTGGATGTACGAGGTCGCGGCGACCGGCTCGACGGGTCTGCTCACCCCCGATGACCTGCAGTACCTCTGGCTTCCGCTCTCGCACGTCTTCGGCAAGCTGCTGCTGACCCTGCCGATCCAGGTCGGCTTCCCGACCGCGATCGACGGTCGTGTCGATAAGATCGTGGAGAACCTTGCCGTCGTCCGCCCCACCTGGATGGGCGCGGCACCGCGGATCTTCGAGAAGGTCTACGGCCGCATCACCACGATGATGGACGACGAGGGCGGGGTGAAGGCCAAGCTCTTCCACTGGGCCAGCGCCAACGGCAAGCAGGTCGCCGAGCGCCGCTCGGAGGAGAAGCCGGTCGGCGCGCTCCTCGGCGCGCAGCACCGGATCGGCGACAAGATCGTGCTGGCCAAGATCCGCGAGCGCTTCGGCGGGCGCGTGCGCTTCTTCATCTCCGGGTCGGCCGCCCTCAACTCCGAGGTCGCCAAGTGGTTCGACGCCATGGGCATGCCGGTCCTGGAGGGCTACGGCATGACCGAGACGAGCGCCGCGACCTGCGTGAACCGCCCGTACGCCAACAAGATCGGCACGGTCGGGTGGCCGCTGCCGGGCACTGAGCTGAAGCTCGCCGACGACGGAGAGCTGCTGGTCAAGGGCCCTGGTGTGATGCAGGGCTACCGCGGGTTGGACGAGGCCACGGCCGAGACCCTGACCGACGGCTGGCTGCACACCGGCGACATCGCCGAGATCCTCCCCAGCGGCCACGTGCGCATCACCGACCGCAAGAAGGACCTTTTCAAGACCTCCAACGGCAAGTACGTCGCGCCGGGTCAGATCGAGGCCACCTTCAAGGGGCTGTGCCCCTACGCCTCCCAGCTGGTGGTGGAGGGAGAGAGTCGCACGTTCGTCTCGGCCCTCATCACCCTCGATGAAGAGGCCATCACGGACTGGGCGAAGAGCCACGGGATGGCGGGCCAGGACTACCGCACGATCGTGACCTCCGCCGCCGCGCGCGAGATGGTGCAGGGTTACGTCGACAAGCTGAACGCCGGTCTGAACCGCTGGGAGCAGATCAAGCGCTTCCTCATCCTGGACCACGATCTGACCGTCGAGGACGGCGAGATCACGCCCAGCCTGAAGCTCAAGCGCAAGGTCGTCATCACCAAGTACGGCGACGACCTGGACGCGCTCTACGCCTGAGCGGCGAACGCCCGGCGGGTGTGCCGCCGGGCGGCTCTACCCTGGTGGCATGCCGGGCGCGTCGATCTTCTATGACCTCGAACCACTGCTGGAGCAGGTGAGCAAGCCGATCCAGTACGTGGGCGGGGAGCTCAACTCCACCGTCAAGGACTGGCAGTGCGGCGGGTACGACGCCGACGGTCACGAGCTGACCGTGCGGTGGGCGCTGATGTACCCCGACGCGTACGAGGTCGGCGTGCCCAACCAGGGCGTGATGATCCTGTACGAGGTCCTCAACGAGCGGACGGACACCCTCGCCGAGCGCACCTACTCGGTGTGGCCCGACATGGAGGCGGCCATGCGTGCCGCCGAGCTGCCGCAGTTCACCGTCGACGCGCACCGTCCGGTCGGCGACTTCGACGTCTTCGGGCTCTCCTTCTCCACCGAGCTCGGCTACACCAACATGCTCACCGCGCTGGATCTGGCCGGCATCCCGTTGCACGCGGCGGACCGTGGCGAGGACGACCCGATCGTCCTGGCCGGTGGCCACGCGGCGTTCAACCCCGAGCCGGTGTCGGACTTCATCGACGCCGCGGTCGTCGGCGACGGTGAAGAGGCCGTCCTTGCCATCACCGATCACATCTCCGCCTGGAAGCGGCAGGGCCGACCCGGTGGCCGACGGGAGCTGCTGCTGCGCCTCGCGCGCACCGGTGGTGTCTACGTCCCGGCGTTCTACGACGTGGACTACCTGCCCGACGGGCGCATCCAGCGCGTCGCGCCGGCCGCGGACACGGTCGGCGTGCCGTGGCGGGTCTCCAAGCACACCGTGATGGACCTGGACGCCTGGCCCTATCCCAAGCAGCCGCTGGTGCCGCTGGCGGAGTCCGTGCACGAGCGCATGTCGGTGGAGATCTTCCGCGGGTGCACCCGCGGCTGCCGCTTCTGCCAGGCCGGGATGATCACCCGGCCGGTGCGCGAGCGGTCCATCACCGGTATCGGCGAGATGGTCAAGAAGGGCCTGGAGGCCACCGGTTTCGAAGAGGTCGGGCTGCTGTCGCTGTCCTCGGCCGACCACTCCGAGATCGCCGACATCGCCAAGGGTCTCGCCGACCGCTACGAAGGCACCCAGACCGGGCTCTCCCTGCCGTCCACCCGGGTCGACGCGTTCAACATCGACCTGGCGAACGAGCTGACGCGCGGCGGGCGCCGTTCCGGCCTGACCTTCGCACCCGAGGGAGGCTCGGAGCGGATCCGCAAGGTCATCAACAAGATGGTGAGCGAAGAGGACCTGATCAAGACTGTCGCCGCGGCCTACGGCGCGGGCTGGCGGCAGGTCAAGCTCTACTTCATGTGCGGTCTGCCCACCGAGACCGACGAGGACGTGCTGCAGATCGCCGACCTGGCCAAGCGGGTCATCGACGTCGGCCGGGAGGTCAGCGGTCGCCGCGACATCCGCTGCACCGTCTCGATCGGCGGTTTCGTGCCGAAGCCGCACACCCCCTTTCAGTGGTGCGCGCAGCTGGACCCCGAACAGACCGATGCTCGCCTGGCCAAGCTGCGGGAGGCGATCCGCTCCGACAAGCGCTACGGCGCGGCGATCGGCATGCGCTACCACGACGGCGAGCCGGGCCTGGTCGAAGGACTGCTCTCCCGCGGCGACCGCCGGGTCGGGCGGGTCATCGAGGCCGTCTGGCGCGATGGCGGCCGGTTCGACGGCTGGAGCGAGCACTTCTCCTATGAGCGCTGGATGCGGTGCGCGACGGCTGCGTTCGAGGGCACGGACGTCGACGTGGCCTGGTACACCACCCGGGAGCGCAGCGAGCACGAAGTGCTGCCGTGGGACCACCTGGACTCGGGGCTGGACAAGGACTGGCTCTGGGCCGACTGGCAGGACGCGCTGGATGAGACCGAGGTCGACGACTGCCGCTGGACACCGTGTTTCGACTGCGGCGTCTGCCCTCAGATGAACACCGACATCCAGGTCGGGCCGACCGGCAAGAAGCTGCTTCCCCTGAGTGTCGTCTGATCGGGGCCTGAAAGCCCCACGCACGCTCCGCGTTCGATATTCTTCGGCGGCGGCATCTGGGCCGCCCCTCCGCGAAACGAGTTCACAGCGATGCCCCGTGCCCTGCCCGTCGTCCTGACGGTGTGCGCCTCCCTCATCCCCGCCGCCACGATCGTCGCGCCCGCACATGCCGCGCCGGCCATCGTGAACTTCCATGGCTGCGACAACATGCACAAGAAATACCCTCACGGGGTCGGCCGCAAGGGCGCGCGTGACACCGGTCCGCACGGTGCGCGCAAGAAGCACCCGGTGACCAACTTCTACGTCAACACCGCGCTCTACAACGCCAACAAGCACTCGGACGCGGACAAGGACGGCATCGCCTGCGAGCGCTGAACCCCCAGCGGGACGGCGCCGGCCGGCGACCCGACGCGTGACGCTGACGGTGTTCGTGACGACTGACGGCGTTCGAACGCCGTCGATGAACGCGAACGCCGTCAGCGTGCGACGCCGGCCGACGGCTACCGTGGCCTCCCGTGCCACCCCGTCAACGCGTCCCGGAAGGGCCCGCCCCCGACCCGGCCGTCCAGAAGCTGCGCATCCAGTACGCCAAACGCGGACGGCTGCGGTTCTCCTCCACGCGTGACTTCCAGCGCGCGTTGGAGCGTGCGTTGCGACGGGCGTCGGTGCCGATGGCGTTCTCGGCCGGCTTCCACCCCCACCCCCGGATCAGCTACGCGAACGCCGCCCCGACGGGTACGGCGAGCGAGGCGGAGTACTTCGAGATACAGCTGCGCGAGCACCGCGACCCGGCGGTGCTGCACCGCGACCTGGACGAGGCGCTCCCGGACGGCCTGGACGTGGTCGTCGTACGGGAGGCGGCCACCGGCGCGCTCGCGGACCTGCTGGAGGCGAGCGACTGGGTGCTGGACTTCGCCGACGTGGACGTCGCGACCCTCGCCGCGGCCACCGACCGACTCCTGGCGAGCGACCGCATCGAGGTGACCCGCATGATGAAGCGCGGTCCACGCACCTTCGACGTCCGCGAGGCGGTGCTGCACGCGCAGGCCGGACCCGCCGACGGCCCGCCCTACGCCTCCCGACTGGGTCTGCGACTGCGCCACCTGACCCCCGCGGTGCGCCCGGACGACGTCCTCAGCGCGCTCGTGGAGGTCGCCGACCTTCGCCCGGCACGCCCCCCGTTGGTCACCCGGTCCCGCCAGGGACCGCTGCGCCCGGATGGGACCGTCGCCGATCCGCTCGCGGCCACCACGGACGAGGTCCGCGCACCGGACTGATGTAGCCGCGGAATCGGATGCGCACAACCGGACCCGGTAGGGAGTCGGCCGGGTCTAGGGTCGGGTGGATTCAGAGGCGTTCCAGAGCCACCGGCGGCTCTCGCACGAGCGGACCAGCACGGTCTCCGGCCCGCAGGACGGTCACGAGGGGATGGGCACCGACGAACATTCGGCTGGGGAACGGGAATGCGGCGAGGCGCCGCTGATCTCGATCTGCATACCCACCTACCAGGGTGAGCGGTTCCTCGCCGAGACCGTCCGCTCCGCGCTCGCCCAGGACAGCGACGACTTCGAGGTCGTGGTCCTCGATAACGCGAGCACCGATCGGACTCCTGAGATCCTGGACGGCTTCGACGATCCGCGACTCGTCGTGCAGCGCAATCACGAGACCGTCGACCTGCCGACCAACTGGCGGCGCGTCATCGAGGTGTCCCGCGGTCGGTACGTGAAGCTGCTCTGCGCCGACGACCTGATCCATCGCTCGGCCACCCGGCTGCAGGCTGCGGTGCTCGCGGAACACCCCGAGGTCAGCGTGGTCGCGAGCAGGCGCGCCCTGATCAACGAGGACGGGCGGGTACTCGCCCACGCCATGGGACTGTACGGCCTGCTCGGACCGCAGACCGGTCGGCGCATCGCGCGACGAACGGTGCTCGGTGGCGGCGTGAATCCGGTGGGGGAGCCGGCCGCCGTGACGTTCCGCCGGCGGGACTACGACGCCGTCGGCGGATGGGACGGCTCGCTGGTGCACCCGATGGACCTGGACCTGTGGGTGCGGCTGTTGAGCAGGGGAAGCTTCATCGGGCAGCCCGACGAGCTCGCGGCCTTCCGGGTCAGCCCGCAGGCGCTCTCAGCCGCGCACTCGCCCGAGCAGTACCAGGAGTTGGGCGAGCTGGTCAGGCGGATCTGCGCCGACCCGGCCTGGGGCCTCCCCAGACGCGATCGAGTCCTGGCAGAGGTGAGTCGCAAGCTCACCTGGACGGTGCTGCCGGTGCGTCAGCGGTGGATGCGCGCCGGGGCTGTCTGGCCGACATGACCGTGCCCGAGGGCGGCGTTGGACGTTGCCCGGCGGATCGCGCCGACACTCGGTTAGGGTCCGAGACATTCATCAACTCGACGGGAAGAGGTCGCCTCGGCATGCGCATCAAGGGGCCGATCTTCGCTGTGCCGACCGCGCCCGTCTGGGCCGGCGCCACGTGGGTGGGTGAGGTGTTTCTCGACGATGTGCCCTCGCAGGAGGCTCCTGTCGACTTGGTCCTGGACGGTGCCGACGGATTCGCCCGGGCGCGTCTGCTCGTGCGGGGTCGGCACCAGGTGTGGGGTTTCGTGACCGTCGACCTGTCAAACGGGAGGGTCGATGCCGATCGGCTGGCGGCCGAGATCGCGCGACTGCCGGAGGCCGCCGCGCCGCAAACGGACCAGCGACCGGCCAGGTCCGAGCCAATCAGCGTGGTGCTCTGCACGCGCGACCGACCGACCGACGTACGCACCGCACTGCGGTCCCTGCTCCATCAGGAGTACGACGGCGAGTACGAGATCGTCGTGGTGGACAACGCACCGGTCACCGACGCCACCCGCGAGGTGGTCCGTGCGCTCGGCGACGAGAGGATCCGGCTCGTCACCGAGCCGGCGCCCGGTGTCTCGCGGGCCCGGAACGCGGGGGTGGCGGCAGCGCGCCACGAGCTCATCGCGTTCACCGACGACGACGTCGTGACCGATCCGCTGTGGCTGACAGGGCTCGCGTGCGCCTTCGCTCGCGAAGGAGACAACGCGTGGTGCGTGAGCGGTCTGGTGCCCACCGGCGAACTGCGTACCCCGCCGCAGGCCTGGTTCGACCAGCGCGTCGGATGGAGCCGGGATCTGCTGCCGCGGACCTACATGTTGCGCGAACCGCCGCAGGATGTTCCGTACTTCCCCTTCGAGGTGGGCCGCTACGGCACCGGCGCCAACTTCGCGGTGCGCCGCTCGGCGGTGCTGCGGCTCGGCGGCTTCGACCCCGACCTCGGTGCGGGCACCCGCAGCAAGGGAGGGGAGGACATCGATTTGTTCTACCGCGTGATCGCCCGAGGCGGTTCCCTCGTCTACGAACCGTCGGCGCTGGTCTGGCACCGGCATCGCGACACCCAGGAGGCGTTGGAGTCGCAGATCGACGGGTACGGCTGTGGGCTGGCGGCGTGGGCGACCAAGCTGTTGCTCAGTCCTCAAGACCTGGTGCGTGGGGTGCGGGTGCTCGCCCGTCGGGAGGCCCGCGCACGCGGGAGGTTGCGTGCACACCGCCCCCTGCTCGCACGCACTCCCCGGCCGCAGGCGCCTGGCGTCGTCGACGTGTCGTCGATCGAACACCGCGCTCTGCTGTCCGGGCCCTGGGCCTACATCGGATCGCGGTTCTTCGGTCGTTGAGATCCTCCGGCGCGTGGTGTCGTCCTCCAGGTTCGCGATCCGCACCCGCGCGTATGAGACAATCGCATCGGTCGTTCGGCGCAGCACAACGTGTCGAATGCCCCGTCCTCCCCGCACTCAGCGTCGGCGCTGACTTCGCCGCTCCTGAAGCCGGGTCCAAGGACGACGGTCACCTCGGTGCCGCGCTCCGCGCGAGCCAGGCAGACCGCAACAGCCGACTTTTCGGTCGCGACATCCCGCGACCGGCCATACCCGCACCACGCGGGCGTGCGGGCCTTCGGGCCCCCTTGTTGTGGACGCACCGCGTGCTGACGCGAAGGAGGGGCCATGGGCCCCGAGAACGACCAGACCAGCACGAACAACACCGACGACACCGCGAACGCGCCGTCCGCCCCGGTGGTGCCCCCGGCGTTCGGGTTGCTGTTCCAAGCACCCGACACCACCGCACGGGCGCCGCGCATCCCCGCCTCGCCCCCGCCGGAGGACACCTCCGACGAGCGCTCGCGGGCCCCGGAGGACAACCGCGACCGCTCCAACGTGTCCGACGGGTCCAACTCTGACGCCGAACCGGACGCGGGCGACGGTGCCCGGCCCCGTCGCCGCGGTGGACGCGGACGCAAGAGCAAGAGCGAGGGTGCGCCGTCGGCTGACACCGAACAGGGTGAGGGCACTCAGGACGAGGGCGGTCGCAAGAACCCGCCGCGTACGGCGAAGAAGCAGTCCGGCGGGGATGACGCCGACGCCGGCGACGCCTCGGTCGACGAGACCGGCCCCGACGAAGCCACCGACTCCGAGGGCCGCGCCGAGGGTGACGGCCGCCGCCGCACCCGCCGCCGTCGGCGCAGCGGCTCCGGGGGAGGGGACAGCGAGGACCCGCCCGGCACCGTGACCAAGGTGCGCGAGCCGCGCGCCGGCCGCGACGAGGTCACCGCGATCAAGGGCTCCACCCGATTGGAGGCCAAGAAGCAGCGCCGCCGCGAGGGCCGCGAGGCCGGTCGCCGCCGGACCGTCATCACCGAGGCCGAGTTCCTCGCCCGTCGCGAGAGCGTCGACCGGGTGATGGTCGTGCGTGAGCGCGACGGCCGCACCCAGATCGGCGTCCTCGAGGACGGCGTCCTCGTCGAGCACTACGTCTCCCGCGACTCCCAGCAGTCCTCGATGGCCGGCAACATCTACCTCGGCCGCGTGCAGAACGTGCTGCCCAGCATGGAGGCGGCGTTCGTCGACGTCGGTCGCGGTCGCAACGCCGTCCTCTACGCCGGCGAGGTCAACTGGGATGCCGCCGGCCTGGAGAACGGGCAGGCCAAGCGCATCGAGAACGCCCTGAAGTCGGGCGCGACGGTGCTGGCCCAGGTCACCAAGGACCCCATCGGTCACAAGGGCGCCCGCCTCACCTCGCAGATCTCCCTGCCCGGCCGCTTCCTGGTCTATGTGCCGGGTCACGCCATGACCGGCATCTCCCGCAAGCTGCCCGACACCGAGCGAGCCCGGCTGAAGAAGATCCTCAAGGAGGTCGTGCCCGCGGACGCCGGTGTGATCGTCCGTACGGCGGCCGAGGGCGCCAGCGAAGAGGACCTCAAGGCCGACGTCGAGCGACTGCAGGGCACCTGGGACAAGATCCAGTCCGACGCCAAGACCGGACACGCCCCGTCGCTGCTGCACGGTGAACCGGACCTGGCGCTGCGCGTCATCCGAGACGTCTTCAACGAGGACTTCACCAAGCTCGTCATCTCCGGTGACCGGGCCTGGGACCAGGTGCAGGGCTACCTGCAGGCCGTCGCCCCCGACCTCGCCGGACGCCTGGAGAAGTGGACCGGTGAGCAGGACCTGTTCACCGTGCACCGCGTCGACGAGCAGCTCGCCAAGGCCATGGACCGCAAGGTCTGGCTGCCCTCCGGCGGATCGCTCGTCATCGACCGCACCGAGGCGATGACCGTCGTCGACGTCAACACCGGCAAGTTCGTCGGCTCCGGCGGCAACCTGGAGGAGACCGTCACCAAGAACAACATCGAGGCCGCCGAGGAGATCGTGCGCCAGCTGCGGCTGCGCGACATCGGCGGGATCATCGTGGTCGACTTCATCGACATGGTGCTGGAGTCCAACCGGGATCTGGTCGTACGCCGCCTGCTGGAGTGCCTGGGGCGCGACCGCACCAAGCACCAGGTCGCCGAGGTCACCTCGCTGGGGCTGGTGCAGATGACCCGCAAGCGGGTCGGATCCGGCCTGATCGAGGTCTTCTCCGAGGAGTGCACCGCCTGCGGTGGACGCGGGATCATCGTGCACGACCACCCGGTCGACAAGGGTGGGGACACCTCGGGCACCACCAGCGGCTCGGGCAGCAGCAACGGCAATGGCAACAACAGCGGCAACGGCGGTCGCGGCCGGCGCGGCAAGAACCGCTCCGAGGCCCCTGCGGCACCGCCGCAGCAGCCCGCACCCACCGGCCCGTCGGCGGCGCAGATCGCCGCGGCCGCACACGCCGCCGCGCTGAGCGCGGGGGAGAAGGCCGGCGACGCGGCGCAGGAATCGATCGAGGCCGTGCACGACGACGTACGCCGGGTCGAGGCCGCAGCCGGTCCCGCCCCCCAGGCCGAGCCCGCCCCCGAGCAGCCCGCTACGGTGCTGGCCTCCGAGGCCCCGGCACCCGCCGTGGCGCAGCCGGCACCCGTAGTGGCGACCGCCCCCGCGACGGCCCCGCCGGCGCGTCGCAAGCGTAAGCGGGTCGTGGCGCCCGCCGGACCCCCCGTCGCCGGGGATGCGGCGAATTTGGAAGCCGCCATCACCGACCAGTAGAATCGAACGCTGGCGCGCCCACCGTCCCGACGTCCTGCACCGCAGGGTCGCTGTCGGGCGGTCTCACCAGAGCGAGTGCGCCTCAACGAAAGGCAGTTTCGACGTGTACGCGATTGTTCGCGCAGGCGGTCGCCAGGAGAAGGTCTCCGTGGGCGACGTCCTCATCATCGACAAGGTCTCCGTAGAGGCCGGTCAGAGCATCGACCTCAAGCCGCTGCTCCTGGTGGACGGCGAGACCGTCACCAGTGACGCCGCCAAGCTGGCGAAGGTCACCGTGAAGGCTGAGGTGGTGAAGGCGGCCAAGGGCCCCAAGATCACCATCATCAAGTACAAGAACAAGACCGGTTACCGCAAGCGCCAGGGCCACCGTCAGCCGCTGACGCAGGTCAAGGTCACCGAGATCAATTCTTGAGTTCGGCCACCGACTGATCGTCTCTCCCCTCCACACGTAAGGCTTCAGACATGGCACACAAGAAGGGCGCGTCGTCCTCCAAGAACGGCCGCGATTCCAACGCGCAGCGACTCGGCGTGAAGCGCTTCGGCGGTCAGGTCGTCAGCGCCGGCGAGATCATCGTCCGCCAGCGCGGCACCCACTTCCACCCCGGTGTGAACGTCGGCCGCGGCAAGGACGACACCTTGTTCGCGCTCGTTCCCGGCGCTGTGAAGTTCGGGCAGAAGGGCGGTCGCAAGACTGTCAACATCGTCGATGCACAGCTGGCGGACGTCTCCGTCTGAGACGTTCAGCCACGTTGTGACGGGGGCGGGTCCGGGTCGGACCCGCCCCCGATTTTTCTTTGAAGGAGTACCTCCGTGGCCACTAATTTCGTCGATCGCGTGCAGTTGCATGTGGGTGCGGGCAGTGGTGGTCACGGCGTCGCGTCCGTGAAACGCGAGAAGTTCAAGCCGCTCGGTGGACCGGACGGCGGCAACGGTGGCCGTGGCGGGGACGTCGTCCTCGAGGTCGACCCGCAGTCGACGACCCTGCTGGAGTACCACCGCAGTCCGCACCGTGTCGCCGGCAACGGCCGTCCCGGCGCCGGTGACGAGCGCAACGGCGCCGACGGCGAAGATCTGGTGCTGCCGGTCCCGGAGGGCACGGTCGTGACCAACGGTCAGGGCACGGTGCTGGCCGATCTGGTAGGGATGGGCACCCGCTACATCGTCGCGCGCGGCGGTCGCGGCGGCCTGGGCAACAAGTCGCTGGCCTCGCCGCGTCGTAAGGCGCCCGGGTTCGCGCTGCTGGGGGAGCCGGGGGACGCGCTCGACATCGTGCTGGAGCTGAAGACGCTCGCCGATGTGGCGCTGATCGGATTCCCGTCCGCCGGCAAGTCCAGCCTGGTGTCGGTGATGTCGGCGGCCAAGCCGAAGATCGCCGACTACCCCTTCACCACGCTGGTGCCGAACCTGGGCGTCGTGACCGCCGGGTCCCTGAGGTACACGATCGCCGACGTCCCGGGTCTGATCCCCGGCGCGAGCCAGGGCAAGGGCCTCGGGCTGGAGTTCCTGCGGCACGTGGAGCGCTGCTCGGTGCTCGCCCACGTCGTCGACTGCGCCACGCTGGAACCGGACCGCGATCCCATGTCGGATCTGGACGCCATCGAGCACGAGCTCTCGGAGTACGTCGCGGACGACTCCCTCGGCGGCCGGCCGCTGTCCGAGCGCACCCGCATCGTGATCCTGAACAAGGCCGACGTACCGGACGCCCAGGAGCTGGCCGAGATGGTGCGACCGGACCTGGAGGCCCGCGGACTGCAGGTGTTCATCGTCTCGGCCGCCTCGCACGTGGGCCTGCGGGAGTTGAGCTTCGCGCTCGCCGCGCACGTACAGGAGGCCCGCGCCGAGGCCGCCGAGATCGTGCCCCAGCGGATCGTGTTGCGCCCCCGGGCCGTGGACGACTCCGGCTTCGAGGTGCGCCGCGAGAACACGCCGGACGGCGAGCTCTTCCGGATCGTGGGCGACAGGCCCACCCGGTGGGTGCGTCAGACGGACTTCGCCAACGACGAGGCCGTCGGCTACCTCGCCGACCGCCTGGCGCGGCTCGGCGTGGAGGACGCGCTCTTCAAGGCCGGCGCCGTGCCCGGGTCGACCGTGCTCATCGGGCCGGTCGAGAACTCCGTGGTCTTCGACTGGGAGCCGACGATGGCCGCCGGCGCGGAACTGCTGGGCGCGCGCGGCAGTGACCTGCGGCTCGACGAGCCGGCCCGCCCGACCCGCGCCGAGCGGCGTGATCAGTTCCACGCCCGCAAGGACGGCCAGCGCGAGGCCCGCGAGGATCTGGCCGCCGAACGACGCGCCGAGGTCTGGACCCACCGCGATCCCGTCGAGGTGACCGAGTCGGCGGATTCCGACGATGACGGCTGAGGACGAGCAGGGGCTGCGGCAGCGACTCGCAGCTGCCTCGCCCCTGGTCGTCAAGGTCGGTTCCAGCTCGCTGACCGATGCCCGCGGGCGCCTCGACCTCGCCGCGCTCACCGCGCTGGTGGACACCCTGGCAGCGCACCGCGCCGCGGGACGTTCGGTCGTGCTGGTCTCCTCCGGCGCCATCGCGGCCGGGATGGCGCCCCTGGACCTGCCGCGGCGGCCCAGCGACCTGCCGACCCAGCAGGCCGCGGCGAGCGTCGGGCAGGGAGTGCTGCTCGCGGCGTACACCGCGGCGTTCGCGGCGCGCGGCCTGGTCGTCGGGCAGGTGCTGCTGACCGCCGACGACGTGACCCGGCGCGGTCACTACCTGAACGCGCGGCGCACCCTCGAGCGACTGCTGGCGATGGGCGTGGTGCCGGTCGTCAACGAGAACGACACGGTCGCCACGCAGGAGATCCGCTTCGGTGACAACGACCGGCTCGCCGCGCTGGTCGCGCAGCTCATCGACGCGCACGGCCTGCTGCTGCTCTCCGACGTCGACGCGCTCTACGACGGTCCGCCGTCGCTGCCCGGGAGCGTGCGCGTGCCGTTCGTCCCGACGGTCGACGCGCTGCAGGACGTGCGGATCGGCGGGTCGGAGTCGGGAGTCGGCACCGGCGGCATGGTGACCAAGGTGGAAGCGGCTGCGATCGCGACCTCGGCCGGTGTGCCCACGCTGCTCACCTCCGCCACCCAGGCCCGTGCCGCCCTGTCGTCGGCCGACGTGGGCACGGTCTTCGCGCCGACCCGCGGCCGTGGCCGCGCCCGAAGGATCTGGCTCGAGCACGCGACCGCTCCCCAGGGCCGGCTGGTGCTCGACGACGGAGCGGTCGCCGCGGTCACGGAGCGGCGTAAGTCGTTGCTGCCCGCCGGGATCCGTGCCGTGGAGGGAACCTTCAGCACCGGTGACGCCGTTGACGTCGTGGACCCCTCCGGTGGGGTGGTCGCACGGGGGCTGGTGAACTACGACTCCCGCGAGCTGCCCGCTCTGCTGGGGCGGGGCACCAAGGAGCTCGCCCGGGAGCTCGGGCCCGCGTACGAACGTGAAGTGATCCATCGCGACGATCTCGTGGTGCTGAGCAGGAGGCGTCGATGAGTGGCACCGATCCGTGGTCGGCACGCCCCGATCTGCCGCCGGGGCAGAAGCCGCCGGACGCGGTGGACCTGACCAAGCCCGTGCGCCAGAGGGTCCGCTCGGAGCCCGGCGAACTTCCGCCCGTCGAGGAGGACGCGCCCCGGGAATGGTGGGACGACCCGCGGATGCCATGGACCGGCAAACCCGGACGCAAGGACCTCTGGTGCTGGGGGTGCATCGCGGTCCTCGGCATCTACGGCCTGGCCACGCTGCCCCTGCGCGCCTTCCTGCTCGGCCTCAACACCTACGCCCTCGCGGCATTCAGCGGCTCCAACATCGCGATGGTCGACATCGGCGCCCGGTTGCGCACCGGGCACGAGCCGTACTGGTGGGTCGGCCTGCTGATGGCCGCTCTCACGTCGATCAAGTTCGACTGGATCTTCTGGTGGGCCGGGCGCCTGTGGGGGCACGGCATCATCGAGGTGGTCGCAGGGCGATCGCGCTGGGCTGCCCGGACGGCGGCCATCGCCGAACGACTGGCGAAGCGGTTCGGCGGTCCGGCGGTGTTCCTGGTCTGGTTCGTGCCCTTCCTGCCCTCCGCCATCGTCAACGCGTTCGTCGGCGACGTGGGCATGCGGCTGCGCAGGTTCCTGCTGATCGACTTCGCGGCCGCCATCGTCTACCGGGGGATCTGGATGTACGCCGGTTATCGGATCGGCGCTCCCGCCAAGGACTTCGTGCACACCCTGTCCCGCTACAGCACCTACCTCACGTACGCCACGATCGCGATCGTGGTGGTCGGCACCATCGTGCGCAGCCGTCGGCAGCCGGTCCGCCGCACCTGAGATGCACCCGTGGGGTGGACAGACCCGCCCTAGAATCGCGCCATGACGACCACGCAGACGAGCACCGCGGACGCCCGTGTACGCGCCGCGGGGGAGCGCGCCCACGCGGCGAGCCGCCGCCTCGCGCTGCTGTCGCGAGCCGAGAAGGACGCGGCGCTCATGGCGCTGGCCGACGCGGTCGTGGCGGCGAGCGACGACATCGTGCGCGCCAACGCCTCCGACCTGCGCCGCGGCGCCGAGGCCGACATGCCCCAGAGCCTGCAGGACCGCCTGCGGCTGACCCCCGGACGGGTGGAGGCCATCGCGGCCGCCCTGCGTGACCTGGCCGGACTCGCCGACCCGGTCGGCGAGGTCGTCCGCGGCTCGACCCTGCCCAACGGTCTGCAGATCCGTCAGGTCCGGGTGCCGATGGGCGTCGTCGGGATGATCTACGAGGCCCGCCCCAACGTCACCGTCGATGCGGCCGGCCTCGGCCTGAAGAGCGGCAACGCGATGATCCTGCGCGGCGGCTCCGCGTCCGCCGACAGCAATGCCGTCCTGGTGGCGACGATGCGGCGCGCCCTGGAGGAACGCGACCTCCCGGCGGACGCGGTGCAGTTGCTCTCCGGCGGCCGCGACGAGGTCACCGCGCTGATCACGGCACGCGGGCTGGTCGATCTGGTCATCCCGCGTGGTGGCGCGGACCTGATCCGGACGGTGGTCCTCGGCGCGACGGTGCCGGTGATCGAGACGGGCATCGGCAACTGCCACGTGTACGTCGATGCCGGCGCCGACCCGGTGATGGCCCGCGACATCGCCCTCAACGCCAAGACCCAGCGGCCCAGCGTCTGCAACGCCGCCGAGTCGCTGCTCGTGCACCGCGATGCGGCGGACGCGGTACTCCCAGGGCTCCTCGCGGACCTGCACGACGCGGGGGTGGTCCTGGACCTCGACGCGCGCGCTGCGGCGTACGCCGACCGGTCCGGCACGCCGTACCGCGCGGTGACCGAGCAGGCCTGGGCGGCGGAGTTCCACGGGCTGGAGATCAGTGTGGGAGTGCTCGACTCGCTCGAGGACGCGATCGCGCACATCGACCGTTACGGCACCGGTCACACCGAGGTCATCGTCACCGAGGACCGGGCGCGGGCCCGGCAGTTCGTCGCACAGGTGGACGCCGCGGTGGTCATGGTGAACGCGTCGAGCCGTTTCACCGACGGCGGGGAGTTCGGCTTCGGCGCCGAGATCGGCATCTCCACCCAGAAGCTGCACGCCCGCGGCCCGATGGCGCTGCAGGAGCTGACCAGCACCAAATGGGTCGTCGAGGGCGACGGACAGATCCGGTGCTAGAACTCCGCGGACGGGTGACGCGTCGCCGTCTCCGAGGGGAGCAGCGCCTCCCCGGACGTCGGCCCGGAGCGGCCGCTCTGGTCCGCGATGAGCGAGTCGTACGCGACGTAGTACGTCGGCCGGCCCTGCAGGCTCGCGTGGATGCGTCCGACGTACTCCCCGAGGATGCCCAGACACAGCAGCTGCAGGCCGGCGAAACCGGCCACGATGACCACGGTCGAGGGCCACCCCGAGACGGCGTCACCCTCCAGTTTGCGGACCACGGCGAGCACCAGCATCGCGAAGGCGAGCACGAAGCCGCCCAACCCGAACCAGGTGGCGAAGCGCAGGGGGGCCTGGGAGAAGCCGGTGATGGAGTCGAGGGTCAGTCGGAGCATCTTGCCGAGCGGGTACTTCGAACTGCCCGCCGCGCGCTCGTCGCGCCGGTAGCCGACCGACGCGGAAGGGAAGCCCAGCGTCGGGACGACGAGGCGGATGACGCGGCCGTGGGAGGGCAGCGCGTTCACCGCGTCGACCGTGGCGCGCGACATCATGCGGAAGTCGCCGGCGTCCACGGGAGCATCGACACCGGAGATGCGTCGCATGGTGCGGTAGAAGAGCTTGGCAGTGCCGCGCTTGAAGGCGGTGTCGGTGCTGCGGTCGGTGCGCACGCCGTAGATGACGTCGACCCGTTCACGACGTCCTACGTCGAGCATCTCGGCGATGACCTCGGGCGGATCCTGCAGATCGGCATCGATGGTGACCATCCAGTCGCCCCGCGCGGCGACCAGCCCGGCCGAGATCGCCGCCTGGTGCCCGGAGTTGGTGCGTAGGCGCAGCACCCGCAGCTCCGGCCAGGTCCGCTTCATCCTCTGCAGCGTCGCGGCGGTGAGATCACCGGACCCGTCGTCCACGGCGACCACCTCGTACGTCGCGCCGATCCGGTCGAGCACCGGCCGCAGCCTCTCGACGAACAGCGGGAGGACCGCCTCCTCATTGAACATCGGGACGACGACGGACAGCTCGACTCTCATGGCAGGGTCAGAGTATCCGGCGCGGCTGCGGGATTGCTGAGCTAACCGGCTACGCTGCGGCTATGAAATCCTCGCTCGTCTCCTTCGCGACGGACGACTCGGTGCCCGCGCTCAAAGAGCACGAACTGCCGATGGCGCACCTGGCCTACGGGGCCATCGCGTTCTGTGTCTTCCTGGCGCTCCTCGCGGTGCTGTGGTCCTTCCGCAACACCGCCGGCAAGCCGCGCTCGCAGGCCGGTCGGAAGATCGACCACTGACCATCCGGCTCGGGGTGATGGGCGGCACGTTCGACCCCATCCACCACGGCCACCTGGTCGCCGCCAGTGAGGTCCAGACGCTGCTCGGACTGGACGAGGTGGTCTTCGTGCCCACCGGCCAGCCCTGGCAGAAGGCCAAGCAGCGGGTCACGCCCGCGGAGCACCGCTACCTGATGACGGTGATCGCGACGGCGTCCAACCCCAGGTTCAGCGTCAGCCGGGTCGACATCGACCGCGAGGGTCCGACCTACACCCTGGACACCCTGAAGGACCTGCAGAGCCAGCGGCCGGACGCCGAACTGTTCTTCATCACCGGCGCCGACGCACTGTCGCAGATCCTGTCCTGGCGCGGGGTGGACCAGATGTGGGACATGGCCCAGTTCATCGGTGTGACCCGGCCGGGGCACCTGCTCTCGGACGCGGGGTTGCCGCGGGAACGGGTCATCCTGAAGGAGATCCCGGCGATGGCCATCAGCTCCACCGACTGCCGGCGACGGGTCCGGTCGGGTCAACCGGTCTGGTACCTCGTGCCGGACGGCGTCGTGCAGTACATCGGGAAATACAACCTCTACCGGCCTGGTGCCGGTGAGATCAGGGAGGACTGAGTGGCTGCCACGCAGCAGGCCGTCGATCTGGCCAGGGCCGCCGCCGCGGCCGCGGACGACAAACTCGCGACGTCGGTCATCGCGATCGACGTGAGCGACCAACTGGCCCTCACCGACGTCTTCGTCGTGGCCGCGGCCGGGAACGAACGGCAGATCGCCTCCATCGTCGACGGCGTGCTCGAGCGCCTGCACACCCTCGGCGTGAAGCCGATCCGGCGTGAGGGCCAGCGCGAGGACCGGTGGGTTCTCCTGGACTTCGGCGACATCGTGGTGCACGTGCAACACGAGGAGGAGCGCGACTTCTACGCGCTCGACCGACTGTGGCGTGACTGTCCGGTGATCGAGCTCGAGGCATGAGTACCACCGCCGGTGGGGAGTCCGTGGGCTCCCGGGCGGCGGAGGCGGTCCCACCCCGCCGCATCATCGTGCTGCGGCACGGGCAGACCACCTTCAACGCCGCCGGCATCTGGCAGGGACGCCTGGACGCACCGTTGTCCGACCTCGGCCGGCGGCAGGCGCAGGACGCGGCGGCCGCGCTCACGGCGTACGGCATCGACGTGATCTACACCTCCGACCTCTCACGGGCTCTCGACACCGCTCGGGCCCTCGGCGCGGCCGTCGGGATCGACCCGGTCTGCGACGCGCGGCTGCGCGAGATCGATGTCGGGGAGTGGGCCGGCATGACGACCACCGAGGTCACCGAGCAGTTCCCCGACGAGCAGGCGGCCATCACGGCCGGTGACGACCTGCGACGCGGCCGCACCGGCGAGTCGGTCGCCCACGTGGCGACGCGTGTCGACGCCTTCATCGAGGATGTCGTCTCGACGCTCCCACCCGGCGCGACCATGGCCGTCGTCTCGCACGGTGTCACCGGCCGCGCGCTGGCCGCGCAGCTGGTCGGCATGCAGCAGGGCGTCGCGTGGCACTGCCTGGGCGGCCTGTTCAACTGCCACTGGGCGCAACTCGTCGAGCACCGCTCCGGGTGGCGCATCGAACGCTGGAACGCCGACCGATGAGCGATCAGCCGACGAAGTCGCGCAGACACTTCACCCCGCAACGGCTGAACCGGCTGCTCAACCTGTGGCCGCCGATGCTCGGCGCGGGGATCCGGGTGCAGGAGATCAACGACGACTGGACCCGGGCGCGGGTCAAGCTCGTGCTCACCCGGATCAACCGCAACCAGCACGGGACGGCCTTCGGCGGCTCCATCGGCGCGATGACCGACGCGTTCTACGCGCTGCTGCTCATGCACCAGCTCGGCAAGGACTACAAGGTCTGGGACCAGGCCGCGCAGCTGGAGTACGTCTCACCGGGCACCGGGACCGTCTACGGAGTCTTCGAGGTACCGACCTCGGTCGCCGCACAGATCCGGGAGCGCTGTGACGCGGGGGAGAAGGTGCTGCACTGGTTCGAGGTCGACCTGACCCTCGCCGACGGCACCGTCGTCGCCCGTGCGCGCCGTCAGGTTTACGCGCGCAAGAAGCGCGAGGCGATGGAGCGGGACACGCCAGAAGGGGTTGGATCGGCTTGATACGACGCCGATTTGGCTCGCGCTGAGGCGCCGGATAGAGTGTGCCGGTCGTCCACTGCGGTGGACCACGGGGCTGTGGCGCAGTTGGTAGCGCACTTCCATGGCATGGAAGGGGTCAGGGGTTCGAATCCCCTCAGCTCCACTTCACACGAGAAGTCCCGGACCACGTGGTCCGGGACTTCTCTCGTGCGGGAGGCTATTCGCCCTCGTGCACCTCGTACACGTCGTCGGCGACCAGGCCATGGGCCTCGCGGTGCACCGTCGATGCGGCCTCCGCCGACGGCGCGTCGACGAGGCAGAAGATCTTGCCCTGCTTCTCATCGACCCAGTAGCGCAGGTACTTCACGTCGTGCTCGTCCTGGGTCGCGAGGTCGGCGGCGTGGGCCTTCGCCACGTCCTCGACGCTCACACCTCCGTCGATCGAGTGGACGTCCATGAATCGAGGCATCGGTGACTCCTTGAGATGGTTCCGGAGCATCCAACGTACGACGGCGTGGCGCACCGTCGACCCCTCCATCAGCACAGGTCCGGCCAGTTGGTGGTCAGTGACCTGCACTCAGGCGGCGGTGCGTTCCTCGATGGGGCGTCGGCGCAGCCTCGGGTCCACGAGGGCAGGTGGGTTGTAGCTCATCTGCAGGTGGCCGACATCGGTGCCGGGCGGGACGATCTCGTCGATGCGGTCGAGGATGTCGTCGCCCAGCTCGATCTCGGCGCCGGCGAGGGAGTCTTCCAAGTGCTCGATCGTGCGTGGTCCGAGCAGGGCGGACGTCACGCCCGGGTGGGCGATCGCGAACGCCATCGCCAAATGCGTTAGCGACATACCGAATTCGTCGGCGAGCGGGATGAGCCGCTCGACGATGTCGATGCGCCGCTCGTCGCGGAGGTGCGCGTAGTAGGTGCCGCTGCGGGTGAGCTCAGATTCTCGGCCCTTGCGAACGCGGCCGGTGAGTAATCCCTGCGCAAGAGGGCTGTAGACGATGGTGCCGATGCCGTAACGGCCCGCGACCGGAAGGACGTCGCGCTCGACCGCCCGGTTCAGGATCGAGTACGTCGGTTGTTCGCTGCGAAACCGTTGCAATCCCCGGCGTTCGGAGATCCACTGCGCTTCGACGATCTCGGCGGCAGGGAACTTGGACGTGCCGATCGCGCGTACCTTCCCGGCCTGCACAAGGTCCGTGAGCGCGGCCAGCGTCTCCTCGAGGTCGGACGCGGCGTCGAGGTAGTGGTACTGGTAGAGGTCGATGTAGTCGGTCTGCAGTCTGCGTAGCGAGTTCTCGACGGCGGCAAGGATCCAGCGGCGCGACCCGCCCCGGCGGTTCGGGTCGTCCCCGCCCATGGGGTTGGAGAATTTGGTGGCGAGCACGACGTTGTCGCGCCGCGCCTTGATCGCCTTACCGACGATCTCCTCGGACTCGCCGAGGGAGTACACGTCGGCTGTATCGATGAGGTTGATGCCGGCATCGAGGGCAGCGTGGACGATTCGGATCGAGTCGTCATGGTCGGTGTTGCTCATCGCGCCGAAGTTCATGGCGCCAAGGGCGTACGGGCTGACCTTGATACCGGTCCTTCCGAGTGAGCGGTAATGCATGGCCCATCTCCTTCCGGCACCGTAAAGTGCTAGAGACAACCTAAATGGGACATCGTCCCGGATAGGATCCGAACATACGGGACAATGTCCCGTTTACGCAAGGAGCTCACCCGTGCCGCGTGCCGATGCGCAGCGAAACGCCGATGCATTGCTCGCTGCCGCCGAGGAGGAGTTCGCCTCCCACGGCGTCGATGTCAACGTACGCGCCATCGCCGCTCGAGCCGGCGTGGGTACGGCCACCCTGTACCGGCACTACCCGCGGCGCTCGGACCTGATCAGTGCGGTGTTCCAGCGCGAGGTGGACGTCTGCGTGAGCCAGGCGTCGCACCTTGCCGCGGCACACGACCCGGGTACGGCGGTCAGGCTCTGGATCGAGCACTACGCGCAGTTCATCGTGACCAAGCCCGGCCTTGCGGCCGCCCTGCATTTCGGCGACCCCGCCTTTCGGGAGTTGTCCGGGTACTTCCAGCGTCACCTCGGCCCGGTCCTGCAAACCCTCCTCGACGCGGCCGCTGCGGCCGGGGCCATTCGAGATGGTGTCGACCCACTGGACCTGCTGGGCGCGGTCGCGAAGCTCTGCATCCCGCCCATCGGCACACGACGACTCCCGCTCGGAGCGGATGGTCGCCATGCTTCTGGACGGCCTGCAATGCAGGGCGAACCCGGATCGGGCTCGGGGCCCTGCAATCTGAACCTCGCTCGCAGTCCTATCGAGGGTCTGAGTAGCTGCCGGGGCTGTCAGGGGTCGCGGTGAAGGCCTCCGGGCGCTCGCGAGGCGCGTCGGCGAGGGCGGCGCGGACGCCGGCGACGTCGAGGTCGGTCGTGTAGACCGGGGTGCCCGGCTGCTGGCGCCACGAGTCGGCGATCGAGCCCGCGTCCACCGGGTCGAAGCCGAGGGCGTCGACCAGCTCCTGCACCACCTTCTTGGCGTCCGCGTCGTCGCCCGCGATCGGCAGCGCGATGCGCCCGTCGGCGCCCTGCGGCTGCCCCTCGTCCTGCAGGTGCGCGGCGAAGATGTTGTTGAAGGCCTTGACGACCGGGTGCCCGATCCGGTCCTGCACCCAGGCGCTTTCCACGGTGCCGCTCTCGAGGGCCGCGATCCGGCCGTCGCGTTCGCGCGGGTAGTAGTTGCCGGTGTCGACGACCACGACGTCGTCCGAGACGTCGGCGAAGAGGCCGGCCGGCAACGACTCGATCTTGGCCTGGGGAATGGTGACGACGATCAGGTCCTTGTCCTTGACGGCGTCCTGCACGGTGACCGCGCTCGCGCCGGTCTCGGAGGCCAACTCCTGCAGCGTCTGAGGCCCGCGCGAGTTGGCGACCTGCACGTCGTGCCCGAGGGGCACGAGCCCGCGCACGAGGGCTCCGCCGATGTTGCCGGCTCCGATGATCCCGATCCGCATGATGCGACCTTCCGTAGATGTTCGGTGTGCTGCGAACATAGCACCGACGTCAGGAACAGTCGACGGTCGTCGAACATGAGATGCTGAGACGCATGGCGAGCAGGAGATCCGCCCCCCTCATCCACCCCGAGCAGCAGGACATCGACCTGTCCCGGGTGATGGCGGCGCTGAGTGACCCCGTGCGGCTGGGCATCGTCTCGGCCCTGGACGGCATCGACCGTGGAGTGCCCTGCTGCTCCCTCGAGGTGCCGGTCGGCAAGTCGACCGCCAGTCACCACTTCCGGGTACTGCGCGAGGCCGGCGTGCTCCGGCAGTCCGACGAGGGCACCCGCAGGATGAACCAGGTACGCCGCGCGGATCTGGACGCCCGCTTCCCCGGACTGCTCGACCTGGCGCTCGCGCACGGCCGGGAGGCGCCGGTGCAGGTGCGCTGAAAACGCCTCGGGCACACAGCTATCGCTGTGTGCCCGAGGCGTCGTCGATGTGCGCTGCCGAGGTCAGCTCCGCACGACCGTCGGCGCGGTGAGCGGCGAACCGGACTTCAGGACCCGCCGGCGGGCGGCGGCGACCCCGCCGTACGACTGCTCGATGGAGGTCAGGCGTGCCGCGTAATGGCTGATCGGGGTCTCGAAGGTCATGCCGATACCGCCGTGCAACTGCACGACCTCCTCGGCGACCACACGGGCGGCCTGGGCGATGTAGACGAACGCGTCGTCCGCCGTGGCGTCCACATCGGTGTCGTCGGTCTGCGCGTCCCGCTCGAGGCTGGCGGTCGCCCACAGCGCGACCGAGCGGGCGAGTTCAACCTCGGCGTAGAGGTCGGCGGCGCGGTGCACCAGGGCCTGGAACGTCGACAGCGTCACGCCGAACTGCTTGCGCGACTTCAGGTAGTCGACCGTCACCTTGCTCGCGCGGTCCATCAGGCCCACGGCCTCGGCGAGCACCGCGATGCGGGCGCGGGCGACGCCGGCGTCGAAGGCGCGGCGACCCTGGTCACCGGCGGAGCCTAAGAGAGTGGCGGGCGTTCCCTCGAAGGTGACCCGTGAGACCCGGGTCCAATCGGCGGTGCGGCCGTCCGTGCGGGTGATCCCCTCGGCGTCGCCGTTCACCAGGTAGACGCCGAAGCCGGCGTCACCGGACGCGGTCACGAGCAGCCACTTGGCCTGATCGGCGTGTGCGACAGCGGTCTTCGTGCCCGACAGGGTGACCTTGTCACCATCGCCGGTCGCGGTGGTGGCGGGTGCGGCGTCCCAGACGCGGCCGGGCTCGGAGTGCGCGACGGCGGCGATCGCCTCGCCGGCGGCCAGCGCGCTCAGGACCTCGTCCGGCGCGGAGCCGCTCGCGGACAGCAGCCACGACGGCAGGTAGACGCCGTCGAGGAAGGGCTCGATGGCGGCGTTCTGGCCGAGCGCGTAGAGCGCGGCGTAGACCTCGCCCGCGCCGGCGTCCAGGCCGTCGTGCTCCTCGTCGATGGTGAGCGCGCTCGCGCCGATCTCCGCCAGGGTCGAGAAGAGCTTCTCGTCCCAGCCGACATCGCTGGCCGCGGCCTTGCCGCGGAACTCGGCGGTGTACTTGCGGGCAAGCGCGTCGTCGATGCTCTCGGCGAAGGCTTCTTGGTCTTCGTTCAGTGTCAGGTCCATCAGATGCTCTCGTTCGTCGTGTCGAAGGGGTCTGCCGGCGTCCTGCGGGTCACAGACCCAGGACCGCCTTGGCGATGACGCCACGCTGGATCTCGTTGGAACCACCGAAGATCGACAGCTTGCGCATGTTGAGGTACTGCAAGGCGGCCGTACTCGCGGCGTGCTCGCTGCTCAGGCCGACCGGTGTGCCGTCGGTGCCCTCGGTGTCCCCGACGAGCACGGAGTCGGTGCCGCCGGCATCCAGTCGCAGCGCGGTGAGGCTCTGCAGCAGTCGGGTGCCCTCGAGCTTCAACAGGGAGGACGCCGGGTCCGGTTTGCCGTCGGCCGAGGCGCCTGCGACGCGCAACTGGGTCGCCTCCAGAGCGAGCAGCCGCATCTTGGCGGTGTGCAGCCGGGAACGGAAGTCCGGGTCGTCGGCGAGGGTGCCCTCTTCGACGTCGGTCTCCTTGGCGGCGTCGACCAGCTCGGCGAAGACCCGCTGGCTCGTGCCCACCTGGGCGATGCCGTTGCGCTCGTTGCCGAGCAGGAACTTGGCGTAGGTCCAGCCCTTGTTCTCCTCGCCGACCAGGTTGGAGACCGGCACGCGGACATTGTCGAAGAAGAACTCGTTGACCTCGACGCTGCCGTCGATCAGCTTGATCGGGCGGCGCTCGATGCCCGGGGTCTTCATGTCGACCAGGATGAAGGAGATGCCCTGCTGCTTGCGCTCGGCACCGGGGTTGGTGCGGGCGAGCAGGAACATCCAGTCGCCGTACTGGCCCAGCGTGGTCCAGGTCTTCTGGCCGTTGATGACGTACTCGTCACCGTCGCGGATCGCGGTGGTTTTGAGGCCGGCGAGGTCCGAGCCGGCTTCCGGCTCCGAGAAGCCCTGCGACCACCAGATGTCCAGGTTGGCCGTGGCCGGCAGGAACTTCTCCTTCTGCTCCTGGCTTCCGAACTCGGCGATGATCGGCCCGACCATGCTCACGTTGAAGGCCAGGGGAGTGGGCACCGCGGCCCGCTGCAGTTCGGAGGCGTAGATGTTCTGCTGCGTCGCGGTCCACTTCTTGCCACCCCACTGGGTCGGCCAGTGCGGCACGGCCAGCCCGTGCTCGTGCAGGATCCGCTGGCTCGCCACGATGTCCTCGCGGCTGATCTGCCCCCGCACCACCCGTTCGCGGATCTCGGCCGGCACCTTCTCGTAGAAGACGGTGCGCAGTTCGTCGCGGAACTGCTGCTCCTCGGGCGTGTATTCCAGATCCATCGGGGTCCTTCCAGGGTTGGTCCGGCGTGGCGATCTCTCCAGGCAGCATCTCACTTCCCGTACGCGCCGGTAGCATCACCCGGGGTAGGACGGAGCGTCGGATGAGTACAGCACGCAGGATCGCGCCGGATCCCGGCCAGGAGTCGGTGTGGGACTACCCGCGCCCACCCCGGGTCGAGGACACCGCGGAGCTGGTCGAGGTGGACCTGGGAGGGCGCACGGTCGCGAGCAGTCGCGGCGCCGTACGGGTGCTGGAGACGAGTCACCCGCCGACCTACTACCTGCCGGTCGCCGATTTCGCCGAGGGGGCGTTGCGCCCGACCGCGGGATCCTCCTACTGCGAGTTCAAGGGCGTCGCGGCGTACTTCGACGTGGTGGGCGGTTCGGCGACGGCGCGGAAGGCGGCGTGGACCTATCCGGAGCCCAGCCCCGGATTCGAGCGACTGCTCGGCTACATCGCCGTCATGCCGGGCCTGGTCGACGAGTGCCGGGTGGACGGCGAGCGGGTCCAGCCACAGGCCGGGGGTTTCTACGGCGGGTGGATCACGGGGCGTGTGGTGGGCCCGTTCAAGGGTGAACCGGGGACGCTCGGGTGGTGAGCGCGCCACTGCGGATCGACCCGGACGACGCGACGCCTCCGTACGAACAGATCTGCCGGCAGATCGCGGCCGGGTCCAATGACGGCTCGCTCGCGGTCGGCACCAAGCTGCCGACCGTGCGAGGGCTCGCCGAGCAGCTCGGCGTCGCGCCGGGCACCGTCGCGAAGGCCTACACCCGGTTGGAGCAGTCCGGTCTCATCGAGACCCGCGGCCGGGCCGGCACCTTCGTGAGTTCGTCCGGTGACCGTTCGCAGGCCGAGGCGGCCGCGGCCGCTGCCGATTTCGCACAGCGGACGCGCCACCTCGGCCTCGACGAGGAATCGCTGATCTCGGTCGTACGCGCGGCCGTCACCAACGTGCGCTCGCGCTGAGGGCGTTACTTCAACTGGCTGGAGGACAGGCCGAGCAGCCGGCGGGCCACGATCAGCAGCTGGATCTGCTGGGTGCCCTCGAAGATGTCCAGGATCTTGGAGTCGCGGGCCCACTTCTCCAGCAGCTCGGTCTCGGCGTACCCGCTCGCGCCCGCGAGCTCGACGCACGCGAGTGAGACGTTGACGCAGGTGCGCCCGGCCTTGGCCTTGGCCATCGACGCCTGCATCGAGTTGGGCTTGCCGTTGTCGGCCATCCACGCGGCGCGCAGCGCCAGCAGGTACGCCGCCTCGTAGTCGGCCTCCATGTGGATCAGCCGGGCCGCGGCGTACGGCTGGGTCGTGAGGGGTGCGTCGACGTCGGGGATGACGCCCTCCTTCGCCAACAGCTCGGTCGTCAGGTCCAGGCAGGCCCGGGTAAGGCCGCACGCCATCGCGGCCACCAGCGGGCGGGTGTTGTCGAAGGTCTGCATGACCCCGCCGAAGCCACCTTCGGTTCGGATCTCCGGATCTCCCAGCAGGTCGCGGGCGGGCACCCGGCAGTCCTGCAGCAGGAACGCTGCCGTGTCCGAGGCGCGGATGCCGAGCTTGTGCTCCAGCCGCACGAGCTGCAGGCCCGGATTACTGGTCTCGACCACGAACGACTTGATGGCCTGCTTGCCGAGCGACCGGTCGAGAGTCGCCCAGACCACGACCAGGTCCGCGCGCGAACCCGCCGTGACGTAGATCTTCTCGCCGTTGAGGATGTAGTCGTCGCCGTCCTTGACGGCGGTGGTGCGAATCGCGCCGGAGTCCGAACCGGCCTCCGGCTCGGTGATGGCCATCGCGGCCCACCGATTGCCGTAACGCTCCTTCTGCTCGTCGCTGGCGACGGCGGCGATCGCAGCGTTGCCCAGACCCTGGCGAGGAATGGACAGGGTCAGTCCGACGTCGCCGCGACAGGTCTGCATGATCGACAGCACCGAGGACAGGTTGGCGCCGTTCTTGTTGGGCTTGCCCAAGCGGTCGTTGCGACCGGACCCGACGCCCGCCGGGGCGGTGCCGGGATCCTTGACCTGCGCCGATCCGCTGGCGCCCGCGCCCTGGGTGGCGCCGGAGTCGGACATCCCGTCCAGCACCGCGGACAGCAGGTCCAGTTCGGTCGGGTACTCGTGCTCAGCCAGGTCGTACTTGCGGCTGATCGGTCGGAACATGTCGTCGGCCAGCGATGCCGCCTGGGTGAGCAGCGGGCGGAACTTCTTCGGGACTTCCAGATCAATCATGTCGAATTCCTGTCGTCGGTCGGGCCGGCTCAGACCAGCAGGGTGCCCTCGAGCACCCCGGCACCGCGCAGGTCGCGGTACCAGCGTTCGTTGTCGTACTCCTTGACGAATCCGTGTCCGCCGAGCAGTTGCACGCCGTCGGAGCCGACCCGGGTCAGGTAGGTGGAGGTGAGGCTGCGCGCGTGCGCGACGGATGCGCCCGCGTCACGCCCTGCGTCGAGCTGCGCCGCTGCCCGCCACACGACCAGCCGCAGCGCGTCGACCTCGATCGCGGCGTCGGCCACCGTGAAGGCCACGGCCTGACGCTGGGCGATCGGCTCGCCGAATGCGGTGCGTTCGACGGTGTACGTCGTGAGGTGGTCGACCACGGCCTGCCCGGTGCCCACCGCGGCTGCGGCCCAGGCCAGCCGGGCCCGGCGCACGGCGTCGAGCACGTCGGCGGACGTGCCGAGCACGTTGCCCGCCGGGACGCGTACGCCGTCCAGGTGCAGTCGGCCGGTGGCCGCCGCGCGCAGCCCCATGGCCGGGTCGTCGGTGGTGGTGAGGCCAGCGGTGCCGGGCTGCACCACGATCAGCCGGGGTTCGTCGTCGAGCAGCGCCGACACGATGAAGAGGTCCGCGCTCGCCGCGGCGACCACCAGCGACTTCTGTCCATCGATCACCACGTCGTCGCCATCGGTGCGGGCGAGCGTGCGGGGCCTCAACGGGTCGAACAGCGGCTGCGGTTCGGTCATGGCCAGGGCGCCGGTCGCAGGATCGTCCTCATCGGTGAACGGCGGCAGGAAGGTCGCCTGCTGGGCCGAGTCCCCGTAATTCACAAGGGCGTTGGCGACGGCGGCCGAGGACATGATGGCTACTGCCAGCCCCATGTCGCCACGGGCAAGCTCCTCGATGACCAGAGCGCTGGTGACCGCTGACGCCTCTTCGGCGACGCCGCCCAGATCGGTCGGGACACCGACGAGCGTGAGACCCATCGACGCCGCCTGTCGGCGGACCTCGTCCGGCACCGCGCGGTCGGTGTCCGCCTGCCCGCCGGCCGGTCGGATGACCTCGTCGGCCAACTCGCGGGCGGCCTCCTGGATCATGGCCTGGTCTTCGGACGGCGTGAGGTCGAACTCGCGGCGTGCCGTGCTGCGCTCGGGGCGGATGGCGGACCCGGACCCGCTCTTGCGGGCGAAGGCCTTGCCGGCGGCGGTCTGGGCCTTGAAGCCCTGCTGCGCGCTCTTGTAGAGGATGCGCTCGACCTTCGAGCGAAGGACGGGGTTCTTCATGGCCTCGAGGCCGCCGGCACGGGCGATCAGGCGCAACCCGAACGCCTGGCCCTTGTCGGCGAGGCTCGGTTTGGAGTGCGTACTCACGGCGCGACGCTCCTTCGGGACGAGATGTCGTTAGTTTCCGATCAGTAAAGTAAGCCTACCCGATAACTGGTACGCGCGGTACCGGTAACACGCGACACGGCCTCTTCGGTCGGCACGCAAGCGCGAGACCGCCCGACCGGGTGGCGGTCGGGCGGTCTCGCGAGAGTTGTGCGGGCGGTGTCAGGCCATCCGCTCGTACGCGGGCAGGGTCAGGAAGTCGGCGTACTCATCGGCCACCGCGACCTGCAGGAACGTCTCTTTGGCGTCCTCGTAGTCGGCCGGCTCGCCGGGCAGGTCCGCGATGACCTCGTCGGCCAGCTGCAGCACCCACTCCCGCGTGATGAGCGTGCCCGTGTCGGCCGTCGTGACGTCGTTCTGAATCTGCTGCCAGATCTGCGAGCGGGAGATCTCGGCGGTCGCAGCGTCCTCCATCAGGTTGTGGATGGCCACGGCGCCGCGGCCGGTCAGCCAGCTGCGCAGGTACTGCAGGGCGATGTCGATGTTGGCGCGCAGCCCGGCCTCGGTGACGTCACCGGGCGTGGAGCGCACGTCCAGCAGCGCGGCGGCATCGACGTGCACGTCGTCGCGGGTCTTCTCCAGCTGGTTCGGCTTGCCGCCGAGCACCTGCTCGAAGACCTCGAAGCACGTCTTGACCATCGCGGGGTGGGCCACCCACGACCCGTCGAAGCCGTCGTTCGCCTCGCGCGTCTTGTCGGCGGTGACCTTCTCGTACGCCGCGGCGTTGGTCTGCTCGTCCTTGGTCGGGATCTGAGCGGCCATCCCGCCCATGGCGGACGCGCCGCGCTTGTGGCAGGTGCGCACGAGCAGCTCGGTGTACGCCCGCATGAACGGCACCGTCATCGTCACGGTGTTGCGGTCGGGGACGATGTAGTCCGCGCCGCGGGTGCGGTAGGTCTTGATGACCGAGAAGAGGTAGTCCCAGCGGCCGGCGTTGAGTCCCGAGGAGTGGTCGCGCAGCTCGTAGAGGATCTCCTCCATCTCGAATGCCGCGGGCAGCGTCTCGATCAGGCAGGTCGCCCGGATCGTGCCCTGGGGGATGCCGAGGAAGTCCTGGCCGAGCACGAAGGCGCGGTTCCAGAGCCGGGCCTCCTTGTGGCTCTCCATCTTTGGCAGGTAGAAGTACGGCCCGTGGCCGCGGTCGATCTGCTTCTGACCGCAGGCGGTGAGGTAGAGCGCGAAGTCGACGAGGGAGCCCGAGGTCTGCTCACCGTCCACCAGGATGTGCTTCTCCGGCAGGTGCCAGCCGCGCGGCCGCACGATGATCGTCGGCTGCTGCTCGAACGGCGCGACCTTGTACTCCTTGCCCTCGGCGCTGGTGAAGTCGAGCGTGCCGTCGATGGAGTCCATCAGGTTGAGCGGACCCTGCACGACGTTGCCCCACATCGGGGTGTTGGCGTCCTCCTGGTCTGCCAGCCAGGCGCGGGCGCCGGAGTTGAGGGCGTTGATCGTCATCTTGGCGTCGGTCGGGCCGGTCATCTCCACCCGGCGGTCCTGCAGGCCGGGCGCCAGCGGCGCCACCTTCCAGCTGTCGTCCTCGCGCACTGCGCGGGTCTCCTCGAGGAAGTCCAGGTCGGTCCCGTCGGCCACCTGCTTGATGCGGGCCGCTCGCGCCTGCAGCGCGGTGAGGCGGTCGGCGTTCAACTCACGGTGCAGGCGGGCGATGAGTTCCAGCGCCTTCGGCGACAGGATGACGTCATAGCGCTCCTGCAGAGGTCCCGTCACCTGCACGCCGTCGGGCAGCTGAAGAGTGGGTGCGTCGGACATCGATCCTCCTGAGAAGGCACGGAATCGGCGCACTGGAGCGCCGCGGGCGTTGATCCGTCGATGTTACCAGCCGGTAACATCGACGCAGCCCTTCTGGGACAGTCTGCCCGACACGCCGTGTGCCGCCCCGTCGATGACGGAGCGGCACACGGTCGGATGTGACGATGGGTTGAAAAATCAGTCCTTCTTCGCCAGGTCGGCGATCGAGACCAGGTGGTACTTCTCGGCCGTGGCCTTGGTCACCATGACCGAGTCGTTGTCCTGTGCCTGCGCCGGGGTCAACGCGACGATGCTGGAGGGCAGCGCCTTCTTCAGTGCCGCCATCACCTCTGCAGTGCTGGAGGCACTGGTCGAGTTGTCCAGGTAGCTCGCCAGGGCGCCGTTGTACTCCGGGAACATGTTGATCGATCCGGCCTTCAGCGCCGGGTAGTACTTCTCGCGGCTGCCGATGTTGAACTTGTCGGTGACCTTCGCTCCGGCGCTCTTCAGGGCTTGGGAGTAGAGGTTGCCGAGTACGACGCTCTCGGGGAAGTTCGAGGAACCGACGCTGAGCGACACGCCGCTGGCCTTGCCCGGCATGTTGATCGGGTTCTTGGCCAGGAAGGCCTTCGCGACCGCCGCGGGATCCTCCTTGTCGGTGATGGCCTGGGAGACCATGTCGACCAATGCCTGCTGCGACAGCTTGGCCGACACCGCGTTGAGCACCGCCTCGACTCCCGGTGTCGCCTTGCTCTTGGTCACCAGCGGGGTGATGTTCTGGGCCGCGAAGTTGTTCTTCGGATCCTTGAGGGAGACGAACCCGTACTTCTTGATCGACGGGTCCGTGCTGAAGATGTCGGCCGCATCGATCTGACCATTCACCAGCGCACCGACGGTGACCGGGCCGCCGGTGTCGGTGACGGTGTACTTGCCGAAGACCACGCCGTAGTTCTTCTTCAGCCCGGGGAGACCGTTGGCGCGGGTCTTGAACTCGGCCGAGCCTCCCATGATGAGCTTCGAGGCGACGGTGCCACTGCCCGAGGTCGCGCCGTTGATTCCCCCGGTCTTCGAGCTGTCCTTGCCGCACGCGGCCAGGCCGAGGCCCAGGCCGATCACTGCGACGATGCCGATGCTGCGTCTGATCATGGTCAGCCCTTCTTCGCAAGGTCCGCGATGGACACGAGCTTGTACTTGTCGGCGGTGGCCTTGGTCACCACGATGGCGTCGCTGTCCTGGGCCTCGGCGGGCTTGAGCGCGACGATGCTGGACGGCAGGGCCTTGGACAGCGCGGTGTCGACGGCGGTCGTGCTCGCCTCGGTGGCCCCCTGCTGCAGGTAGCTGAGCACGGCGCCGTTGTATTCGGGGAAGACGTTGATCGAGCCGGATTTCAGTGCCGGGAAGTACTTCTCACGGCTGCCGATGTTCAGCTTCGTCGACACCTTCGCGCCCGCGCTCTTGAGGGCCTCCGCGTAGATCTCGGCAAGGACGACGTTCTCCGGGAAGTTCGCCGACCCGACGGTGAGAGAGGCTCCGCTCGCCTTGCCCGACATGTTGACGGGGTGCGCCGAGAGGAAGCTCTTGGCGACAGCGTCGGGGTCCTTCTTGTCGGTGACCGCCTGGGTGACCAGGTCGCGCAGGGACGCGGTGGACAACGTGGCGGAGACCGCGTTCAGCACCGCCTGCACACCGGGAGTGGCCTTGGACTTGCTGACCAGCGGGATGATGTTCTGAGCCGCGAAGTTGTGCTTGGGGTCGGTGAGCACCACGAAGTTGTCGGCCTTGATCGACGGGTCGGTGGTGAAGATGTCGGCCGCGTCCACCTGGCCGTTCTTCAGGGCGCCGATGGTCACCGGGCCGCCGGTGTCGGTGACGGTGTACTTGCCGAAGGCGACGCCGTAGTTCTTCTTGAGCCCGGGCAGCCCGTCGGCCCGGGTCTGGAACTCGGCCGGTCCGCCCATGATCAGCTTCGAGGCGACGGTGCCGGCGGCAGCGCTGCCGCTACCGCTGCCGGATTTCGAACTGTCCTTACCGCACGCGGCGAGGCCGAGGCCGAGGCCGGCGACCGCGACGATGCTGATGGTGCGCTTGATCATCTGTACTCCTGTGGTGAAGTGCTTGCTGGTGAACTGGTCTGTTGTGGACGGGGCCGGTCCGTGGGCCCTCAGGCGGCTACCTCCGCCTCGTCGAGGGCGGCCACCCGGGAGTCGGCCTCCCCAGCGGCGCCGCGACGCCGGTCCGCGCGCTTGGAGAACCGTCCGCTCACCCCGGGCGAGACCAGGATGCGCTGGATGGCGGCCAGCAGCAGGTCGACGAGCAGGGCGAGCAACGCGACGAGCACGCCGCCGCCGATCATCTGCGGGAAGTCGCGCTGGGCGAGTCCGTCGTAGATGAACCGGCCGAGGCCGCCGAGCGGCACGAACGACGCGATGGTGGCCGTGGCGATGAGCTGCAGCGCCGCGGAGCGCACCCCGGAGATGACGAGGGGCAGAGAGTTGGGCAGTTCCACCTGCAGCAACACCTGACCTCCCTTCATCCCCATCCCGTAGGCCGCGTCCCGCACAGCCGGATCGACGTTCTCCACACCCGCGTAGGTGCCGGCGAGGATCGGCGGGACGGCGAGCAGCATGAGGACAATCTCGGTCGGAATGATGAATCCAGCCTGGGTGCGCCCGTGGAAGTGCGGGGAGATGATCACCACCAGCAGGATCAGCAGCCCGATGCTCGGGATCGACCTGATGGCGTTGGCGACGGAGACCGCCGAACCGCCCCTGCCCGTGTGGCCGATGAGCAGGCCCAACGGCACGGCGATCAGCATCGCGATGAGGAGCGCGATGCCGACGTAGGAGATGTGGCGTTCCAGCTGCGTGACGATGCCGTCGGTCGTCCCCGTCCCGCGCCAGTGCGACGGGTCGTTGAGCCAGGTGATGACGTTGCCGATCATGCTCGTACCGCCCGTCGCCACGGTGTGAGCCCTCGACCGGCCAGGATCACCAGCGCGTCCAGCGCGAGCGCGAGGATCACGCAGAGGATCAGGCCCAGCACGATGGGCGGGTAATAGGGGCTGGTCCCGGAGGACAGCTGGTAGCCCGTCGTGAAGAGGTTGCCGAGGTTCTGGAAGCCGATGGTGCCGGCGATCGCCACGATGCTGACGTTGGAGACCACGGCTACCCGCAGGCCCGCGGTGATCACGGGCACGGCGATCGGCAGGTCGACCTTGAAGAAGCGGGCCAGCGGGGTGAAGCCGATGGCGGTGGCCGCCTGGCGGGTGTCCTCGCTGACCGAGCCGAGGCCGTCGGCGACGACCCGCACCAGCAGCGCCACCGAGTAGACCGTGAGGGCGATCGGCACCTGCAGTTCCGAGAGCTGGTCCAGGTGCAGCAGTGGCGGGATCAGCACGAAGAGCGCGATCGAGGGGATCGTGTAGAGCAAGCCCGAGACGGTCATGATCGGCGGATAGCTCCACGAGAACCGGTTCGAGAGCCACCCGAGCGGCAGCGCGATGATCAGTCCCAGGACGACTGGTACGACCGAGAGCCAGGTGTGGGACCAGAGCAGCTGCAGGTCCGTGCTGCGGTGGTCCATGAAGTAGCTCCAGAAGCTGAGCGGTGAGGAACTCACTTCGCTCGCGAGGCCGCTCATGCCGGACCCTTCTGCAGCGTGGCCGGCGTGGCACCGGAGACCCGGTGGTCGGCGCCGTCCTGGTCGCCCTGCCCGGTCTGGTCCGTGTGGTCGGCGAGGGACGGGCGGGGCTCGGTCTTGATGAGCTGCACGACCTCGTCGAGCTGGGCGCTGCCGAGCAGCCGGTGGTCCTCGTCGACGACCACGCCGCGCCCGGACGGCGAGGACAGGCAGGCGTCGAGGGCCGCACGCAGCGATCCGCCCTGGGTGGCGAGGGTGCCACCGCGGTAGAGCAGCTCCTCGGTGACCTCGCGTCCGGCGGTCTGCTCCACATTGATCCAGCCCTGCGGGTGCAGGTCACCGTCGACCGCGAGCAGCCACTCGGCGGCCTCGGACGCGGCCGGGACCGTCTCGCCCATCCGCACGGTGGGCTCCTCGTGGTGCGGCAGCTCCTGCCCCTCGCTGAACCCGAGCGCGCGATAGCCGCGGTCGCGCCCGACGAACCCGGCCACGAACGCGTCGGCCGGGCGGGCGAGCAGGTCGGCGGGGGTGGCGAGCTGGGCCAGGTGGCCGCCGACGCGCAGGACGGCGATCTGGTCGCCGAGCTTGATGGCCTCGTCGATGTCGTGGGTGACGAACACGATGGTCTTGCCGAGGTCGTCCTGCAGGCGCAGGAACTCGTCCTGCAGTTGCTCGCGCACCACCGGGTCGACCGCCGAGAACGGCTCGTCCATCAGCATCACCGGCGGGTCGGCTGCAAGCGCGCGGGCGACGCCGACGCGCTGCTGCTGGCCACCGGACAGCTGGGCGGGGTAGCGCTTGGCGAAGCCCCGATCCAGACCGACCCGCTCGAGCAGATCCATCGCGTCGCTGCGCGCCTTCTTCTTGTCGGTGCCGAGCAGGAGCGGCACGGTGGCGACGTTGTCGACGATCGTGCGATGGGGGAAGAGGCCAGCGTGCTGGATGACGTAGCCGATCCGGCGCCGCAGCTCGTGCGTGGCGATCGTGGAGGTGTCGCGGTCGTCCAGCCAGATGGAGCCGGCGGAGGGCTCGATCATCCGGTTGATCATCCGCAGGCTCGTGGTCTTGCCGCAGCCTGACGGACCGACCAGGACGGTGATCTTGCCGGTCTGCGCGGTGAGGTCGAGGGAGTCCACGGCGACGGTCCCGTCGGGATATCGCTTGGTGACGTTGTCGAAACGGATCATGCGCAATCTCTCCTAGGTGCCGAGCTGGACTTCGAGACGGTGCGCCGCTGCCGCAATCACAGCACCGCAGTGTGACAACGCGTTTCCGGTGAGTCGGTAGGTCGGGCCGAGGATCGTGACCGCAGCGACGATCCTGTCCTGCGATCGGACCGGAGCGGAGACCGCCGTGATGTCGGGCTCCAGCTGCCCGCGGGTGGCGAGATACCCCTGCGGCGTCGCCTCTCCGGCCAGGGCGGCGCGCACGGCGTACGCGTCCAGGCCGACCTCCCGGCCGATCCACGAACTGTGCCGGATGGGCCAGGTGCCTTCGTGCGTCGCGGCGTACACGGCGGTCCGACCCGGTCCGGGCAGGGCGAGGTAGGCCGACTCGCCGGTCGCGTCGACCACGTCCGCGAGCAGCGGACGGCTGAGAGCGACGAGGCGGTGACTGCTGAGGGCGCGGGTCCCGATCTGCACCATCCGCGGACCGGCGCCGAAGCTGCCGTCGGGGTCGCGGGTGACGAACCCGGAGTTCTCCAGTGTGCGCAGGAGACGCAGTGCGGTGCTCGCGGGCAGCGCGGTACGGCGTGCGCATTCGGTCAAGGTCAACGACTGTTCGCCGCACACTTCCGAGAGCAGGGCCATGGCCCGGTCGACGGCGCGGGTCGACGACGCGGGGGCCTCGGAGGCCGTCCTGCCAGGAGCGGTCAACGGTTTCCATTCCATAGCAACGGGTTTTCGCTAGGCGGTAGCCTGACACTCTTTTCCCGTCTGTGGAACCACCCGGGGATCTCTCGCCCGGCGGCGCTCGGTGGGGGAGGGTGTGAGGGTGGAACTGACGTCTGCGGGACTGCGCATCGGCGACATCGCTCGCATCGCGCTGAGTCGCGAAATGCTCACTGTGACAACGGAAGTCGGCGACCGATTGGCCTCCGGCGCCGCCGTCGCGGAACGCCTGTCAACGCAGCGGCCGGTCTACGGTCGTTCCACCGGGGTCGGCGGCAACCGATCGGTACCCGTCCAGGATCCGGACGGTCAGCTGGCCCGGGTGCTGCGCTCGCACGCCACTTCGCTCGGCACGCCCCGTGACGCGACCCGGGTGCGGGCGATGGTCGCCGTGCGGATCGGTCAGCTCGCGGCCGGCGGCAGCGGGCTCAGTCGGACGGCGTTCGACGCCCTGCTCGAGCTGCTCAACACCGACACCCTGCCTCCCGTGCTCGAGCGCGGGAGCATCGGCACCGGCGATCTCAGCGCCCTGGCCACGGTGGGGGTCGCGTTGCTGGACCACCCCGACGGCCCCCGTGTCCGACCGGGTGACGCGCTGGCGCTGATCTCCAGCAACGCCGCTGCGATCGGGGACGCGGCGCTCGCGATCCACCGGCTGGAGACACTCACCAGGGCCGCCGTGCCGATCGCCTCGCTCACTCTTCGTGCGGTGCACGGCAACGTCGAGCCGTTCGGGCCGGCCGTCGAGCGTGCCACCCCGTTCCGCGGTGCGCACCGGGTGTGCGCCGGGATGAGGCAGGTGCTGGACGACGACGGGTACGCCGATCCGCCGGCCCGGATCCAGGATCCGTTCGGGCTGCGCGCCATGCCCCAGGGTCACGGGGTCCTGCTCGACGCGCTCGACCGGGCCGCGGGCACCGTCCACGCGATGGCGAACGCCCCGAGCGAGAACCCGGTCTTCGACGAGCACAGCGGGATCACCCATCACGGCGCGTTCCATGCCGCCTACCTCGCGAACGCGGTGGAGGGGCTGCTCGGCGCGCTCGTGCAGGCCGCCCAGCTCGGGCTCGGCCGCACGACGATGCTGTCGAGCCCCGGGCTCACCGGTGCCTCGGCGTTCCTCACCGACGGCACTCCCGGCGCGTCCGGCACGATGCTGGTGGAACTGGTCGCGGCGTCGGCCATGGCGGCGCTGCGCTCCCTCGCCGCCCCGGCCAGCGCCGGGACCGTCACGCTGTCGCGGGGACTGGAGGACGACGCGTCCTTCGCGTCGGTGTCGGCGCGGGGCGCGCTCGATGCCGAGCAGGCCTACCGCGACCTGCTCGCCGCCGAACTCCTCACTGCCGCCAGAGCCCTCACCCTCACCGGGCGAATGCCTCGGTGGTCCCAGCTCGCACCCTTGCAGGCAGGTCTCGCTCGGTTGGAGGATCGCGACCTGACGGCCGATCTGCAGGCCGCACGGCACGTGGTGCCGGAGCTGGCCCACCGGCTGCGGGTCCGCTGAGTCAGTTCGGTGCCACCCCGAGCAGCCGCGCGGGATTGTCGTGGCAGTACGCCCGCAGTTCGGCGTCGCTCGGGTGCGGATCGGCGATCAGGTCGAACGGCTCGGCGTACGGACGGTCGCTGCCGAGGACGATCGCGCGCGCCGAGCGCCGTACGCAGCGCGTCCACACCGAGGCGCCCGTACGAGGAGGTGTCCACGAAGAGGTCGTCGTCGGCGCGCGCGACGGCGCGGGCGCGCACCGCGAACCGCTCGATGGACAAGGGTGCGAGACCTGCGCCCGCCACGATGCAGATGCGCAGATCCGGCAGGAGCGAGCGGCCGACCGTCTGCCAGGACCACCACGCCGCCTGCTGGGCCGCTGGGTACTGCACCACGGCCGGCCACCAGTCGGGTCCGGGATGCGGATCCACGGGACCGGGATGCACCAGGACGGGTCGATCGGCGAGCTCGGCGCGGCGCAGCAGGGGGGCCAGGGCCTCCAGGGACGCAGGCGTGTCCATCGAGTGGGACCTCACCTGCAGCCCCACGATCCCAGGGGTGCGCAGCAGCCGGTCGAGGTGAGCCAGGTCCGGCTCGCGGGTCGATGCGACGGCCCAGCCGACGAACGGGCCGCCGAGACCAGCGACGCCGGTGTGCCAGGCGTCGACGTCGTACGGCGCCTCGTACGACGTGTGCAGCGTCCAGCCGCGCAGCATCGGGGGAGTGGCACGCCGGCGCAGCCGCTCGATGAAGTCCGGCGGCCACGGGTGCTGGTGGACGTCGATGCCCCCCAGTGGCCGCTGCGTCATGGAGTCCATCCTGCAGGTGCGGCCGCCGCAATTTCGGCTGCGCCTCGCGAGGTAGCACCATGGTGACAGTGACAGACACCGTCCCCGGCCCCGCCGCGCTCGACGCGACGCGCCCCTCCGAGCGCCCCGCGACCAAGCCGCCCACCGGGACGCTGCACGGGTTCGCGCTGCACGCGGCGCTGGCGTCGATGGCGCTCGGCGGCTTCGCGATCGGCACCACCGAGTTCGTCACGATGGGCCTGCTGCCGCAGATTGCGCACGGCGTGCACGTCGGCATCCCGCAGGCCGGCCACGTCGTCTCGGCGTACGCGCTCGGCGTCGTGGTCGGAGCACCGACCATCGCCACGTTGGCCGCGAAACTGCCGCGCAAGGGTCTGCTCATCGCGCTGATGATCGCGTTCGCCGTCTTCAACACGGCATCCGCGCTCGCACCGAATTTCGGCACGCTGCTCGTTGCGCGCTTCCTGTCCGGGCTCCCGCACGGAGCCTTCTTCGGCATCGCCTCCGTGCTCGCCGCCGGCCTGGTCGACAAGGAACGGCGCACCTGGGCCGTGGCCATGAGCCTGTCGGGGCTGACGGTCGCGAACATCGTCGGCGTCCCCGCGTCGACCCTCATCGGTCAGGATCTCGGCTGGCAGTGGCCCTACGCCGGCGTCGGCGTGATCGCCGCACTCACCGCGCTCGCCGTGTGGCGCTGGGTGCCGCATCAGCACACGGACACCGCAGCGAACGCCGGATCGGAGCTGGCGGCCCTGCGCCTGCCGCAGGTGTGGCTGGCGCTCGGGATCGGCACCGTCGGATTCGGTGGGATGTTCGCGACCTTCTCCTACATCGCGCCGACCCTGACCCATCTCACGGGCGTGCACGACGGCGTCGTCCCGTTGTTCCTGGTCTGTTACGGCGTGGGCATGACGACCGGCGCCTTCGCCAGCGGCCGGGTCGCCCGGATCGGGCTGCTGCGCGGGATCCTGCTCTCGCTCGTCCTCATCACCGGGCTCCTGTTCGCCTTCGGCCCGATGGTGCACACGGTGCCGGGCGCGGTGGCCGCGGTCTTCCTGCTGGGTTTCGTCGGCACCCTGCTAGTGCCGATGCTGCAGACCCGGCTGATGGACGTCGCGCACGACGGCCAGGCGCTCGCCGCCGCGCTCAACCACTCCACGCTCAACCTGGCCAACGCGCTCGGCGCCTGGGTCGGGGGACTGGTGCTCTCGCAGGGTCTGGGGTACGAGTGGCCGAGCCGGGTCGGGGCGTTCCTCGCGGTCGGCGGCATCGCCATCACCGCGGTCTCGGCGGTGGCCGGGCGGCGTACGGCGCGCAACGCCGTGGCCGCCCGACCCGCCTGAGTCCCTACTTGGGGACGACGTAGTCCACCTTCACGGTGTTGCCGTCGCCACTGGTCAGCGCGCTGACGGCCGGAGTCGCCAGCCCGCAGCCCGCGAACTTCGGGATGGAGAACGTGCCCGAGAGGCTGAACGGGTCGAACAGCCCGGTGACCTTGCCGGTGAGGTTGAGCGTCACCGGCGTCGAGGTCTTGCAGTCGTTGCCGACCAGGTTCACCGGCAGACCCAGCGGGTTGAGGCTGGTGATGTGCAGGTTGACCCGCTGGGTGACCGACACCTTGTTCTGGTAGTCGATCGTCCCCGTGGCCTTGCCGACGTTCTCGATCGCGATCGTCGCCTTGGCGAGCGGCAGACCGGCCAGCTTGATGTCCGTGCTCGTGGGGGCCAGGTTCAGTACGGCGGTGAGCTTGCGGTTGGTCAGGTCGAACTGCGCCGTCTGCGTGCCGGTGGTCGTGACCGACTTGTTCATCGCCTTGATGTACGTCGTCGCGGTGGCGTTGTGCCGCAGGGTCCACACGGTGTCGGCCGAGGCGCCCGGCGCGGAGGTGAGCAGCAGTCCCGCGCTGCTCGCGACCGCCGCGCAGCCCAACAGTGTCGTTCGCGTCCTCATGGATGATCCCTTCGCTACTGATCGGTAACTTGCGGCACCACCATAGGGATTCAATGTGACGCCGCCCACCCGGGGGCGGGTCGGGCGCGACCGGCGTGTCCGCGGACCGTGGGAGAATGGGCCCTTCGCCGCACTTCTCCGCTATCCCCTGAGGACCTCACACGTGTCACCCATGGCCCGCACCGCGCTGCAGCCTGCCGCGACGCCGCCGGACCTGATCCGCAACTTCTGCATCATCGCCCACATCGACCACGGCAAGTCGACCCTGGCCGACCGGATGCTGCAGATCACCGGCGTCGTCGACGACCGGGCGATGCGCGCGCAGTACCTGGACCGGATGGACATCGAGCGCGAGCGCGGCATCACGATCAAGAGCCAGGCCGTGCGGATGCCCTGGGAGGTCGACGGGACGACGTACTGCCTGAACATGATCGACACGCCGGGCCACGTCGACTTCACCTACGAGGTGTCCCGTTCGCTCGCAGCGTGCGAGGGTGCGGTGCTGCTGGTCGACGCGGCGCAGGGCATCGAGGCGCAGACCCTGGCCAACCTCTACCTAGCCATGGAGAACGACCTCACCATCATCCCGGTCCTCAACAAGATCGACCTGCCGGCCGCGCAGCCGGAGAAGTACGCGGAGGAGCTCGCCGGGCTCATCGGCTGTGAGCCCTCGGACTGCCTGCAGGTCTCGGGCAAGACCGGTGTCGGCGTCGAGCCGCTGCTGGATCAGATAGTGCACCAGCTGCCCGCGCCCACGGGCAACGCCGACGGCCCCGCCCGCGCGATGATCTTCGACTCGGTCTACGACACCTACCGCGGCGTCGTGACCTACGTGCGCGTCATCGACGGCAATCTCGCACCGCGCGAGCGCATCACGATGATGTCCACGAAGGCGACCCACGAACTGCTCGAGATCGGTGTCATCTCACCGGAGCCCAAGCCCGCCCAGGGCCTCGGCGTGGGCGAGGTGGGCTATCTCATCACCGGTGTGAAGGACGTGCGGCAGTCGCGCGTCGGCGACACGGTGACCAGCTCGCGCAACGGCTCGGTGCAGGCTCTCGGCGGGTACCGCGACCCCAAGCCGATGGTGTTCTCCGGGCTCTACCCGATCGACGGATCGGACTACCCGATCCTGCGCGACGCCCTGGACCGCCTGAAGCTGAACGACGCCGCGCTGGTCTACGAGCCGGAGACCTCGGTCGCGCTCGGTTTCGGCTTCCGGATCGGCTTCCTCGGCATGCTGCACCTGGAGATCGTCCGGGAGCGTCTGGAACGGGAGTTCGACCTCGACCTGATCTCGACGCTGCCCAGCGTGGTCTACGACGTCACCCTGGACGACGGGCGGGTCGAGGTGGTCACCAACCCGAGCGAGTTCCCCGAGGGCAAGGTCGCCTCGATCACCGAACCGATCGTTCGCGCGACGATCCTCGCGCCGAGCGAGTTCATCGGCGCGATCATGGAGCTGTGCCAGACCCGGCGCGGCACGTTGCGCGGGATGGACTACCTCTCACCCGAGCGGGTCGAGATGCGCTACACGCTTCCGCTCGCCGAGATCGTCTTCGACTTCTTCGACGCGCTGAAGTCAAAGACCCGTGGATACGCCTCTCTGGATTACGAACCCGACGGTGAGCAGGTCGCCGACCTGGTCAAGGTCGACGTGCTGCTGCAGGGCGACATGGTCGACGCGTTCAGCACGATCGTGCACCGGGACAAGGCCTACGCGTACGGCGTGATGATGGCCGGCAAGCTCAAGGACCTCATCCCGCGCCAGCAGTTCGAGGTGCCGATCCAGGCCGCGATCGGCGCGCGGGTCATCGCGCGCGAGACCATCCGCGCCATCCGCAAGGACGTGCTCGCCAAGTGCTACGGCGGCGACATCAGCCGCAAGCGCAAGCTGCTGGAGAAGCAGAAGGAGGGCAAGAAGCGGATGAAGATGGTGGGCTCCGTCGAGGTGCCGCAGGAGGCCTTCATCGCCGCGCTCTCCCAAGACTCATCCGCCGCGGAGAAAGCGAAGAAATAGGTGTCGCAGGGAGATTCGCCGCAGACCTACGTGGACGATGACCGCAGGGCGGCGGCGACCAACCGGTCGTTCACCCGTCGCGGCGGTCGGATGCCGCCTCGCCACCACCGCGCGCTGGAGGTGCACGGTCCGGCATACCTGTTGTCCCCGCCGATCGAGGGCACCAGCGTGGCCGCCGGCTTCGTGCTCGACCTGCCGGCGGCCTTCGGGCGTACAGCACCGCTGGTCGTCGAGATCGGCTCCGGCTCGGGTGACTGCGTGGTCGCGGCCGCGGCCGAGCACCCGGAGTGGGACTTCCTGGCGGTCGAGGTCTGGCGTCCGGGGATCGCGCAGACCCTCGCCAAGGCCGCCCAGGCGCAGGTGGGCAACCTGCGGGTGCTGCGCGCCGACGCCGCGGGCGTGGTCGCGACGGCGCTGCCGGCCGCGAGCGTGGACCAGCTGTGGACCTTCTTCCCCGACCCGTGGCCCAAGGCCAAGCACCACAAGCGCCGGCTGGTCGACCCGATGTTCGCCGTCGACGTCGTGCGGGTGCTGCGGCCCGGCGGGCTGTGGCGTCTCGCGACCGACTGGGAGGACTACGCCGAGCAGATGCGGGACGTGCTGCGCGAGGCTCCCGGCTTCGAGCCGGGTGCGGAGTACGGCGACCGTTTCGACGGGCGGGTGATGACCCGGTTCGAGCGCAAGGGCATCGAGGCGGCTCGCGCGGTGCGGGACATCGTCGTCCGACGTGCGGACGCTACCGAACAGTAACATCTGGTCATGGCCTCGACCTACCACCTCTACCAGCGGCTGACCGGTCGACCGTTCGGTCGGCGGGTCTTCTCAACCGCGTACGCGTTCAAGGCGCCCTACTTCGCCAGCGTGCGGCCGTTCGTGACGCAGATGGCGCCGAACCACGCCTCGGTGCGCATCCGCAAGCGTCGTGCCGGGCAGAACCACATCGGCACGGTGCACGCGATCGCGGTGGCGAACGGGCTCGAGGCGGCGCTCGGTCTGCTCTGCGAGGCGAGCGTGCCGCCGGGGATGCGCTGGATTCCCAAGGGCATCGAATTGGACTACCTGGCCAAGGTGCCCACCGACGTCCGCTGCGAGGCGCGGACCGAGCCGTCCGACTGGGCCGGCGAGCCGCCGTTCCAGGTGGACGTGCGCTGCAGTGCCTTCGTCGACGACGGCACCGAGGTCGTCCGCGGCGTCATCCCTGTCTGGGTCACTGCCAGACCCCACGAAGTTCTCCGCTGACGCTCCGATACTTCGCGGGGACCCCGGAAGCGCCACAGCTCGGCGCTGAGACAATTGTGGGGTGCCCAGTGCCCTGCCCGACGGCGAACCCGTCCCCACCGACGGATCCCTGCCCGGCTCGGCCCTTGCCGGCATCGGGAGCCGACAGTTCGGCGTCTACCTGCACGTGCCGTTCTGCAGGGTGCGTTGCGGCTACTGCGATTTCAACACGTACACGCTGACCGAGCTGGGTGTGCCCGGGGTGAGCTCGTACGCCGACGCGGCACTGTCCGAGCTCGACCTCGCCGACCGCGTCCTGCGCGCAGGCGACGAAACCGCGCCGGTGACAACGATTTTCGTCGGTGGTGGTACCCCCACGATGCTCGCTGCAGACGACCTCGTGCGGATGGTCGAGGGGGTGCGCGACCGCTTCGGGCTGGCGCCGGACGCCGAGGTGACGACCGAGGCCAACCCGGACACGGTCACGCCCGAGGTGGCCCGCACGCTGGCCGCGGGCGGATTCACCCGCATCAGCCTGGGGATGCAGTCCGCGGTGCCGCACGTGCTGGCGACCCTGGACCGCACCCACGATCCGGCCAACGTCGAGCGTGCTGTGGCCTACGCGAGGGATGCCGGGCTGCAGGTGAGCCTGGACCTGATCTACGGGACTCCGGGGGAGTCGCTGCAGGACTGGCGACGCAGCCTCGACACGGTGGTGGCCCTGGCGCCGGACCACGTGAGCGCGTACGCGCTCGTGGTGGAGCAGGGCACCAAACTCGCCGCGCAGGTGCGCCGCGGCGTCGTCCCCATGCCGGCCGACGACGATGCGGCGCTCAAGTACGAGCTGGCCGACGAGGTGCTCGGCGCAGCCGGCTACGGGTGGTACGAGATCAGCAACTGGGCGGCCCGCGCGGACGCACGCTGCCGACACAACGAGAGCTACTGGCGCGGTGACGACTGGTGGGGCATCGGACCCGGCGCGCACAGCCATGTCGGCGGAGTGCGCTGGTGGAACGTCAAGCACCCCACGGCGTACGCCGGTCGGCTCGCCGACGGCGTCTCACCGGGAGGGGGCCGCGAGGTGCTCACGCAGGAGCAGCGTTACGACGAGACCGTGCTGCTGGGCGTCAGGCTGGTCGACGGACTGCCGCTGGATTCGCTCGCCCCCCAGGGCCGTACGGCGATGGCGGGGTTGATCGCTGACGGGCTGGCCGAGCCGGCGGCGGCTGTGCGACCGATCGACCGGCGCGTGGTGCTCACGCTGCGGGGTCGGCTGCTCGCCGACACCGTCGTACGCCGGCTGCTCGGCTTCTGAGGGCTCGTCCCGTCCGATTGTCAGCGTCTTCGTGGCTGCCTCGCCCCGAAAGTGCTGACAACCGATCTATGACTCGTGCAGGTCGAGCCCGAAGTCCAGCTCCGTGACGCTGTGCGTCAGTGCCCCGACGGAGATGACGTCGGCACCCGCCTGCGCGAGCGCACGCACCGACTCCTCGGTCACGCCGCCAGAGACCTCGACCGTCACGGGCGCGGGGTGGTCCCGGATCAGGGCGGCCCCCTCGGCGATCAGGTCCGGGCCCATGTTGTCCAGCAGCACGGCGTGCACCACGGGTGCGTGACCGGATCGCAGCCGGGCCGCGTCGAAGGCCAGTACCTGGCGCAACTGGTCGAGGTCGTCGACCTCGATCTCCACGCGGGTGAGGTGACCGGCGTGCTCGGCCAGCCGCCGCAGCACCTGTGTCAGACCACCGCCGAGTCCGATGTGGTTGTCCTTGACCAGGATCGCGTCAAAGAGCCCGAACCGGTGGTTGATGCCGCCGCCGTTGCGCACCGCCTGCTTCTGCAGTGCCCGCAGGCCGGGCGTCGTCTTGCGGGTGTCGGCGATCCGCGCCCCGGTGCCGTCGAGCAGGCGCACCAGGCCGGCCGTGCGGGTGGCGATGCCGCTCAGATGGGACAGCAGATTGAGTCCGACGCGCTCGCCGGTCAGGATCGAGCAGGCGCTGCCGCGCACCGTGGCGACGACCTGTCCTGGTGCGACCTCCGCGCCGTCCTTCGCGCTCCACTCGACCTGCAGCTGGGGATCGACGAGATCGAATGCCGTGTCGACGCACCGTGATCCGGACAGCACGCCCTGTTGGCGCGCGACGACGTACGCCGTGCCGACGGCGTCCACCGGCACCGTTGCCTGCGTGGTGATGTCGCCGACCCCACCGAGGTCCTCCTGGAGCGCGCGCCGGATCAGCTCGACGAGGGCGAGGTCGGTGCTCACGCTGCGCTCCCTGCGGCGGTGGTGTCGACCCGTCGGTGGGCGCCGACGCTGCGCGGGTCGGCCAGCGCGGAGCGGGCGATGAGCCACCCGACGTACGCCGCGTCGTCCTGGGTCCACGCGTCGAGCCGGTCGACGGCCGCGCGGAGGTCGTGCGCGGTGCGCAGCACCCCGCAGCTGCTCTCCAGCACCTGCCGCACCTCGTCCAGCGCGGGGCCGGGAGCCTCGCCTGCGGCGCGCAGGCTCTCCTGATCGGCGGCGGCCACGTCGCCACCTGCGCGCCAGGTGTCACCGATCAGGTCGGCGGCAGCGGCTTCACCGCTCACGACCGCTTCGAGCAGCGAGTTGGATGCCAGCCGGTTGCCGCCGTGCAGGCCGGTGCGCGCCACTTCACCGACCGCCCAGAGGCCGGGGACGCTGGTGCGCGACCGTGCGTCGACGGTGACACCGCCCATCGCGTAGTGCACGGCGGGTGCGACGGGCAGGAGGTCGGAGGCAAGATCCAGGCCCGCTGCGGACACCAGGTCGGCCACCGCCGGGAAGCGGGTCAGGACGTCGGGCACGTCGCGCGCGTCCAGCACCACACGCCGACCGGACTGGGCCTGCGCCCAGACCGCGGCCGCGACCACGTCGCGCGGCTGCAGCTCGTCGACGAAGCGCGCACCGTCGGCGAGCAGCACGGCGGCTGCGCCCCCGCAGCGCCTCGGTCAGCAGCGGCATGGGGTCGAGTCCGACGTCGAGGGCTGTCGGGTGGAACTGCACGAAGTGCAGATCGTCGGTGCGGGCGCCGACCCGGGACGCCATCGCGATGCCCTGGCCGAGTGCCGTCCGCGGATTGGTCGTGTGCGCGAAGAGCCCACCGAGACCGCCGGTCGCGAGGACGATCCGGTCCGTGTCGATCGTCACCTCTGCGCCGGAGGCCGCCCTGAGCACGAGACCGGCGATCTTTCCGGCGCTGTCGGTCACCAGTCGGCGGGCGTGCAGTCCGGTGTGGATCTCGACGCTGTCGAGAGTGGCCACGTGGCCGGCCACCGTGCGGGTGATCGCGGCGCCGCTGCGGTCGCCGGCATGCGCGATGCGCCGCCGCGAGTGGCCACCCTCGAGCGCGAGGTCCAGTGCCTGGTCGGCGGCGAGGTCGAACGGCACTCCCAGCGCGTGCAGGCGGCGTACGACGTCCGGCGCGGCTGCCGTGATCCGGGCGATCGTGCCCGCGTCGCCGAGGTCGGCCCCGGCGCGCCGGGTGTCGACGGCGTGCAGCTCGGGAGAGTCGTCCTCGCCGATGGCGGCCGCGATCCCGCCTTGCGCCCACATGCTCGCCGCGCCGGCGGTGAGGTCGTCCGGCGTCACCAGGATGCAGCGCTCCGGTGCGAGCGCCCGGGCGACCGTGAGTCCGGCCAGCCCGGAACCGACGACGACCGGTGTGCTGTCCGTCGATGTGCCCATCACGACACCGCGAGCATGCGCTCGATCGAGAGCCGCGCGGCGTCCGCCAGCGACGGGTCGACGGTGATCTCGTGGCGCCCGTGCTCCAGGGACGCGCGGATGGCGCCCAGGGTGTTGCGCTTCATGTGGGGGCACAGGTTGCACGGACGCACGAAGTCGATGTCCGGGTGGCCAGCAGCGACGTTGTCCGACATCGAACACTCGGTGATGAGAGCGACTTTCGCCGGACGGTGCTGCTCGACGTACGCCTGCATGTCGGCGGTCGAGCCGGCGTAGTCCGCGGCCTGCACCACGTCGGGCGGGCATTCGGGGTGGGCGAGGACGACGACGCCCTCGTTGCCCTGTCGGATCTCGGCGATGTCCAGCGGCGTGAACCGCTCGTGCACCTCGCACGCTCCGGGGTGGGTGATGACCTCGACGCCGGTGCGCGCGGCGATGTTCCGCGCGAGGTACTGGTCCGGGATCATGATCACCTTGTCGACCCCGAGCGACTCGATGACCCGCACGGCGTTGCCGGAGGTGCAGCAGATATCGCTCTCGGCCTTGATCGCGGCCGAGGTGTTGACGTAGGTGACCACGGGGACGCCGGGGTGCTCCGCCCGCAGCGCGCGCACCTGCTCGGGCGTGATGCTCTCCGCCAGCGAGCACCCGGATCGCAGGTCCGGGAGCAGCACCCGCTTGGCCGGGTTCAGCAGCTTCGCGGTCTCGGCCATGAAGTGCACGCCCGCCAGCACGATGGTGCCCGCGCGTACGTGCTGTGCCTCGCGCGCCAGGGCCAGGGAGTCGCCGACGATGTCCGCGACACCGTGGTAGATCTCCGGCGTCATGTAGTTGTGCGCCAGGATCACCGCGTCGTGCTCGACCTTGAGCCGCTCGATCGCCTCGATGTCGGGCTCGAACGTCGCCCACTCGACCTCGGGGATGACGTGCCGCACCTTCTCGTACGTCGCTGTGGTCATCTCGGTGCCTTTCGCAATCACGATGCGGGAGTAATGCTCCCAGTGAGTAAATGCTGAGAGTGAGCATAACATCCGAGCTCGACAACCTCCGCTGAGCGCCTCTTACCGCCCGCGGGGGATCGGCAGCTTCGTCCCCACCTGCGCCCGCTCCGCGAACACCTCGCGCCGGAAGCGGTAGCGGCGCGCGGGCCGCCCGCCTGTCCCATGGCTGAGGTCGCCGGTGGGCTCGACCAGCTGGTGCTGCTGTTCGACCAGCCGGCGGAAGTTCTGCTTGTGCACGTCCTGCCCGGCGATGGCCTCCACGACGTCCTGCAGCTGCCCGAGGGTGAACGTCGGCGGCATCAGCTCGAAGACCACCGGCCGGTACTGCAGGGCCGATCGCAATCGGGACAGCCCCGTCGCGACGATGCGGCGGTGATCGTGCAGCATCGCGACACCGGATTCCGCCCGCACCTGCTTCGCGCGCGGCGACTCGGCCACGATGCCTGCCTCCCAGAGCAGTTCGTACCGCTGCAGCGCCAGCTCGGGACGCCACGGCATCGAGCCGGTCCCGAAGAGGTGCTCGCGGCGTTCCTCGCGCGCCTCCCGCGCGGCACCTCGCACACCGCGCACCCACCGCGCCAGGTCGTCGACGAGCGCCTGGTCGGTGCCGACCGAGCGACGGTCCTCCCAGGGCAGCAACGTGTAGGCGCCCGCCCACTCGGCGGCGGTGATGTCGGCGCGGGTGAGGCCGAGGTAGGAGATCGAGATGACCCGCCCGGTGCCGTCACCGCGTCCGAGGTCGGCGAACGTGTAGAGCTGCTCGACGTAGCCCAGCGTGTGCCCGGTCTGCTCGGCGGCGAAAACGCGCACGCCCTCCTGCAGGGAGTCGTGGTCGGCCCGCAGCTCCCCGGCGGGCAGTTGCAGCGGGTCGCCGGAGGCGAGCACCGCCGGCCCGTCCTCGCCCACGGAGGCCACGACGGCGACCAGCTCCGCGCGGAACCCCACGGCAGGGCGACCAGAGGAGCTCATGGCGACGGCACGGTGACGAAGTCGATGAGTTCCTCGACCCGGCCGAGCAGCTCCGGCTGGAGGTCGGCGTAGGTGCGCACGGTCGCGAGGATCTGCTTCCACCCGCGCGCGACGTCGGCCTGGGATTCGTGCGGCCAGCCGAGCTCGGCGAGGATGCCGTGCTTCCAGGACCGGCCGCGGGGGATCACCGGCCACTGCTGCCAGCCCAGCCGCTCGGGACGCACCGACTGCCACACGTCGATGTACGGGTGGCCGACGACGAGGACGTGCTCTCCCGCGTACGGCGACGCCATCGCCCCCGCGACGATCCGGGCCTCCTTGGTGCCGGGGACCAGATGATCGACGAGCACGCCCATCCGGCGCCGAGCGGTCGGCTTGAAGTCGCGGATCACCGACGTCAGGTCGTCGACGCCCTCGAGCAGCTCGACCACGACCCCTTCGATCCGCAGGTCGTCGCCCCAGACCTTCTCCACCAGCTCCGCGTCGTGGCGGCCCTCGACGAAGATGCGCGATCCGGCGGCGACGCGGGCCGTGACGCCGGCCACCGCACGGGAGCCGCTGGCGGTCCTGGTGGTGGCCTTGCGGGCGGCGTCGATCGCGGTGGTGTCCTTCACCGCCACCAGCTCCACGGGTCTGCCGTCCAGCAGGAACCCCGGACCGAGCGGGAACGCCTTGCTGCGTCCGCGCCGGTCCTCCAGGTGCACGACGTGCATCCCGCCGGCCTTCTCCACGCGGGTGATGGCCCCGCACCAGCCGGTCTCGACGTCCTCGACGACGACGCCGACCTCGGCCGGAAGGGGCACGGACCGACCGCGGCGGGGCGCGCGCCAGTCACCGGAGAGCACGTCGGCGCCGTAGCGGTCTGGGGTCACGGCACGAGGGTAGGGGCCCCCGGCCGAGGCCGGGAGGGAGGACACGCGCAGCGCCGCGGAGCACGTAGACTTGGCACTCGACGAAGTGGAGTGCCAGCCGACACCGTCTCGGGAGGTGACATGAGCGAAGAACGCCGCCAGCACGTGCTGCGCGCGATCGTGCAGGACTACGTCGCGACGTCCGAACCCGTGGGTTCCAAGGCCCTGCTCGACCGCCACCAGCTCGGGGTGAGCGCCGCCACCGTCCGCAACGACATGGCCGTCCTGGAGGAAGAGGGGCTGATCACCGCCCCGCACACCTCCGCCGGCCGCGTGCCCACCGACGCCGGCTACCGCGCGTTCGTCGACCGACTGAACGAGATCAAGCCGATGTCCCGGGCGGAGCGCGCCGCGGTGCAGACCTTCCTCGCACAGGCCGTCGATCTCGACGACGTGGTGGACCGCACGGTACGACTGATGTCGTCGTTGACCAACCAGGTCGCCGTGATGCAGTACCCCTCGCTCAACCCCGCGACGATCCGGCACACCGAGCTGGTCTCCCTCGACGGCGACCGCCTGATGGCCGTGGTGATCCTGTCCAACGGGCGGGTCGAGCAGCGCATCGTGCAGGTGGACGTCGACCTGGTCACCGAGGCCGGTCAGCAGTTGCTGCGGACCCTGCGCGACCGGGTCAACGAGGCCGTCGCCGGCGCGACCTGGTCCGAGGGCATCCGTCTGCTGCCGGCTGTCATCGACCGCATCGCCCCCGAGCACCGCGAGACCGCGGGCCTGGTGATCGCCGTTCTGGCCGACGCCCTGGCCCAGCAGCGGGAGGAACGGGTCGCGCTGGCGGGCACCGCTCACCTGGCCCGCTCCGTCAGCGACTTCCCGATGACGATCGGCCCCGTGCTCGAGGCGCTGGAAGAACATGTGGTCCTGCTGCGTTTACTCGGACAGATGAGTCAGACGAGCAGCGCGTCCGGCGATTCGGTGGCCGTGCGCATCGGCGCCGAGAACACCGTCGACGGACTGCGCGGCGCCTCGGTGGTCAGTTCCACGTACGGAGCGGATTCGACCGCCGGGCTCGGCGTCCTCGGTCCGACCCGAATGGACTACCCCAGCACGATGGCGGCCGTGCGAGCGGTCGCGCGCTACGTGTCCGAGATTCTCGACCAACGCTGACCGCCGGTTCGCCACCGGTCATGTACTGCTTGAAGACGACCAGCTGACAAGGATTTTCGTGAACGACTACTACTCCGTCCTCGGCGTCTCACGGGACGCCAGCCCGGAAGAGATCAAGCGCGCCTACCGCCGCCTCGCCCGCAAGCTGCACCCGGACGTCAACCCCGGTGACGAGGCGTCCGAGGAGTTCAAGGCCGTCTCCCAGGCGTACGACGTGCTGTCGGACCCCACGAAGAAGTCGTCGTACGACATGGGTCAGGACCCGTACGGCGGCCAGGGTGCCGCCGGCTTCGGCCAGGGATTCTCCTTCAGCGACATCATGGACGCGTTCTTCGGCGGTACGGCTGCGGGCGGTGGCGGCCCGCGCTCGCGCGCCCAACGCGGCCAGGACGCGCTCATCCCCGTCGACGTGGACCTGCGGACCGCGGTCTTCGGCAGCGAGGAGGACATCACCTTCGACACGGCGGCCGTCTGTCACACGTGTGAGGGAAGCGGCGCCCGCGCCGGCACCGGCAAGCGCACCTGCGACGTGTGCCACGGCGCCGGCCAGGTGCAGCAGGTGCAGCGCTCCTTCCTCGGTCAGGTCATGACGACCCGCCCCTGCGCCGCGTGCCGCGGTTTCGGTGAGGTCATCACCGACCCGTGCTTCGAGTGCTCCGGCGAGGGCCGGGTGCGCGACCGCCGCACCATCACGATCAAGGTGCCCGCGGGCGTCGACACCGGCACCCGCATCCAGCTGACCGGCGAGGGCGAGGTCGGCCCCGGCGGCGGCCCGGCCGGAGACCTCTACATCGAGGTCCGGGTGCGCAAGCACGCGACCTTCCAGCGACAGGGCGATGACCTGCACTGCTCGGTCGAGCTGCCGATGACCGCGGCGGCGCTGGGCACCGAGCTGCCCCTAGAGACCTTCGACGGAGTCCGCGAGGTGGGGATCCGCGTGGGCACCCAGCCCGGCGACGTCATCACGCTGAAGGGGCTGGGCGTCACCAGGTTGCGCTCAGGGGTGCGCGGTGACCTGCTCGTGCACGCCAACGTGCGGACGCCGACCCGCCTGGACACCCAGCAGGAGGAGTTGCTGCGGCTGCTGGCCAAGGAGCGCGGCGAGGAGTCGCCCGAGGCCAACTTCCAGCCGGTCGGCCAGGGTCTGCTGGGCAAACTGCGCGACGCGTTCAAGCAGAAGTGACGCCGTGACCGCGCCGATGTTCTACGCCGAGCCCGGGTCGCTGGCACAGGCGAGCGCGGGCGCGGTCATCACGCTCACGGGACCGGAGGGTCGCCACGCCGTGCGGGTTCGCCGGATGGTGCCGGGGGAGCCGGTGCAGCTGTCCGACGGGTCGGGAGTGGTCGCCGTAGGTCGGGTCGACGCGGCCGAGGACGACATGCTGGCGGTCCTCATCGACGCGCTGGAGCGGCCCGATTCGTGCGGACCCCGGTTCGTGCTGGTGCAGGCGCTGGCCAAGGGCGGCCGGGACGAGCTGGCGATCGAGGCGGCTACCGAGCTGGGAGTCGACGCGGTCGTGCCGTGGGCCGCCGAACGATGCGTCGTGCAGTGGCGGGGGGACCGCGCCGTCCGCTCGCACCGCAAGTGGGAGAGCGTGGTGTCGGCCGCCGCGAAACAGGCGCGTCGGGCCATGCTTCCGGTGGTTGAGCCGCTGGCCACCAGCGCTCAGCTGGCGGATCGCCTGGCGGGTGCGCGGGTGGTGTTGCTCCACGAGGAGGCGACGAGCGCCATCGGCGCGCTGGACCTCGACGGTCTGGGCGACGGCGACCGGGTCGCGCTGGTGGTGGGCCCGGAGGGCGGGGTGAGCGACCAGGAGCGCGCGAGCCTCGTCGCGGCCGGCGCCGACGTCGTACGCCTCGGTCCGTCCGTCCTGCGCAGCTCGACAGCGGGTCCTGCCGCGCTCGCGGTGCTGTCCGCGCGGTTGCGCTGGTGAGCAATTCGGGTCGATCCAGGCCGGATCACGCCCGTAGAATGGCCACACGATGACAGAACAGGACCGCCCCGCCGAGCAGATCGGTCAGCCCGTGACGGCCGGCCACACCGTGCAGATCCCGCCCGACGTGGCCATGGTCACCCTCCTCGGCCCGCGCGACGAGTTGCTGCGCACCATCGAACGCTCCTTCCCCAACCTGCTGATCCACGTCCGCGGCAACGAGTTCCACCTCGAGGGGTTGCCGGCCGACATGGCGCTGGTCGAGGAGCTGATCGACGAGCTGCTGGTGATCATCGACAACGGCCAGCCGCTCAACCGGGACGCCGTCGAGCGCTCGATCGGCATGCTGCGCTCCAACGCCAACGAGCGGCCTGCCGACGTGCTGACGATGAACATCGTGAGCAACCGCGGCCGCACCATCCGCCCGAAGACCCTCGGTCAGAAGCAGTACGTCGACGCCATCGACACCAACACCATCGTCTTCGGCATCGGACCGGCCGGCACCGGCAAGACCTACCTGGCGATGGCCAAGGCCGTCGCGGCGCTGCAGGCCAAGGAGGTCAACCGGATCATCCTGACCCGGCCCGCGGTCGAGGCCGGCGAGCGGCTCGGCTTCCTGCCCGGCACGCTCACCGACAAGATCGACCCCTACCTGCGCCCGCTCTACGACGCGCTGCACGACATGGTCGACCCCGACTCGATGGCCCGCCTGATGGCATCCGGCACCATCGAGGTGGCGCCGCTGGCCTACATGCGCGGACGCACCCTCAACGACGCGTTCATCATCCTGGACGAGGCGCAGAACACCTCTGCCGAGCAGATGAAGATGTTCCTCACCCGGCTCGGTTTCGGCTCCAAGATGGTCGTCACCGGCGACGTCACCCAGGTCGACCTGCCCGGCGGCACGAGCTCCGGTCTGCGGGTCGTGCAGGGCATCCTCGACGGGGTCGACGACGTGCACTTCTCCTACCTGAGCGCGCACGACGTCGTGCGCCACCGCCTGGTCAGCGCGATCGTGCAGGCCTACGACGAGCACGACGCCCATCCCGGCGGGATCCGACGATCGCCCGGTGGGTCCAAGGGCCGTCCGTGAGCATCGACCTGCTCAACGAGACCGAGAGCGACATCGACCTCGATGAGCTGCACGCCTGCGCGACGTACGTGATGGGGGAGCTCGGCGTGCATCCGCAGGCCGATCTGTGCGTGCGGGTCGTCGACGAGCAGGCCATGGAAGTGCTGCACGTGCAGTGGATGGACCTGCCGGGGCCGACCGACGTGATGAGCTTCCCAATGGATGAGTTGCGGCCGAATCGGGGTGGGGACGAACCGGTCGAGGGCGTGCTCGGCGATCTCGTGCTGTGCCCCACCGTCGCGGCGAAACAGGCGGCCGAGGCCGGACACACGACCGAGGAGGAGCTGCTGCTCCTCACGGTGCACGGGCTGCTGCACCTGCTCGGCTACGACCACGCGGAGCCGGACGAGCGACGCGAGATGTTCGAGCTGCAGCGCGTGCTGCTGCTGACGTTCCTCGCCTCGCGGGACCGCCCCGCGGCCAGCATCTCCCCGCCGTCCGGGGAGTGACAGCTCCGTGACCCTGCTGCTGGTCTGCGCGCTGCTCTCGGTGTCGGCGGGATTCGTGTTCGCCGCGACCGAGTCGGCCGTGAGCCGGATGGGGGTGCACCACGTCGAGACCCTCGTGGAGGAGCACCGCCGCGGGGCCCCGGCGCTGCTCGAGCTCGTCAAGGACAGCGGCGCCGTCGCGATGGTGCTCGCCCTGCTGCGTGTGCTCGCCGAGGCGACGGCCGCCGTGCTGGTGACGATCGCGGTCAGCGACATCGTGAGTTCCTTGTGGGCACGGCTGGTGGTCGCCATCGGCCTGATGGCCGTGATGTCATTCGTGCTCGTGGGCGTGTCACCGCGCACGCTGGGCCGTCAGCACGGTGAGGCGATCTCGCTGGCCGTCGCTCCGGTTGTGCTGTGGCTGCGCACCCTGATGGGTCCGGTGGCGCACCTGCTCGTGTCGCTCGGCAACGCCGTGACTCCCGGACGCGGGTTCCGCGACGGGCCCTTCGACTCCGAGGCCGAGCTGCGCGAATACGTCGACCTGGCAACGGATTCAGAACTCATCGAGGCCGACGAGCGCAAGATGATCCACTCGGTCTTCGAGCTGGGGGACACGCTGGCACGCGAGCTGATGGTGCCGCGTACGGACATGATCACCATCGACCGGGCCAAGACGATGCGTCAGGCGATGTCGCTCTTCCAGCGCTCCGGTTTCTCGCGCATCCCGGTGGTCGACGGGAGCCCGGACGAGATCGAGGGCGTCCTCTACTTCAAGGACGTCGCGGGACGCCTGATCGACGGGCGGGTCGACGCACAGGCGCCGTGCGCGTCGGTGATGCGCGAAGTCGCCTTCGTCCCCGACAGCAAACCGGTCGATGACCTGCTGCGCGAGATGCAGGTGGCCCGCCGGCACTTCGCCATCGTCATCGACGAGTACGGCGGCACGGCCGGGTTGGTCACCCTCGAGGACATCGTCGAAGAGGTCGTCGGCGAGATCGACGACGAATACGACCGTGCGACACCGGGACTGGAGAATCTGGACGACGGCCGGATTCGCGTGCCGGCCCGCATGTCGGTCGACGACTTCGCCGAGCACTTCGACATCACGATCGAGGAGGACGACGTCGACACGGTGGGCGGCCTGCTCACCAAACTGGTCGGCCGGGTGCCGATCCCCGGCGCGACCGCCGACCTGGGCGACGTGCGGATGACCGCCGAACGGATGGCCGGGCGACGTCATCAGCTGGCCACCCTGGTGGTGGAGCGGCTGGCCGCCTCCGATCGTGACGACGCCGGTGCGACACAATCAGCCGACGGCGGGGCGCACCGAGTGGAAGAGAGAGCATCGTGACGGCATACCGGGCGGGATTCGCCGCCCTGGTGGGGCGGCCGAACGCGGGCAAATCGACCCTCACCAATGCACTGGTCGGCAGCAAGGTGGCCATCACCTCGAGCAAGCCCCAGACGACGCGCCACCCGATCCGAGGGATATCGAACACCGAGTCGGCGCAGCTGATCCTGGTCGACACGCCGGGGCTGCACAAGCCCCGCACGCTGCTCGGCAAGCGGCTGAACGACGTGGTGCGCGAGACGTTGCTCGACGTCGACGTGATCGGCTTCTGCCTGCCCGCAGACGAGCTCATCGGACCGGGCGACCAGTTCATCGCCCGTGAGCTCGCCGAGATCCGACGCGGTCGGCGCCGGCCGATCGTGGCCATCGCGACCAAGATCGACACCGTCAATCGGGACCGGGTGGCGCAGCACCTGATGGCGATCGATGCGCTGGGGGAGTGGGACGACATCGTGCCGTGCTCGGCGACCAAGGACGAGCAGGTCGACGTGGTGCGCGAGGTGCTGATGAAGCACCTGCCGGAGTCCCCGCAGCTCTACCCCGACGACGTCATCACCGACGAGCCGCAGCTGGTCATGATCGCCGAGCTGGTGCGCGAGGCCGCCCTGGAGGGTGTGCGCGACGAGATGCCGCACAGCCTCGCCGTCGTGGTCGAGGAGATGGTGCCCCGCGAGGGGCGCGCTCCCGGCAAGGAGCTGCTCGACGTACGCGTCAACGTCTACGTCGAGCGGGACAGCCAGAAGGCGATCATCATCGGACGCGCCGGCGCGCGGTTGCGCGAGGTCGGCACGAACGCCCGCGTCGAGATCGAGCGGGTGCTCGGCCAACGGGTCTACCTCGACCTGCACGTGAAGATCGCCAAGGACTGGCAGCGCGACCCCAACCAGCTGTCGAAGCTGGGCTTCTGACGGGATGGCCGACGACGACAACGCCGCCTGGGCGGAGTTCGGCGACACCCTGCGGCTGCCCATCGACGAGGAGTCGGACTACCTCTTCGGGATCCCTTGGGAGCAGGCGGCGTTCATCGGCGACCGGCCGCTGATCGACATCGGTTGCGGCAGCGGACTCACGACCGTCGCGCTGGCCGATCGTTTCCCGAGCGCCGAGATCCTCGCCGTCGAACCCGATCCGCTGACCCGATCGCTGCTGATGCTGCGGGTGGCCGAGCGCGCCGAGATGCGTTCGCGCACCACGGTGCTCGCGGAGTCGATCCTCGACGTGTGGCTCCCTCCGAACTGCGGCGGGGCGCTGCTCTTCAACGTCATCTACTTCCTCGGTGGACGGGCGCGCGACGCGTTCTGGACCCGGATGGCCGACGTCCTGGCTCCCGGCGCGCCCATCCTGATGAGCCGCTCGTACGGCGGCGTGCCCAACGAGCCGGTCGAGCGGCATCTGGTGAAGTCGGCCACGATGGGCCACCACGAGTACCAGCGCTGGTTCGAGGCGCACCCCGCCGGCGACGGCCGAGTGGAGATCACCAACACGTACCTGGTGCTGCGGGACGGTGAGCAGGTGCGTTCGGTGCGCACGCGCGACACGGCGTTCGGGCTGGACGAGGAACTGATCCTGTCCGAGATCCCGATCGGGAAGTTCTCGATCGAGGAGATCGACGAGAAGTACATCGCGGTCCGCCGCCAGCAGGACCTGGGCCGCGTCAGGCGCTGAAGTAGTGACCCTCGTCCAGGTCGGCGATCAGACCCTGATGGGTGGGTGTCCACGCGAGCAGGTCGCGGGTGATGGCCGACGAGGCGGGTGAATCCATGCCGAACAGGGCGCCGATCCATCCGAAGTGGCGCTCGGCGTCGTCGGGGGCGATGGACCTGACCGGCAGTCCGAGGCCGCGGCTGATGGCCTCGGCGATCACCCGCGTGGTCACGCCCTCCTCGCTCACGCCGTGCAGCGCGGATCCGGCGGGGGCCTTCTCCAATGCGAGTCGGAACAGGTGCGCGGCATCGAGCCGATGCACGGCCGGCCAGCGGTTGGCACCATCGCCGAGGTAGGCCGAGAATCCCCGGTCTCGAGCGATCTGCACCAGGGTGGACATGAAGCCGTGGTCGCCGTCGCCGTGCACGGTCGGCGAGAGGCGCACGGCCGATGAGCGGACCCCCTGCGACGCCAGCGCCAGTGTCCGCTGCTCCGTGCCCATCCGGGGCGAGCTACTCGGGTCCGGCGAGAAGTCCTCTGTCGCAACGGCTCCCGGCCGCAGGCCGAGAAGTCCTGAGGCGATCACGAGGGGGCGGTCCGAACCCTTGAGCGCCTCGCCCATGGCCTCGATCGCACGCTGGTCGGCGTCGGCCGCGCCCTGGAAGTCGCCGGTGAAGGCTATGTCGTGCTTGAACGCCGTGTGGACCACTCCGTCGGACCCGGCAGCGGCCTGGTGCAGGGCGTCCAGGTCGTCGAGGCCGCCACGATGCACCTGTGCGCCCGCGGCGGTGACGGCGGCTGCCGACGTGTCCGACCGTGCCAACCCGACCACGTCGTGACCTGCGGCGAGCAGCTCGGCGACGAGGGCGGAGCCGATCCATCCGGATGCACCGGTGACGAATACGCGCATAGGGGAGAACCTCCGGTCGAACCCGCGGCGCACCGCGGAGAGTTGATGTCAGTTGCTGTCATCAACGGTAGCACTGCATGTCAGCAACTGTCATCACCTAGGATCCCGTCATGGGTCGATGGGAGCCGGGGGCGCGCGAGCGGCTCGAACAGGCCGCGATGGAGCTCTTCCTGGAGCGCGGATTCGAGCAGACCACCGTCGCCGAGATCGCGTCCCGGGCGGGGCTGACCGAGCGCACCTTCTTCCGGTACTTCGTCGACAAGCGGGAGGTGCTCTTCTCCGGCGCGGGTGAGCTGCAGGAGTTGTTCGTCAGCGCGGTGTCGGCCACCCCGGCCGCCACCGCACCGATGGATGCCGTGGCCGCCGCCCTGGCCGTGGTGGCGCCGTTCCTGCAGGAGCGTGGGGCCTTCGCGAGCCGCCGCCAGGACGTCATCACCGCGTACGACGACCTGCGCGAGCGTGAGCTGGTGAAACTGGCCTCGCTCGCGTCGGCCATCGCGGCGACGCTGCGCGAGAGGGGCGTGGCCGAGCCGGCAGCCAGCCTCGCGGCGGAGGCGGGGATCGCGGTCTTCAAGGTCGCCTTCGAACGCTGGCAGGAAGCCCCCACGGACCTGGACTTCGCTCGCGTGATCGAGGAGTGTCTGGGCGAGCTGAAGGTCGTGACCGCAACCTCCTGACGGGGCGGGCGACGCCGTGAGTGAATGAGTGCGTGAGGGGATCTTGTAGCACCGGTGCGAGGGCGAGATCCGTCGTCCTCGGTGCGGCGATGACCGCCGCCGCATTGGCAGCGTGCAGCACGCAGGGTCCGGGTGGTCACGAGACCACCTCGGGAGCGATCGCCCCGACGTCAGCGCCGACGTCGACGTCGACGACCGGCTCGTCCTCCGCTACGAGGAGCAGCACCTGGCTGAGCTATCACGCGAGTGGATCGCGGCAGGCAGCCGTGGCGTACGGCGTGCCGCGCCGATCGCCGCACAAGGCCTGGTCCGCCGACCTCGGCGGCGCCGTACGCGGTCAGGCGCTCGTCTTCGGCGGCCACGTGCTCGCTGCCACCGAGAAGAACAGGGTGGTCGCGCTGGATCCCTCGACCGGCCGTGTGGTGTGGTCGCGGACTCTCGGTCGACCACTCACCGACGTCGCCGGTCGTTCGGGGTGCGGCAACATCGACCCGCTCGGCATCACGAGCACGCCCGTGATCGATGCCGCGACCGGCACGATGTACGTCGTCGCCGAGATCGACGACGGCAACGGTTCGGTGCACCACCAGCTCTTCGGTCTCGACGCTGCGAGCGGCGCGGTGCGGGTCGACGTACGCGCCGATCCTCCACTCACCGGTGGCCAGCAGGCGATCCACCTCCTGCAGCGGGCCGGGCTGGCATTCAGCGGGGGCCGGGTGATCGTGTCCTACGGCGGCAACTCCGGCGACTGCGGGAACTATCACGGGTGGGTCGTGTCGATCGACGCGCAACACCCCGGTGACCTGACGTCGTTCGAGGTGGCTTCCGACGGGGAGGGCGGAGCGATCTGGCAGTCCGGAGGCGCCCCCGCCATCGATGCGGGCGGCAACATCTTCGTCACTTCCGGGAACGCCAATCCCGATCCGCCGCAAGGGGGTCCGGATCCGAAGAAGTACACCGAGAGCGTCATCAAGCTCGACGCCGCGTTGAAGCCCCTCGCGTCGTACAAGGACGTTGTGGCGGGTGGGGACGAGGACCTGTCCACAGCGAACCCGGTGCTGCTCCCGGGTGGCTTGGTGTTCGCGGTTGGCAAGACCGACATCGGCTTCCTGCTGCGCGCGAGTGACCTCACGCTGGTGGCGAAGGTCGCGCATATCTGCGGCAGCGATCCCGACGGTGGACCGGCATACGACGCGCGCACCCAGAAGCTCTTCGTGCCCTGTCGGGGTGGCGGCATCCAGGTCGTCGACATCGCGCAGCGGTCCCGAGGCCGGTTGCTCTCCGGCGCGGATAGTTCGCCGGTCGTGTTGGCCGGCACCGTCTGGGCGCTGAACTCCGACGAGGGCAAGGTGGTCGGTTATGACCCGTCCACGGGGGTGAGGGTGGGAATGGCCGACGTCGGCGCCGATCTCCCGGTCTTCGAGTCGCCGAGCGCGCTCCCGGGGATGATGCTGGTGCCGACGGCGACCGGCGTCACGGCGTTCGACTGAGCGCGTCACTCGTGGCGCTGCACCTGGGGTCTCCGCGGTCGCTGGGATCCGAACACCCCCTGACCGGGGCGTCCGTCCTCGCTCTCAGGTCGAGCCTGGCGCCGACTTCGAGGATCCGACACCCGCGATGAATGCCTCGAGCGCGCTGGCAAGTGCTTCGGGAGCTTCCAGCGCCGGGTGGTGACCGACTGATTCGAGGTGGACGACGGTGACGTCGGTCGACACGGCTCGCCGCATCGTCTCGGCGGTGGAGGGGTGGCTCATGGCGCCCACTGCCAGCACCGGGACCCGAAGAGAGTTGCTCTCGGCCAGAGCCTTGATGTCATCGCCCTCGGTGAGCGCGGAGGCGTAGAGCCCGTGGATGCCGCGCCAGCCATCGGGCCGCTCGTAGGTGCGGCTGAATTCGTCGAGGTCGGTGTCGGTGACGGCGTCGGGCACGAGCGTGAGGTGCGGATACCAGAGCCGGGCGGCGTACTCACGGAATCGATCGGTGAAGACGAATTCAGCGATGCCGGGGGTGGCCAGCGCGCCGACGTGCCAAGCGCCGCCGTGGGCGACGTCGGCGAAGCGTTCCCATCCGAAGCCGCTGAGACCCGTCTCGATGGCGGTGAGGCTGAGGACGTCGTCGGGGTAGGTGGCCGCGACACGGAAGACGGTGTTGCCGGCGATGTCCTGGCCGGTGAGATGGACCGGACCCCAGCCGAGTTGAGCGATCAGCTCGTGCAGCGCCCTGGCGGCGAGCGCGCTGCCGAAGTCGGAGTCGTCGGGGGCGGAGTCGCCGATGCCCGGCAGGTCGACAGCTATGACCCGGTGCTCGGTCGCCAGCAGGGGCAGCAGTTTGTGGAACGCCCACCAAGTCTCAGGGAAGCCGTGCACGAGCAGAATCGGCTCGCCGCTCGTGCCGGCCGTGACGTAGTGAATCTCGGTGCCGGCGACGGCAGCCGTGTGGTGTTCGGCCCCGGGCACGGCGGGGGACAGGCTCTGGGTCACGGCGAACCTTTCGTTGTGATGAGTGACCTCGTTCGTGTCGGCGCTTATCAGCGCCGAAGGTCCAGCCGGACCACGAGTCACCAGGATGCTCGTACACCACGGCCGCGTAGGCGTTTCCTTCAGAACCCGTCCGATGGCCCCGACAGCGAGTCCGAGGACGATCTCGCCAAAGAAGCGTCTCACCTTCGCCTCGTTCCCACCCGAGGTCGATGGGACCTCTTCGGCGGACGAACGTGATTCGCCTCATCCGGGCGGCTCGCCGCCCTCCCCGGTCTCGTCGTTTGCGACGGAGCTGTCGAACGTGGTGCGACGTCGATGGAATCTGACTTGGTCCAGGTGCAGGATCTCGTTGGTGGGTCCGGGGTAGCGCGGTGCTGCCGTGGGTTCGGGGCTGTCGGGTGGGGTGGCGACGGTGGGTTCGATGGGGTGGCCGTGGCGGGTGGTGAATCGGAACCGTCCGGGTCTGCCCCGTTCGGGGTGGATGGTGAAGTCGCCGGTGTGGTGGCGGTCGTGGTGGTGGGGGCACAGGCTGATCAGGTTGTCGATGTTCGTGGTGCCGCCGTCGGCCCAATGGACGACGTGGTGGCATTCCAGGTGGTGGATGGCTGCGCAGCCGGGGTAGGTGCAGCCGCGGTCGCGGTCTTCGACCAGGCGGCGGGTGCGGCGCGGGACGATGCGGTGGGCGCGGCCCACGTTGACCGGGGTGCCGCCGGTTTCCCAGACGGGTTGCACCAGTCCGTCGCAGGTCCATTTGCGCAGCAGGTGCGGGGGTAGGGCGCCGCGTGTGGTGAGCCAGCCCTGGCCCGACGTGTCCAGGTGCAGGTAGATGCGGAATTTGTCGGCCCGGCCGGCGACGTCGGTGGTACCAACCTGCAGGGAGCGGGTCGCCAGGTGGGCCATGGCGTCGGCCATCCGCACCCGCCGGACCGGTGGGTCGTCGGTGGGTGTCGAGGTGCCCGCAGCCGCTAGGAACAGGGCGTCTTTGGCCTCTGCGAGGGCTTGTTGGACCAGGGCGCCGATGTCGGCGGGCGCGGAGTAGCTCAAGTGGAACCGGTCGTGGTCGAACCACATCGATAACTGCGCCGGTTGCGCCGCGACGGAGAACGGTTCTGGTGGGGCCGGCGGGGTGTCCGCCTCGTCGGTGGTGGTGGCGAAGTCGTACTTGACCAGCGCCCGGCGCAGTTGGGGCACGGTGGCGTGCACCGCCAGGTCCACGAAGGTTTCGTCGTACCCGACCGGGGTGTGCGCGGCGACCACGGCGGCCTGACCCAGCGAGAGCCGACCGGCGTGCACCTCCCGGGACAGGGCGGGTAGCTCGGCGGACCGAGTCGCGATGCGGACCAGGTCGCGGGCGGTGGCGGGGGAGACCCCGGCGAAGCAGGTCAACCAGTGTTCGGGGGAGCGGATCCCACCGATCGCCCACGACTCAGTGCGCACCAGGTCTGCGACCAGGTCGATCAGGTCGGCGTGCGCGGCGTTCAACTGGCCACAGATCAGACCCACCCGAGCGAGCGGATCAGCAGTCGAACCATGCTTCGTCACAACGAGATTCGAGCTGTCAGCGACAGCTGCGAGACCCGGTGTCGAACTCATGTATGAATTCAATCACCGACCACCGACAGCCCCTCGCGGATTCGCGAAAGAGCGAGCAGCCGTTGAAATCAGACCCGCGCAGCGGCCTGGCAGGCAGTTGCTCCCTTGCACTTCTCCAGTGCGGCAAGCGCCGTCCGCAGGCTGGCGGGCACCGCCTTCGAGCCCAGGTTGTGCAGCTCGTACGGATCCTTCGTGGTGTCGTAGAACTCCTCCTCGCCGCTCGCGTAGCGCACATAGAGCGCGTCGGGTGTTCGCACCGCCTCGTAGGACGGTGGGTCGGCCGCCTTCTTTCCCTGTCGGTCCGGGTCGCCGGGGGTGTTGTCCGGCCCGTGATGCTCGATGAGCACCGCCTGTGGCGCATCGGCCGGGGGCTTGCCGTGCCACGCATCGACCATGCTGACCCCGTCCACCGTGGACGGGACGGTCGCGCCGGCCAACGACTCGAACGTCGGGGCGAGGTCGACATTCGACATCGGCTGGGTGACGGTGCGATCAGCCGGCACCCCGGGACCCGACACGATCATCGGCACGTGGATGTCGGTGTCGAATGCGGTCTGCTTTCCTGCGGTCAGGCGGTATTCGCCCATGTGGTAGCCGTTGTCTGAGCTGAAGACGATGTACGTGTTATCCGCGATGCCCTTGGCCTGCAGCGTCTTCCGGACGTTGCCGATCAGGTCGTTCACAGCGAGGTCGGCCTCGACGCGTTTGCGGTAGCCGTTGAGGAGCTTCTTCTCCTGCCCCGCCTTGAGGGTCGGCCGGCCCTTGAGCCAGGACGGCGGGTTGCTCGGCAGTGCGTCGTACGCCGGGGTCTTCGGGTACGCCAGGCCCTGAGCGGCGGACGCGTACCGCGGTGCTGGGGTGTACGGCGCATGCGGGGCGAAGGTCGCGACCTGGAGCATGAACGGCTTCCCGCTGCTGGCCGAGGCGCTGATGAACGAATCAGCCTTCCCCGACAGCACATCCACCATGTAGTCGTTGGCCGAGTGGCCGTACTTCACCTGCTTGCCGTTCTCGTTGAGCGTGTAGTTGAACTCGGGGTATCCGTTTCCCGCGACGTCCCACTCGTCCCAGCCCGCGGGCTTCGGATCGGTGGGCTGGTAGCCGTTCAGGTACTTGCCCATGAACCCGGTCGTGTACCCCGCTTCCTGCATCGACAACGCGTAGCTTTTCTGCGCGTCGCCGTTCTTGTTGTACGCGTCGTACCCGCCGTCGCTGCCGGAGTTGGTGAACACCCCGTCGTTGTGCGGGTATTCGCCGGTGAAGATCGCCGACCGCGAGGGGCAGCACAACGAATCGACCACCCGGTAGTTCGACATCGTCGTGCCGGCCTTCTGCAGAGCCTGCACCTGCGGCATGTGGCTGATCAGGTTCATCGACAGATCGTCGGTCAGCACGAAGACCACATTCGGCTTGTCCGAGGTCGAGCCCGAGCCCGAACCCGAGGTCGAGCCGCTGGTCGCCGCCGTCGTCGTCGGTGCGCCGCCGGTGGAGCAGCACGCGAGCACGGTGGCAAATGCCACGGCCACCGCGCATGCCATCACTTGCCGGACCAGTCGTTGCCGCTTCATGTCGTCCTCTTCCCGCTGGAATGTCCGCCTGTCGCGAACGTAGGAAGGCACCCTGGGTGCAGGGAGCGACTTCCTGTGCCGTGCCTGTGCGAGTGCCCGCAATGACGGGTGTAAGAGGAGCTCGACGGCGACGTGTCTTCACAGCCTGCGACGCGATGCGTCCCGGTATGTGGACTCGCTTCCCACCCTGTGGACGCCGTCGCGGAACGCCGCCTACAGTGTCAGACGTGCGTGCGGCATACGGACTCCTTCTTCGCTGCCGCGGCGGGGCCTGACTTTCGGCCTTCCTCGCCGCGGAGGTCGTGCTGCCCGGGCCGAGCCCAACCGCAACCAAAGGCGAGTCCATGATTCACCCCCAGCAGCCCTCGGGGATGCCGACCGGCAAGTACGCACCCTTCGAGCAGCAGATCACCGTCGACCTGCCCGACCGCACCTGGCCGGACAAGACGGTCACCAAGGCCCCGCGCTGGTGCGCGGTCGACCTGCGCGACGGCAACCAGGCACTCATCGACCCGATGAACGCCGAGCGCAAGATGCGCATGTTCAAGCTCCTGGTGCGGATGGGGTACAAGGAGATCGAGGTCGGCTTCCCCAGCGCGAGCCAGACGGATTTCGACTTCGTCCGCGAGCTGATCGACGGCGGCCACATCCCGGACGACGTGACCATCCAGGTGCTGACGCAGTGCCGGGACGCGTTGGTGGAGCGCACCTTCGACGCCATCCGCGGATCGAAGACGGCGATCGTGCACTTCTACAACTCCACGTCCGTGCTGCAGCGACGCGTCGTCTTCGGGATGGACCAGGACGGCATCGTCGACATCGCACTGCAGGGCGCGCGGCTGTGCCGCAAGCTGGAGGAGACGGTCGCCGACACCGACGTCTACTACGAGTACTCGCCGGAGTCCTACACGGGCACCGAGCTGGAGTTCGCGTTGCGCATCTGCAACGAGGTCATCGACGTCATCGACCCGACGCCGGACCACAAGATGATCATCAACCTGCCCGCGACCGTGGAGATGGCGACGCCGAACGTCTACGCCGACTCGATCGAGTGGATGTCGCGGCGCATCAACCGTCGCGAGAGCGTGATGCTGTCGCTGCACCCGCACAACGACCGCGGTGAGGGCGTCGCGGCCGCCGAGCTGGGCTACCTCGCCGGTGCGGATCGCATCGAGGGCTGCCTCTTCGGCAACGGCGAGCGCACCGGCAACGTGTGCCTGGTGACACTGGGCATGAATCTGTTCAGCCAGGGCGTCGACCCGCAGATCGACTTCTCCGATATGGACGACATCCGCCGCACCGTGGAGCACTGCAACCAGCTGGACGTCGACGAGCGTCACCCCTGGGGCGGCGACCTGGTCTACACCGCCTTCTCCGGATCGCACCAGGACGCCATCAAGAAGGGCTTCGAGGCCATGGAGAGGGACGCCGCGGCGGCAGGCAAGGGCGTCGACGACATCTTCTGGGGTGTGCCCTACCTGCCCATCGACCCGCACGACATCGGCCGCACGTACGAGGCCGTCGTACGCGTGAACTCGCAGTCGGGCAAGGGTGGTTCGGCCTACATCCTCAAGGCGGAGCACGGTCTGGACCTGCCGAAGCGCCTGCAGATCGAGTTCAGCGGGGTGGTGCAGCGACGCACCGACACCGAGGGTGGCGAGGTCAGCTCCGCCCAGCTGTGGCAGCTCTTCAGCGACGAGTACCTGCCCGGCACCGGCGAGGGCGAGAGCGCATGGGGTCGCTTCGCGCCGATCGGTTACCAGGTCGACAGCGTCGGCGGGCAGGACCACGTCGTGGTGCAGCTGACCGATCGCTCCGAGCCGGTCACCGTCGAAGGCTGGGGCAACGGGCCGATCGCGGCGTTCGTCGACGCTCTCGCGAAGGTGGGATCCGACGTCCGGGTCCTGGACTACGCCGAGCACGCGATGACCGCCGGTGGCGACGCGCGGGCAGCCGCGTACCTCGAATGCGCCATCGGCGAGCGGGTCATCTGGGGTGTGGGAGTGCACAGTTCGATCGTGCGCGCCTCGATGACCGCGATCCTGTCGGCGGTCAACCGGGCCGAGCGCGAGACCGCCCTGGTCTGAACACCCTCGCGGCCGCACCCGGTGGTCCCGATACGGTCTCACCGGGTGCGGACTCGCCGCGCCAGGAGTTGTAGGGAGGCGTCGATGGGCGCGTTGTGGCATCCGTTCAGCGACATGGGCGCGGTCGAGCGCGATGGCGAGTTCGTCATCACCCGCGGTGAGGGCGCCTACGTCTTCGACGACTACGGCCAGCGCTACCTCGACGCCACGGCGGGCCTGTGGTTCGCGAACGTCGGGCACGGGCGCAGTGAACTCGCCGACGCCGCGGCCGAGCAGATGCGCACCATCGCGGCGTACTCCACCTTCGGCGACTTCACCACGGACGTCACCGTGCAGCTGGCCGAGCGTCTGGCCGGGATCGCCCCGGTGCCCGGCTCGAAGGTCTTCTTCACCTCGGGCGGGTCGGACTCGATCGAGACCGCCGCCAAGATCGCCCGCCGCTACTGGGTCGAGCGCGGCGAACCGACCCGTCGCATCCTCGTCGGGCGTGACAAGGCCTACCACGGCATGCACTACGCCGGTACGTCGCTCGCCGGCATCCCGGGCAACCACGACGGGTACGGCGAGCTGGTCGCCGACCAGGCGCATGTCGCCTGGGACGACCCGGAGGACCTGCGCGCCACCATCGAGCGGCTCGGGCCGCAGAACGTCGCGGCGTTCTTCTGCGAGCCGGTGATGGGCGCGGGCGGGGTCTACCCGCCGCCGGAGGACTACCTGCTCGCGGTCCGCAAGATCTGTGGTGAGTACGAGGTGCTCTTCGTCGCCGACGAGGTGGTCACCGGCTTCGGTCGGATCGGCGGATCCTGGTTCGCCTCATCGCGTTTCGGCCTCGAGCCGGACTTCGTGACCACCGCCAAGGGCCTCACTTCGGGGTACGTGCCGATGGGCGCGGTCTTCGTGGCGCCCAAGGTGGCGGCGCCGTTCTTCGAGACCGACGCAGGGCGTTGGCTGCGGCACGGTTACACCTACTCGGGCCACGCCGTCGCGGCGGCCGTCGCTCTGGCCAACCTCGACATCATCGAGCAGGAGGGGCTGCTCGACGAGGCACTGCGGCTGCAGGACACGCTCGCCGAGCAGCTGAGCCCGCTGGCGCACCACGCTGCGGTGACCGAAGTGCGTTGCGGGACAGGTGCACTCGCCGCGGTTCAGCTCGCGGATGCCCCCAGCGCGATGGCCTTGGCGAAGGCGCTGCGGCTGCGCGGGGTGTCGACCCGGCCGGTCGGTGCCGGTGGCATCCAGATCTCGCCCGCGTTGATCATGACCGATGACCAGGTGACGGAGATGGCCGAGGCCATCGGGGCCGCGCTCGACGACTGAGCGGGCGCGGCCAGGTCGCACGACGAGGCAGAGTGGTGGTCATGGCCGACGCGACGCAGCTGAAGCAGACCGTGAGGTTCGCGACGAGCCTCTACGCGGACAAGGGAGCCCGCGCCTACCACGCCTTCGTCCGGCGCGAACCCCTGTCGCAGCTCGCCTACGGTCACCGTCTGCGCGACCCCTACCCCAACTACGAGGTGGTGCGTGCGCGAGGGCCGTTCGTGCGCAACAGGTTCGGACACCCCACCACGGTCGATCACGCGATCTGCAACGAGATCCTGCGCAGTCGCCGCTTCGGCCCCCGGGCCGAGCACGAAGCATCCGGGCCCGGCGGCGAGGAGGGGGACCTGTCCTTCCTCACCTACAACCCACCCGACCACACCCGGTTGCGGCGGCTGGTCGCTCCCGCGTTCGGTCCGCGCCAGATGCGGGGCTACCGCGGCCTGATCGAGCAGACGGTCGACGACCTGCTGGACGACGTCGAAGAGCGGGGGAGTTTCGACGTCGTGTCGGGCTTCGCCTCACCACTGCCCATCGCGGTGATCAGCCGGATGATGGGCATCCCCGACTCCGAGACCGAGGGATTCGCGACGTACGGCGCCGCCATCGGCACGGCACTGTCCGGGGTGACCTCCCTGCGCCATGCCGCCCGGCTGATGGAGGCCAGTGCGGCGCTGTCGAGCGTGTTCACGCGGCTCTTCGAGCTGCGTCGCCGCGAACCGAGGGACGACGTCATCTCCCACCTGGTGGCGGCGGAGGGGGATGCGATCACCCCGGACGAGATGGTGCCGCTCTGCACTCTGCTGCTATTGGCCGGGTTCGAGACCACGGTCAACGCGATCGGCAACGGGGTGCTCGCCTTCATGGAGCACCGGGAGCAGTGGGAGCGGCTGGTCGCCGACCCGGGTCTCGCGGGCGCCGCGGTCGAGGAGGTGCTGCGTTACGACGCTCCGGTGCAGGGCACGTCACGGGTCTCGTTCGACGACACCGTCATCCGCGGTACCCCGATCGGCCGAGGCGAGCTGGTGCAGGTGCGGATCGGGGGCGCCAACCGCGACCCGCAGGTGTTCACGTACCCGGACCGGTTCGACATCACCCGGCCGAATGCCGCCGAGCACCTGGCGTTCTCCGGCGGGATCCACTACTGCCTGGGCGCGCCGCTGGCTCGGCTCGAGCTGGAGGTGGTCTTCGGCACGCTCGCCCGTCGGCTGCCGCAGCTGCGACGCGCCGACAGCCCCGTGAAGTACCGCCGTTCACTGGTCATCCACGGCCCGGCCGTGCTGCCGATGCGGGCAAGCTGAGCCGGTGGAGTCAGCGGATGCCGTGCGGGCGGAACTGGATGCTGATGCGCGGTCCGACGGGTGCGGCGGTCTTGGGGACGGCGTGCTCCCAGGTGCGCTGGCACGAGCCGCCCATCACGAGCAGGTCGCCGTGACCGAGCACGTGCCGCACCGTCTGCCCCGCGCCGCCGCCCACCGGTCGCAGCATCAGCGCCCGCGGAGCCTCGATCGACACGATGGCGACCATCGTGTCCTGGGTGGACGCGCGACCTTCGCGGTCGCCGTGCCACGTCACCGAATCGCGCCCGTCCCGGTAGAGGCACATGCCGGCAGTGGTGAACGGCTCCCCGAGCTCGGCGCGGTAGTGCGCGGACAGCATCGAACGTGCCTGTGCCAGCACCGGATCCGGCCACGGCTCGCTCTCGCCGTAGAAGCGCAGCAGCCGGGGAGTGGCGACCTCCCGATTCCACATCACCCGCCGTTCGCTGCGCCAATCGACTCCGGCCGATCCACTCGGGCTGAGGCGCGCGAACAACTCGTCGGCACCGGTCAGCCACCCCGGCCGCACATCGATCCAGGCGCCCCGCGACAGTGGCGTGCGACGCAGGCCGGCGCCGAGCGGGCGCAGGCCGACGTCGTCGACCTGGTCCAGCAGCGATCCTTGGAGCGCGAAGGTCATGACCGTGATACTAGACGTATGTTCGATGAGACGCCAGGGTGTGCGGAGTCACGCTACGCAAGGTTCATCCTGGTGCAAGAGCATAGTTAGGCTATAGAAATGCCCGAAGCACCTGAACCCACCACTCCGACGCCCTCGACCCCCGCCCATCCGGGACCGCTGGCCGGGATGCGGGTACTCGACCTGTCGACCGTCGTGATGGGGCCCTACGCCTGCCAGATCATGGGCGACCTCGGCGCCGACGTGATCAAGGTCGAGTCGCCGCACGGCGACCTCGCCCGCATCTCGGTGCCGAGCCGACACCCGCAGATGGGTGCCCTCGCCCTGAACGTTAACCGCAACAAGCGCAGCGTTGTCCTCGACCTCAAGTCCGACGAAGGCACGGCCGCACTGCACGGGTTGCTGCAGAACACCGACGTGCTGGTCACCAACATGCGCCCGGGCGCGCTCGCACGGCTGGGGTTCGACTACGACTCCCTCGCCGAGCGGTACCCCGCGCTGATCTACTGCAGCGCCCAGGGTTTCCGCTCGGACTCCCCGCTGGCCGACCGTGCGGCGTACGACGAGATCGTCCAGGCCGCGAGCGGTCTCACCGACCTGATGCTGCGCGCCACCGGCACCGCCAACTACGTGCCCACGATCTTGGCCGACAAGGTGTGCGCCCTCACGATCGTCTACTCCGTGCTGGCGGCCGTCATCAGCCAGCGGGCGACCGGCCTCGGACAGCAGGTGGACATCCCGATGACCGACACGATGCTCGCGTTCAACCTGGTCGAGCACCTGGGCGGGCACACGTTCGAGCCGCCGATCGGGCCGACCGGCTTCTATCGCTCGCTCGGCACCGGCCACGCGGCCGTCGAGACCAAGGACGGCTGGGCGTGCATCCTGCCCTACAGCGAGAAGAACGTCCGTGACTTCTTCGTCGCGTCGGGGCACGGCGACCTCAACGAGGACCCGCGCTTCGGCTCGTGGGCGAAGGTGCGCGAGGACATGTCAGTCCTCTACGCCGAGTTGGAGCGCATCGCCCGCGAGCGCACCACGGGCGAGTGGGAGACCCTCTGCGCCGAGCACAGCATCCCGATGGCGCCGGTGCTGGAGATCGAGGACGCCACGGAGTCGGCGTACATCCGCGACGGCCACCTGCTCGACATCGCCGAGCACCCCACCGAGGGCGGTTACCGCTCGATCGGCATCCCGGTGCGCTTCAGCCGCACCCCGGGCGCGATCACCAGGCCGGCACCGACCCTCGGACAGCACAACGAGGAGATCCTCGGTGACCGGGCACGACGTACGGAGGGAGGCGACGCATGAGTGACCACAAGCACGAGGCCGTCGGTCCGTTGCGCGAGAACTTCCTGGCGTCGGACCTTTACGGCTACCAAGGGTTGCTGACCGAGCAGGAGAACGACGTCGTACGCCGGGTGCGCACCTTCCTGGAGGCCGAGGTGCGCCCGCGCGCCAACGAGTTCTGGGAGGCCGCGGAATCGCCGCGGCACCTGCTGCCCCGACTCGCCGAGCTCGACGTCGTGGGCCTCGGCTACGACTTCGAGGACCGCCCCGCGATGAGCAAGGTGCTCACCGGCTGGCTCGGGATGGAGTTCGCGCGCGTCGACCCATCCACCGGGACGATGTTCGGCGTGCACAGCGGGCTGACGATGGGCAGCATCTCGATCCTGGGGTCGCAGGAGCAGAAGGCGCGCTGGCTGCCGGCGATGCGGCGGATGGAGAAGGTCGGCGCGTTCGCGCTGTCCGAGCCGCACGGCGGATCCGACGTGTCCGGCGGTCTGGAGACGACCGCGCGCCGTGACGGCGACGACTGGATCATCAACGGCGGCAAGCGCTGGATCGGCAACGGCACCTTCGCCGACGTGATCGTCGTCTACGCGAAGGACGAGGCCGACGATCAGGTGAAGGGCTTCCTGGTCGAGAAGGAGTTCGAGGGGTTCTCGGCCAGCAAGATCGAGGGCAAGTACGCCCTGCGCGCCGTGCAGAACGCCGACCTCACCTTCGAGAACTGCAGAGTGCCGGCGGCCAACAAGCTGGAGCACGCCAACTCCTTCGCCGACACGGCCAAGGTGCTGCGCCTCACGCGCGGCGGTGTCGCGTGGAGTGCGGTCGGGCTGATGCTCGGCGCGTTCGAGCGGGCCGTGGCCTACTCCCAGGAGCGGGTGCAGTTCGGCAAGCCGATCGGCTCCTTCCAGCTCATCTCCGACCTGATCGCCCGGTCGGCGGCCGACATCACCGCCAGTCTGGGGATGGCCGTCCGGGTCGCGCAGCTGCAGGACGCGGGCGTCTTCCACGACGAGCAGGCCGCGATGTGCAAGTCGTTCACCACCACCCGCGCTCGCGAGGTCGTGGCCCGGTCGCGCGAGATCCTCGGCGGCAACGGGATCCTGCTGGAGAACGACGCCGTGCGGTACTTCGCCGACGCCGAGGCGCTCTACTCCTACGAGGGCACCAGTCAGATGAACAACCTGATCGTCGGTCGCGCCTGCACCGGTCTGTCGGCGTTCGTCTAGGTCACCCGGCGTGGCCGGACCGGGCCTCCAGCACCGCACGCGCCGCGTGGTATCCGCCGAGCCCGCTGACCCCGCCACCGCGGCGCGATCCGGCACCGGCGAGCAGCACTCCGTCGTACGCCGACCGCACGCCCCACCGTGCAGACGCGTCGTCGAGCGGCTCGTCGTCCTCGGCGAACGGCCAGGACAGCGGCCCGTGGAAGATGTTGCCGCCGGGCATCGTCAGGGCGTCCTGCAGGTCTCGGGTCGTTTTCGTCTCGATGCAGGGCCGCCCGTCGGGCGTTGTGAGGACGACGTCCTCGATCGGTTCGGCGAGCACGCTGGACAGCGAGTCAAGCACCGCCCGCTCGTACGTCGTGCGTGCGGCGTCGAGGTCGGCCCCGTCGAGCAACCGGTCGGGCGTCTGCAGCGCGAAGACGGTCAGAGTGTGTCCTCCCGACTGCTGCAGACCGGGCGACAGGATGCTCGGGTCGGTGATCGAGTGGCAGTAGATCTCGGCGGGCACCGGTTGCGGGAGGACGCCCGAGAGCGCTGTGCGGTAGGCGGATTCGAGCTGCGTGTAGGTCTCGTTGATGTGGAACGTGCCGCCGAACGCGGCGGCGGACGGCACCGCGGCGTCGCGTAACCGCGGCAGCCGCGAGAGCAGCAGGTTGACCTTCACCTGAGCACCCTCGGCCCGCTGGGCCGGCTCGGCGCCCATCAGCTGGTCCAGCACGGCCGGAGCGGCCGCCCACAGCACGTGGCGGGCCACGACCCTCGACTCGTCCCCGGCGGCGCTGCGCCAGGCGACGGTGCCGTCGCCCACCGACAGCACCTCGGCATCGGTGCGCAGCTCCGCGCCACCGCGCCGCGCGGCCCCCTCGAGCGCCCCGCTCACCGCGCCCATGCCGCCGACGGGCACGTCCCAGTCGCCGTTGCCCCCGCCGATCACGTGGTAGAGGAAGCAGATGTTCTGCGCCAGGTCCTCGTCGTGGGCCGACGCGTAGGTCGAGATGAGGCCGTCGGTGAGCACCACCCCACGGACCAGGTCGTCGGTCACCGACGACTCGATGACCTCACCGAGCGGTCGCTCCAGGAAGTCCCGCGTGATCGAGGGATCGCCGACCAGCGCGGCCACGTCGCTGCGGCGGGGGAGCGGCCCGGTGACCGTGGGCCAGAGGGCCTGGGCCAGGTGGGAGGTACGCGCGTACAGGCGGTCCCAGCCCTCGACATCGTCGCCGGCTCCGAGCGCCTCGAACGACGCCCGCGTCGCCAGGGGGTCGCCGTGGTCGATCAGCAGGCCGCAGTCGGTGCCCGGCTGCGGTGTGTAGGAGGAGTAGCGGCGTCGGAGCAATGTGATCCGCAGGTCGAGGTCGTCGATGATCTGCCGAGGAAGCAGGCTGACGAGGTAGGAGTAGCGGCTGAGCCGGGCGCCCATGCCCGGGAACGCCTCTGCCGACACCGAGGCCCCGCCCAGATGGTCAGATCGTTCGAGCAGCAGCACCGACAGGCCCGCCCGGGAGAGGTAGGCGGCGGCGGTGAGGCCGTTGTGGCCCCCACCGACGATCACGACGTCGTAGGTCTGCTGCGGCATCCGCTCAGGGTAGGCGCGTGTCCACCGTGGCTCCGCGCGGTCATCAGCGACAATGGAGTCACCATGCCCACCTACAAGGACGTCGCGATCGTCGTGCGCACCCACAAGTTGGGTGAGACGGACCGGATCGTGACGATGCTGACCCGCGGACGGGGCAAGGTGCGCGCGGTGGCCAAGGGGGTGCGGCGTACCAAGTCCCGTTTCGGCGCGCGCCTCGAGCCGGGCATGGTCGCGGAGTTGCAGTGCTACGAGGGGCGTTCGCTCGACACGGTCACCCAGGCCGAGATGATCGCGTCGTACGGCGACCACATCTCGCGTGACTACCCGGCCTTCACCGCTGCCACGGCGATGCTGGAGACCGCCGACCGGTTGAGCGAGGAGCACGAGCCGGTGGTCCAGCAGTTCAACCTGCTCGCCGGCGGGCTGGCGGCGCTCGCCGGCCGGACCCATCCGACCGACCTGGTCCTGGACTCCTACCTGCTGCGTGCGGTCTCGATCGCCGGCTGGGCGCCCACCTTCGTCAACTGCGCGGGCTGCGGCGCGATCGGACCGCACCGGGCGTTCAACCTGGCCGCCGGTGGAGCCGTGTGTCATTCGTGCCGTACGCCGGGATCGTCGGCCCCCGACCCACGCACCTTCGAGCTGCTCGCCGCCCTGTTGTCGGGCGACTGGGAACAGGCCGAACGCTCCGACGAGCGCGCCCGGCGCGAGGCCGACGGGCTGGTCGCGGCCTACCTGCAGTGGCACCTGGAGCGCGGGGTGCGCTCCCTGCGACTGGTCGACCACCCCGTCTACGTCGAGCCGTTGCCGCCCGCCGTGGGGGTCGCGCTGTCGTGACGCCACCCATCTCGCCGCCCGCGCACGCGACCGGCGCACGACCGCCTGCGATCCCCAAGGGGCTTGTCCCGCAACACATCGCGATGGTGATGGACGGCAACGGCCGGTGGGCCAACGCACGCGGACTGCCTCGCACGAAGGGGCACGAGGCAGGCGAGGCGCAACTCATCGACGTCATCGCCGGCGCCATCGAGGCGGGCGTGCCCAACCTGTCGGCGTACATGTTCAGCACCGAGAACTGGCGCAGATCGCCGGACGAGGTGCGCTTCCTGATGGGCTTCAATCGCGACGTGATCCGCCGCCGGGTCGACCTGCTGCACTCCTGGGGGGTGCGCTGCCGGTGGTCCGGACAACGGCCGAGGCTGTGGCGCTCGGTTATCAAGGAGTTGCAACGCGCCGAGGAGATGACCGCCGGCAACACGGTGATGACACTGCAGATGTGCGTCAACTACGGCGGCCGCGCCGAGATCGCCGCAGCCACCCGCCGGATCGCCGAACAGGTGCAGGCGGGGAGATTGAAGGCGTCGAGCATCGACGAGCGCACCATCGCGCGCAATCTGGACTGGCCCGACATGCCGGACGTCGACCTCTTCGTGCGCTCCTCGGGTGAGCAGCGCACCAGCAACTTCCTGCTCTGGCAGTCCGCGTACGCCGAGCTGGTCTTCCTCGACACGCTCTGGCCGGACTTCGACCGGCTCGACCTCTGGCACGCGATCCAGATCTTCGTGGACCGCGACCGTCGTTTCGGCGGCGCGGTCGACGCCGCACGGTGACCCTCCGGTGCCGCCCGGAGTGACGATACGTCCGGAGCGGCCCGCCGAGTTCGACGCGATCCACGACGTGGTGCGAGCCGCGTTCGAGACCACAGGGCTGCGGCCCATCGTGATGCTTTCCCCGCTCGCGGTCGCTCCCGACCACCAGGGCCACGGCATCGGCACGGCCCTCATCGACACGGCCGTCGCTGCCGCGGAGGCGGCACACGAGCCCCTCATCGTCCTCGAGGGCGGCCCGGCGTACTACGGGTCACGAGGTTTCGGCTTCGCGGGCGACCACGGGCTCACGCTCCCGCTCCCGGACTGGGCTCCGGCGCGGGCCGCCCAGGTGCGGCTGCTCACGACGTACGACGCGCGCGATCAGACCCTGCGCGGCGCCGTCGTCTACCCGGAGCCGTTCTGCGCGCTGGAGTGAGGCTCGAGGCGATTCCGGTCAGGCGGGGCAGTCGGCGCAGACCCCGACGATCTCCACCGTGTGCTCGATCTCGCGGAATCCGTTGTCAGCGCTGACCTTCGCGGCCCATCGCTCGACAGCGGGCCCCTCGACCTCGACGGTACGTCCGCACTCCCGGCACACGAGGTGGTGGTGATGTCCCGTGGAGCAGCGGCGGTAGACCGCCTCGCCGTCCTTGGTGCGCAGGACGTCGACCTCGGCGTCCGCGGTCATGGCCTGCAGGGTGCGGTAGACGGTGGCGAGCCCGATGCCGGCACCGGAATCACGCAACCGCGCGTGCAGGTCCTGTGCGGAGACGAAGTCGTCGAGCCGGTCGAGGGCTCCCTCGACGGCGGCACGCTGGGGGGTGACGCGGCGACCGGAGTTGGTGGTCGTCATACCCGGGCCTCCTGCAGGAGTCGATGAGGATCGTTCTCAGGTAGCCATCGTACGGCGACGCTCAACGGAAGGCGGAGATGAGGCACACCACGGCGAGCGCGACCGCGAGCAGCAGTACAGCCAAGCGCATCTGACGCTCCAGTCCCGTCAGTCGCGGCCAGGCCAGGTAGATGCCCCAGCCGTGGGCCACGGCGACGACGCCGATGAGGATCGCGCCGACCCACCCGCGCACGACCAGGCCGGCGACCAGCAGGACCAGCAGCACGATGACGACCGTGTTGGACGGCAGACGTGAGAGGCGTTGCAGCACAGGGTCGCTGGCGTGCTCGATGCGGACGCGGAGGGCTGAGCTGTGGACGCTGGGGCGCGGGTCGGCGGAAGTGGGTGACACGGACCCGAAGAATACGTGGCCGCCGCGTGACAGTTGTCATGGCGCTCTCGTGACGGCGCCCCCATGACTGCCGGCGTCGTGGCCGACAGTCTGAACGCATGATGACAAGAACTCATACGAAGACCGACGGGACGCGGCTCGCAGGGGGAGCCGCGATCCAGTTGGACGGGGTGCACAAGTCCTTCGGGGACCTGCACGCCGTCCGCGGCATCGACCTGCAGATCGAGCAGGGCGAGATCGTGGCCTTCCTCGGCCCGAACGGCGCTGGGAAGACCACCACCATCGACATGATCCTGGGGCTGAGCCGGCCGGACGAAGGCGCCGTGCACACGCTCGGGATGTCGCCGCGGGACGCTGTCTCGCGCGGTCTGGTCGCGGCGGTCATGCAGACCGGGGGTCTGCTGCGCGACGTGAGCGTCGAGGAGACGGTGCACCTGACCGCGAGCCTGTTCGTGCAGACCCGCGACGTGCAGGAGTGTTTGGAGCGGGCGGGCATCTGGGGCATCCGCGATCAGCGTGTGGGCAAGTGCTCGGGCGGCGAGCAGCAGCGGCTGCGGTTCGCGATGGCCCTGGTGAGCGACCCGGCGCTCCTCGTGCTCGACGAGCCCACCACGGGGATGGACGTCACGGGCCGGCGCGACTTCTGGTCGGCGATCCGCAGCGACGCCGGCCGGGGCCGCACGGTGCTCTTCGCCACGCACTACCTCGAAGAGGCCGACCACTACGCCGACCGGATCGTCCTGGTGCGGCACGGAGAGGTCGTCGCCGACGGCACCGGCGCGCAGATCAAGGCGCGCACGAGCGGGCGCACGATCCGGGCGACGCTGGACCGTCCGGACCGCGCCGCGTTGCTGGCGATCGACGGCGTCGAGGCGTTGGACATCCGGGGCGAGTCCGTCACCATCGGCGCGCGCGACAGCGACGCGGTGGCCCGCGTGCTGCTCACGTCGATGGGAGCGCGCGATCTCGAGATCACCGCACAGGGGCTGGAGGAGGCGTTCATGACGCTGACCTCCGACGACAACGAAGGAGAACGAGCATGAGTACGACCACCCGGGGACCGGTCGGCGGGAACATCTCCCTCGACCGCACCGCACCGGCGTACGGCGGGTTCAACCGCACGCTGTTGCGGATCGAGTTGATGCGCATCCTGCGCAACAAACGCACGATGTTCTTCACCGTGGTGCTGCCGGTCATCTTCTTCTTCATCTTCCGGGCGGGCCAGTTCAACTCCGGAGCCGGCAATGCGTCGGCGTGGCTGATGATCTCGCTCGCGCTGTACGGCGCGTTCGTCGCGAACGCGTCGACATCGGCCGGCGTGGCTGTGGAGCGAGCGCAGGGCTGGTCCCGGCAGCTGCGGCTCACCCCGTTGCGCGGATCGGCGTACATCCTGACCAAGGTGCTGGTCTCCTCGGCCGTCTCGGTCATCCCGCTGGTGGTGGTCTACGGACTGGGCCTGGCGTTCGGGGCCCACGCGCCGGTCGGCGACCTGGTGCTCGCGTTCGTGGTCAGTTGGATCGGCTCGATGCTGATGGCCGCCTTCGGCCTCGCGGTCGGTTTCCTGCTGCCGTCGGAGAACGCCATGCAGGTGCTGGGGATGGCGATGACGGTGCTGGCGTTCGGGGGCGGGGTCTTCATCCCGCAGCCGGTCTTCGGGCACTCCTTCGACCTGTTCGCCCGATGGACCCCGATGTACGGCGTGACGTCGATGGCGCACGCCGGTCTGGCCGGGTGGTCGGGGTCATGGATGTGGGTGCTGAACATCCTCGGATGGGCGCTCGTTCTCGGCGGGGCGGCGGTCTGGTTGTTCCGTCGCGACACCGGTCGGGTCTGAGAAACTGTCTCCGTGGACCGTGAGCGACTGACCGCCACCCTGCGGCGGCGTACGTGGGGCGAGGAGGACGACGAGCGTGCTCCCCTCATCGGGCTCTTCTGGGCGGGCATCTGGCTCTTCTGGCTGATCAGCCCTCTGTGGGACGCGCTGCGCGCGCTGGACCGACCCGCAGGGTGGGTGGGTGCGGGCGCCGTGCTGGCCTTCGCGGCGGTCTACGTGCGGCACTGGATGATGCGGTGGCAGCTCTTCGGCAGTTCCACGGGCAGGGAGCTGCCGACCAGGGACCCCCACTCGCTGGCGCGCTACGGCGTGATGGCCGCCCTCTCGCTGATCGCGATGGTCGCCATCGGGCAGAGCGGTGCGGCGACGCTGGTGTTCGTGGCCGTATCCGCGATGTGGACGTTCTCCATCCGGACGGCACTCGCGACATCGATCGTGATCGGGGTGGGTTACGCCTGGGCGTCGGTCCAGATACCGGGGTGGCGTTTCGACTCCGGATCCCTCATCGGCCTCACCTTCGCGACGGTCGCGTGCTTCGCCGGACGTATCGCCGGCGGTCGCACCCACCAGCTCGAAGCCAGCCGCCGGGAGAACGCCCGACTCGCTGTGGACGAGGAGCGCAATCGGATGGCGCGCGACCTGCACGACATCCTCGGCCACTCCCTCACGGTGATCACGGTCAAGGCCGAGTTGGCCGGCAAGCTCATCGACGTCGATCCGGAGCGAGCCCGTTCCGAGATCGCCGACCTGGAGCGCCTGTCGCGGGACGCGCTCGCCGACGTGCGCCGCACCGTCACCGGATTCCGCGAGGTCACCCTGTCGGGGGAGCTGGCCCGCGCTCGGGAAGCGTTGCGAGCAGCCGGTATCCGCGCCGATCTGCCGACGGCGACCGACGGCGTGCCGTCCGATCTACGCGAGGTCTTCGCGTGGACGGTGCGCGAGGGCGTCACCAACGTCATCCGGCACAGCGGCGCGCGGTCGTGCACCATCGAGGTCGGCGACCGCGCCGTCACGGTCCGCGACGACGGCGTCGGCACTGCTGCGGCCGGCTGCACCGGTCACGGAATCATCGGGCTGCGGGAGCGCGCGCTGGCCGCCGGCACCCGCCTGGTCACCGAGAGCGTCCAGCCGCACGGGTTCGCCCTCACGATGGCCGCGCCGGACGACGCCGCATCCGACCGACTGCCCGAGAAGGCCTCCACCGCATGACGATTCGCGTGATGCTCGCTGACGACCAGGCTCTGGTGCGTGGCGCACTAGCGGCCCTGTTGGAGCTGGAGTCCGACCTCACGGTGGTCGCGCAGGTGGGCTCCGGCGACGTGGTCGCCGCCGCTGCGCGCGAGCACCGTCCCGATGTCATCCTGATGGACGTCGAGATGCCCGGGATGGACGGCATCGCCGCCACGACCGCCGCGCGCGAGGCCCTGCCCGGGGTGCGGGTGCTGATCGTGACGACCTTCGGCCGGCCGGGGTTCCTGCGGCGCGGGTTGCGAGCCGGCGCGTCCGGTTTCGTGGTGAAGGACACGCCCGCGACCGAGCTCGCCGACGCCGTACGCCGGGTGCATCAGGGCCTGCGGGTGGTCGACCCCCAGCTCGCCACCGACAGCCTCGTCGCCGGCGAGTCGCCTCTCACCCGGCGCGAGTCGGAGGTGCTGCTCGCCGCGCGCGAGGGCGGCACCGTCGCCGATGTCGCCAAACGCGTCTTCCTGTCCGAAGGCACCGTGCGCAATCACCTGTCGGCCGCGATCGGGAAGACCGGCGCCCGCAACCGCGCCGAAGCGGTCCAGATCGCCGACGGCAACGGCTGGCTTTAATCACCCCACGAAGTTCTCCGCTGCGCTCCGATACTTCGCGGGGACCCCGACGAGTCACCCCACGAAGTTCTCCGCTGCGCATTCGCGCGGTTGTCAGCGTTTTCGTGGTGCCGACGTCACGGATCCGCTGACAACCAGCAGGGTCGTTCTCCTCGAAGCCGGGAATGGTTCGCGATGCGCTACGGTTGAGGTAGTTGACACGTCACCAACACTGCACTCGACCAGGAGTCTTCATGGAGTTCGGAATCTTCACCGTCGGCGACGTCACGCCCGACCCGACCACAGGTCGCACCCCGACCGAGGCCGAGCGCATCCAGGCGATGGTGACCATCTCCAAGAAGGCGGAAGAGGTCGGACTGGACGTCTTCGCGACCGGGGAGCACCACAACCCGCCGTTCGTGCCGTCCTCGCCGACCACGATGCTCGGCTACCTGGCCGCGCAGACGAGCACGCTGAAGCTGTCGACGTCCACCACGCTGATCACCACCAACGACCCGGTGAAGATCGCGGAGGACTTCGCGATGCTGCAGCACCTCGCCGGCGGCCGCGTCGACCTGATGATGGGTCGCGGCAACACCGGTCCGGTCTACCCGTGGTTCGGTCAGGACATCCGCGAGGGTGTCAACCTGGCGGTCGAGAACTACCACCTGCTGCGTCGCCTCTGGCGCGAGGACGTCGTGGACTGGTCGGGCAGGTTCCGTACGCCGTTGCAGGGCTTCACCTCGACGCCCCGCCCGCTGGACGGCGTACCGCCGTTCGTCTGGCACGGCTCGATCCGCAGCACCGAGATCGCCGAGCAGGCCGCGTTCTACGGCGACGGCTTCTTCCACAACAACATCTTCTGGCCGCTGCGTCACACGCGTCAGATGGTGCAGCTCTACCGCGAGCGCTACGAGCACCACGGCCACGGTCGCGCCGACCAGGCCATCGTCGGCCTCGGCGGTCAGGTCTTCATGCGCGAGAACAGCCAGGACGCGGTGCGCGAGTTCCGTCCGTACTTCGACGAGGCGCCGGTCTACGGCCACGGGCCGAGCATGGAGGACTTCACGGCACAGACGCCGCTCACCGTCGGATCTCCGCAGCAGGTCATCGAGCGGTACCTGACGATGCGCGAAGCGGTCGGCGACTACCAGCGGCAGCTCTTCCTGATGGACCACGCGGGACTTCCGCTGAAGACGGTCCTGGAGCAGCTGGACATGCTCGGCGAGCAGGTCGTGCCCGTCCTGCGCAAGGAGCTCGACGCCCTGCGTCCCGCTGACGTGCCGGCCCACGCGCCCACCCACGCCGAGCTCGTCGCGGCAGGCGCCGAGTCGGTCAACGCCCACGTCCTGCCGTCGTTGACCGTCCAGCAGGATTCCGTCGTGGACGACGCGCTGCAGATCAAGGGGGCCTGACATGGCCCAGCGCGTCGTCGCCGTCACGGCCGGCCTGTCCGTCCCGTCGTCGACCCGCTTGCTGACCGACCGCATCGTGGCCGCCACCCGCGAACTGGCGAAGGCCCGTGGTGACCAGGTGCAGGTCGGTCGCGGACAGGAGCTGCAGATCGACGTCGTCGAGCTGCGGGATCTGGCCCAGGACATCGCCGCGCACCTGGTGACCCGGTTCCCGAGCGAGCGACTCGCACAGGTCCTGGAGGACGTGAGCACGGCCGACGGCCTGATCGTCGTCACGCCCACGTTCGCGGGCTCGTACAGCGGCCTGTTCAAGTCGTTCTTCGACCTGCTCGAGCCGACGGCCCTCGCGGGCACTCCGGTGCTGCTGGCCGCCACCGGTGGCACGGCGCGGCACTCGTTGATGCTGGACCACGCGATGCGCCCGCTCTTCGCCTATCTGCAGGCCGAACCGCTGGCCACCGGGGTCTTCGCCGCGACCGACGACTTCGCCGACGCGGGCCTGGCACGCAGGATCGACCGTGCCGCCGGCCAGCTCGTCGCGGCGGTCGGCGCGAACGCTCGCACGATGTACGAGGCGCCCACCGAGGACGTCCCCGCCCCCGCGCAGAGCGATCTGGGCGCGGTGCCGGACTTCCGCGATCTGCTGTTCGGCAAGCGCTGAGCCGGCTGCCCCTGCACCTGGCGCCGCTGCTCGACGCGCCGGTTTGAGAGACTTGCGCACGCTATGACTGCTCTTCTGCCTCCGCTGCGCATCGGCCGCCACACCATCGAGACCCCGGTGGTGCTGGCGCCGATGGCGGGCATCACCAACCGCGCGTTCCGTCGACTGTGCCGTGAGTACGGCGACGCCGGCTCCGCCGCGACGGGCGCGCACAGCCTCTACGTCAGCGAGATGATCACCTCCCGGGCCCTGGTCGAGCGGACGCCGCTCACCATGCGCCTGATCGAGCACGACCCCGACGAGTCGCCACGCTCGATCCAGCTCTACAGCGTCGATCCCGTCACGACCGCACAGGCCGTGCACCTCCTCGTGACTGAGGACCGCTGCGACCACATCGATCTCAACTTCGGCTGCCCGGTCCCGAAAGTCACCCGCAAGGGCGGCGGGTCCGCGCTGCCGTGGAAGACCGAGCTCTTCCGGGCGATCGTGTCGGCAGCGGTGCGCGAGGCGTCGGCGTACGACGTGCCGGTGACCGTGAAGATGCGCAAGGGCATCGACCCGGACCACCTGACCTTCCTGGAGGCGGGCCGGATCGCCGAGGGCGAGGGTGCCGCAGCGGTGGCGTTGCACGCGCGTACGGCCTCGCAGGCGTACTCGGGCACCGCGGACTGGTCGGCCATCGCCCGCCTGAAGGAGGTCGTCACGACGGTGCCGGTGCTCGGCAACGGCGACATCTGGTCGGCGCAGGACGCGATCTCGATGGTCCGCGCCACGGGGTGCGACGGCGTGGTCGTCGGGCGCGGTTGCCTGGGCCGACCCTGGCTCTTCGCCGACCTCGCGGCCGCGTTCGCCGGGAGCGATGTGCAGGTGGTCCCGACCTTGCGTGAGGTGACCGACACCCTGCGCCGGCACGCGGAGTACCTCTGCGAGTTCTACGAGTCGCAGGAGAAGGGCTGCCGCGACATCCGCAAGCACATCGCCTGGTACCTCAAGGGCTTCCGGGTCGGCGGCGAGTTGCGCTCGAGCCTCGCGCTCGTCGACTCGCTCGACGCCCTGGACGCCCTGATCGACTCCCTCGACCTCGATCAGCCCTGGCCGGGGGAGCCGGCCGAAGGCCAACGCGGCCGGGCGGGCTCCGAGCGCCGCGTCGTGCTGCCGGACGGCTGGCTGTCGTCGCGATCGATCGATGATCGTCAGCACGCGGAGATCGCGCACGCCGAGCTGGCCGTCTCCGGCGGCTGAGGGGCGCGGCACGACGGTGACGGCGTTCGCCACCGTTGACGGCGTTCGAAGACCGTCAACGAACGTGAACGCCGTCAGCGTGGCGCGGACCCCGCATCGATCGGGCGGTCGGGGTCGGTGATCCATTGCGACCAGGAGCCGATGTAGACCGCCGTGTGCGGGTGGATGCCGGAGGCCTCGAGAGCGAGCGCCAGGTGAGTCGCCTGCACGCCGGACCCGCAGTAGGTGCCGACGTCGGTCTCCGGGCGCACCCCGTGGGCGGTGAACCGCATGGCCAGATCGTCCGGCGGCAGGAATCTGCCGTCGTCCTGGACGTTCTCCAGGGCGGGGGAGCTGAGCGCGCCGGGGATGTGCCCGGCGACCGGATCGATGGTCTCCTCCCGGCCGGCGTAGCGAGCGGCGGGTCGCGCGTCCAGCAGCACCCCACGCTCGACGTACTCCGCCGCGCCGTCCGCGTCGAGCAGCGCGACGTGACCTGTCGTGGCGACGAAGTCTCCATCGGTGGAGGGGGCGTCGGTGGTGATCTCGAGGCCGGCGCCGGTCCAGGCCGCGTAGCCGCCGTCGAGTACCTGCACATCCTCCTTGCCGAAGTAGCGCAGCAGCCACCAACACCGGCTGGCGGCAAGAGAATTGGCCTGGTCGTAGACGACGACCGGTCGATCGTTGTCGACCCCGGCGGCTCGCATCGCTGCCTCGAACACCTCGATCTGCGGCATCGGGTGTCGCCCGCCTGCTCCCGGCTCGCCGGAGCAGACCTGCTCGAACTCCACCCAGGAGGCCCCCGGCAGATGACCCGCGTCGTACGCCGGTCGCTCGCTCGGCGCACCCAGGACCCACCGCGCATCGAGCACGGTCGGAGACGGGCGCTCGCCGGTCAACCAGTCGTGCAGGGCGGCGGCGCCGATGAGCGGACGGAGAGCGCGCTGCATGCCTGCAGACTAGGCGCTCCCGGTGGGGTGGCAACATGTGCGAGCCTGGACGGCATGTGCCGCAACATCCGCCCTCTCAACAACTTCGCTCCACCTGCCACCGACGACGAAGTCCATGCCGCAGCCGTGCAGTACGTGCGCAAGATCGCGGGCACGACCAAGCCGTCCGCCGCCAACCAGGAAGCGTTCGATCGCGCCGTACGACGGGTCACCGAGGCCAGCCGTGAGCTGATCGACTCCCTCGTCACGACCGCCCCTGCGAAGAACCGCGAGGAAGAAGCGGCCAAGGCCCGCGCGCGAGCACAGGTGCGCTACGACTCTGTGGGGACACGTTGAGCGACAACGACATCCGCATCCAACCGCTGGACCGGGCGGCGCACCGCGCTCTGACGGGATGGATCGCTGACGCCGAGCGGGCCGGTATCGACATCGATGACGCGTCCTCGATGGAGAAGGCGTACGAGGACTACTTCACCTCGGTGCAGGAGACCCCGGCTGCGGAGCGCGCGGACCCCACCCAGGTGCTCACGATGATCGGCATCGCGATGGGTGAGCACGTGCAGCGGCGGACCGAGGTGTCCTGGCGCGTGGCGACCGACGCGGACGGTCCCGACCTGGCCCTGGTCGGCGCCGACGAGACCGGGGTCTTCTTCCCGGTCGACCCCGTGGCCGACAACTGGAACGCGGGGCAGCGCGGATGGCTCGCGGAGTTCACCGAGCAGGTGGTCGCTTCCCTGGGCGCCCCGCCCGCATGAGCGGATCCGTCGGCGCCGATCTCGAGTCCACCCACGCGCCGGGTTACACCTCTGCCGACACCGAGCGCTTCCTGCGCGAGGACCCCGCCCTCAAGCGTGCCGACCGCGACGACTTCGCCCGTGACCGGGGCCGCGTGCTGCACTCCGGTGCGCTGCGCCGGCTCGCGACCAAGACGCAGGTCCTGCCGCCCGACACCGACGAGCTGATCCGCAACCGCCTCACGCACTCCCTGGAGGTCGCACAGATCGGCCGGGAGTTCGGCGCCGACCTGGGCTGCAATGCCGACGTGGTCGACATGGCGTGCCTGGCGCACGACCTGGGACACCCGCCGTTCGGCCACAACGGTGAGAACGCGCTGGCCCGCATCGCGCAGGACGCCGGCGGCTTCGAGGGCAACGCCCAGACCTTCCGGGTGCTCACCCGCCTGGAGGCCAAGCGCGCGCGGGACGACGGACGGTCGGTGGGCCTGAATCTCACGCGCGCGTGCCTGGACGCTGCGACCAAGTATCCCTGGCGGCGTGGCGAAAGCTCCTTCGAGACAACGAAGTTCGGCTGTTACGCGGATGATGCGGAGATCTTCGACTGGGTCCGCGCCGGAGCCCCGACGGGCGAGCCGTGCCTCGAGGCGCAGGTCATGGACTGGGCCGACGACGTGGCCTACTCGGTGCACGACGTGGAGGATGGCATCACCTCCGGGCTGGTGCCGCTGCACGCGCTCTGGTCGAGCGAGGAACGCTCTGCCCTGGCGCAGCTCGCGCAGTCGACGTACGCGCCGCAGCTGGACGTCGAGCTGCTTGCCGCCTCGCTGGCCGACCTGGTCGGCAGCGGCGTCATACCCCGCTCACACGATCGTTCGCGCGCCGCCGTCGCCGCGCTGAAGGACATGACCAGCCGGCTGATCGGTCACTTCGTCAGCGCCGCGACCGGTGCCACGCGCGACCGGTACGGCGTGGGCCCGGCGACCCGGTACGCCGCCCGGGTAGTCATCCCGCAGACGGTGCTGGCCGAGTGCGTCATGCTCAAGGCGATCAACGCTCGGTTCGTACGGCTCACCGAGACCCGGGTGCGGCTGCTGGCCATGCAGCAGGAGGTCATCGCCCAACTCGCCGATGCCTACCTGCAGGACCCGACGCGGCTCGATCCGCTCTTCGCCGAGGATCTGCGACGGGCCAACGACGACGACGCGCGGTTGCGGGTCGTGATCGACCAAGTCGCGTCCCTGACCGACCCGCGCGCCCTCGAACTGGCCAGACTGTGGTCATGATCCCGTTCCCGGCGCTGCAGCGCCCCGTGGTCGCGGCCCCCATGGCCGGCGGTCCGTCCACTCCGGAGTTGGTTGCGGCCGTGTGTGCAGCTGGGGGCACCGGCTTCCTTGCGGCCGGATACCGCTCGCCGGAGGACGTGACGCGCCAGATCGAACGCACCCGCGCGCTCACCGACCGCCCGTTCGGGGTCAACGTCTTCGTGCCCGCACCGCCCGATGAGCAACCGGGGTCATCCGCGCAGCAGGCCGTGCTGCGGTACGGCGACCGCCTCGCGCCGCTTGCACGACAGCTGCAGGTCGAGTTGCCGCGCGTCGACTGGGCCGACGACGACGCCTACGAGGACAAGATCACCGCACTCGTGCAGGCGCGAGTGCCCCTGGCGTCGTTCACCTTCGGAGTCCCGGACGGTGAGGTCGTCGAGCGGTTGCACGGCGTGGGCAGCTGCGTGGTGGTCACCGTGACCGACCCCGACGAAGCGACCCGCGCCGCACGAGGAGGCGCCGACGCCTTGGTCGTGCAGGGATATGCGGCCGGCGGCCACCGCGGCACCCACGCGGTCCAGACCATTCCTTTCGACCGGGAATGGGCCGAGATCCTCCGCGAGACGCGCACCGTCACCAGCCTCCCGGTGCTCGTCGCCGGGGGAGTGATGGGCAACCGGGAGGCTCGACTCGCGCTCGACGCCGGCGCGATCGGCGTGCAGTGCGGCACGGCGTTCCTGCTCACCGACGAAGCGGGCACCAGCGCGGCCCATCGGGCGGGGCTGACCGAGCCCTCGCTGGACCAGTCGGTCGTGACCCGCGCCTTCAGCGGCCGACCGGCGCGCGGCCTACGAAACGAGTTCGTGGACCGCTACGGCGATGCCGCACCCGCCGTCTATCCAGGGGTGAATCAGCTGACGGCGCCACTGCGAGCTGCGGCTGCCCGACTGGAGGACCCGCAAGGGGTGGCCCTGTGGGCGGGCAGCGGATGGGCATCAGCCCGCACCGGGCCTGCCGCGGACGTCGTCGCCCGCATCGCCGGCTGACCGGTGGGTCCGGGCTGCTCACGGCGGCGCGAGGTCCCCTGTGGACGAGCGCACCGGTGCGCGAGGCGCACCCGTAGAATCACCGCGACGACGAGGCGCACGAGAGGTAGCTGGTGGCGGGGCTGATCAAGGCGGAGGACGTCACCCTCGTCAAGGAGCGTTCCTCGCTCGAGGACGTGGTGCGCGAGCACGTGACATTGAAGTCCGCCGGACCGCGCTCTTTGAAGGGCCTGTGCCCCTTCCACGACGAGAAGACGCCCTCGTTCACCGTCAGCCCGGACAACGGCACCTACCACTGCTTCGGGTGCGACAAGGGCGGCGACGTCATCTCCTTCATGATGGAGGTGGAGCACCTCACCTTCTCCGAGACCGTGGAGCGGCTCGCCGGTCGCGCCGGGATCGAGCTGCACTACGAGGACGGCGCCCGCCCGCGCGAGGAGGGGGCAGGTCGGCGTACCCGGCTCGTCGAAGCACATCGCGTCGCCAGCGAGTTCTACGCCGAGGCGCTCATCTCCGCGCCCGACGCGCGTACCGCGCGCGACTTCCTGCGCGAGCGCGGATTCAACCGGTCGGTGGCCGAGCACTTCGGGCTGGGCTTCGCTCCCCGTGGCGGTGAAGTGCTAGCACAACACCTGCGGGACAAGGGTTTTCGCGATGACGAGGTCGTCCTGGCGGGTCTGGTAGGTCGGGGCCGTGGGCTCTACGACCGATTCCGTGGGCGGCTGGTCTGGCCGATCCACGACATCACCGGCGACCCGGTGGGCTTCGGCGCGCGGCGCATCTTCGACGATGACCGCATCGAGGCGAAGTACCTCAATACCGCCGAGACGCCGATCTACAAGAAGACCCAGGTGCTCTACGGGCTCGATCTGGCCAAGAAGGCGATCGCCCGCGACCGCAAGGCGGTGATCGTCGAGGGCTACACCGACGTGATGGCTGCTCACCTGGCCGGTGTCGAGCAGGCCGTCGCCACCTGCGGCACAGCGTTCGGCGCCGATCACGTGCGCACGCTGCGCCGACTGCTGCGCGACGCACCCGATCAGCAGCCGGCCAAGGTGATCTACACCTTCGACGGTGACGCCGCCGGGCAGAAGGCCGCGATGCGCGCCTTTGAAATCGACGGGCAGTGGGACGCGCGCTCGTTCGTGGCGGTTGCCGCCGACGGGCAGGATCCGTGCGAGCTGCGGTTGTCCGGCGGGGACGGCGCCGTGCGTGCGCTCGTGGACGACGCGACACCGATGTTCGAGTTCGCGGTGCGTACGACGCTGCGCCGCTTCGACCTGGACTCGCCGGAGGGACGCGTGCTGGGCGCGCGCGCCATCGCACCGATCATCGCCGCGGTGCGAGACCAGGCGATGCGGGCCGAGTACCTGCGGACGGCGGCCGGCTGGGTCGGCCTGTCCGAGGACCATCTGCGTGCCGAGGTCACCCGCGCGGGCAGCGGTGCCGGGCGCACGGGCAGCCCCCAGGACCGCCGGCGCACGCCGGACGGCGACGACGCTCCCCACGACGACGCACCACCGGCCGATCCCGGCATGCCGGCCCCCGATGATCGCGACCCGATCGTGCGTGCCGAGTCCCAGCTGCTGGAGTGCCTCCTGCAGTTCCCCCGCGAGCGTGCCGGCGCGGGAGCTGGCCGCCGTGCGCGACTCCGACTTCACCGCGCCCGCCCACCGATCGCTCTTCGCGGCGGTGATGGCAGCCGGGCCGCCGGGGGAGCGGACGCCGGCCGCGTGGCTGGACGACGTACGCGGGAACGCACCGCAGGTGGTGCACCAGCTGCTCTTCCGGTACGCCGTCGCGACGCTGCCGACCCGGCTCGACCCGGTCACGGGCGCACCGCAGCAGCGGTACGCGCGCTCGCTGCTCGTCCGGGTGCGCGAGGTCGCCCTGCAGGGCGACATCAACACGGCGATGAGCGAATTGCGCCGATCCGATCCGGCATCGTCCCGAGGAGTCGCGCAGCGGCTCACTCCAGTTGCAGAAGGACCTCACGCTGTTGCGGGCGAGCCTGGACTGACCTCTTTCCTGCACACAGGGTTTGCACGAGCCCGGCCGTGCGTGCACAGTCAGGGCAGGACATTCCCCGACGGCAACGACCGCCGGGTTCATCGTAGGGACAAGGAGCCACACCCATGATCGGAACAGTGATCGGCGCGATCGTCGTCGGATTCATCATCGGCGCGCTCGCGCGACTGGTGATGCCGGGCAAGCAGAACCTCGGCTGCATCATGACCACGATCCTCGGTGCCCTCGGAGGGGCTATTGGGTCTGGAGTCACGAGTTACCTCGGGTACAGGAATCACAGTGGAATCGCGTGGATCCCGTTCTTGGTGGGCATCATCGTGGCTGTCATCCTGATCGCGATCTACCTGGGCGCCACCGGTCGCAGGATCCGGTCCTGACCGGTGTTCGGATCGGGTGAACGCCTGGGCCCACGACGCGGCCCGAAGTTGCCCGACGACGTACGGGACGCGCTCGACCTCGCACGGGGCGAGCGCGTCCTCACCTTCGCCCGGGACGACAACACCGGTGCGCAGGTGGTCGCCACGACGTACCGGTTCGTGGTCGCGACTGCGGACACCGTTGTGATGCAACGCGACTGGTACGACGTCGACGCCGGTCAGTGGGACCCGGACACCTGGACGCTGACCGTCACCTGGGTCGACGGCCGGCACGCCGGCCAGTACACCTTCCGCGGGCAGGACACCCGCCTGCCGGAGACCTTCCACGAGCGGGTGCAGGCGAGCGTCGTGCTGGCGTCGCCATTGGACCTGCCAGGCCCGCGCCGGTCCGGGCGGGTCGTCATCCGCAAGGATCTGCGCGACGGCCGGCTCTTCGAGCAGACGGTGCTCGGTCGCCAGACTCCCGCCGACGACCCGGCAGTGCTCGCACGGATCGACCAGCTGACCGCGCAACTGCGCGATCAGGTCGGTCTCTGACGCACGCTCTCATCGGACCGGCGCAGCTCACCGGCGCGCTGCTTTTGTGTGCGCCGCCCGGCGTTGCTAAAGTTCACCTCGCGCCGAAGGGCGTCGGTCCCCTGTAGCTCAATTGGCAGAGCATTCGGCTGTTAACCGGAGGGTTGTTGGTTCGAGTCCAACCGGGGGAGCTGGTACGTAAGGCCCCTGAACTGCGAAAACGCAGTTCAGGGGCCTTACTCATTCTCGTTCGCATCGGCTATGCATCGTCGGGGCTTCAAGGGCACCGTTGGCCGCAGGGACGACGCATCTACGAGCGGCGGGCTTGCATTAGCCCGCGTGCTGACTGGACGCGGGGCTGCGCGCAGTATCTGCCGGGTACCCGGCGTTCGGCCGCGTGGGTGTGCACAGGTCGTCCTGCGCGACGTTCGCGAGGGGGCGCGACCGGCTACGGGATCAAGCGGCCGCACCAGCGTGCGGAGGCACTTCATTGCACGCACTGCGGATGGAGACCTTGTCAGGCAATGCACGGTCATGACATGAATGTCGGCTCTGCCCGGAACGGTGCGCCCGCCCACTTGTGCAGTGCTGCTCTTAGCCCGGCACGGCACTCTCGGAGGTCGGTGGACTCGATCTCCTCGGTGGCCCAGGCGATGATCCCGTCAGGGCGGACCAAGAGACCCGTCACCGGTCGGTAGAGGTCGGGGCAACCGGCTGCTGCGGCGTCCTCAGTGACGGTCACCACGCGCTCCGCCCAGCTGTCGGCCGCGTAGGCGAGGGCGCCACCGAGCCGATCGAGTAGGACGAATCGGCCGGTGCGGAAGTGCGCGGCGAGTCGGCTGCCGTCTTGCAGGGACGTGTCCCCGATGAGTTGGCCCACGAGCATGTGTGCCGCAGCGACGCCCCCGAACGGTGTTACGTCGTAGCGCTGGGCTACTACGGAGGTGGTGAGGACCAGGTGAGTTGTGGCGGCGGTGTTCGACAGCAGATCGTCCTCTACGACGCGACGTAGCTGGATGGTCTTTCGTCGCCGCGCATGAGGGCCACCTGTGCGCGGGTCCAGTCCAGGACCTGGGCCCGATCGGGTGTCGTTCCGCGGTGTAGGTGCTCAGCAGGCCTTCGGGAGCCCACCCGTTGATGGTGGCCGCGAGTTTCCAGCCGAGGGCACTTCAAGCGAAAGGAGGATCTTCTGACCGCCATGGCCGAGGCTGCTCTCGCGCCCCTGGCCGCGATGGAACTACCCGCCAGTGGCATCACTGGCAGTCCTGGTTCACCGACAACTACCGCAGCTTTCGACGCACGCTGCTGCATCACCGGGACGGGGCACGGCTGCATGCGGGGACGTTCCCCAGCGCCGAGGGGCTGGACCGGTTGAAGGGCAAGTTCGCGTTCCTCGTCGCATACGGTGTACCAGAACGCGACGCGCAGATGGCGATGCTGGCGGCCAGCCGCTTTACCGTCGGCGGCGTTCTGGAGGAGCAGGCCCATGCCGAACCGGAGCCGACCGGCGTCGGTTCGGCGATCGACCCGGACGAGGCGTTCGAGGCGGGGCTGCGCCTGCTGGTCCATGGCCTTGACCGACGGCGTGACGCCTCTCAGTAGTGGACGAGGCGCACGAGTTCGTTGTGAGTTGATGGATACGAGGGACTGGGCTGGCCACCCGGGCCGCTGCTGGCCAGATCCACACAACCGGTTTTCTGCCCGGCCGCATTGAGGAGCGCGGCGGCTTCTTCGCCCAACTCTTGAGAGCTACTCGAAGGCGTCGGGTTTGGACGTCTATATCGTCTGAGGCGATTGGGACCGGACTCCGTTGACTGAGAGGGCGCCGGTGATGGTCATCGTCGCCCATCGGCGCTGACGGATCGGCACGCGGAGCGTGGAACGCCAGGGTAGGCGTCCTTCAGAAGCGCGGTGGCCTACGACCTGGCGGACTCAAAGCGACATTGTCTCGGGTCCGGCTCCCGACGCGCAGCTGCGATGGAGGTGCCAGTCCACCTCGGATTCAGTGATGCACTTGACGGTCCCGGGTGCTTCCTGAGATTTGCTGTTCCAGTCCCCGGGGTCGGGCTTGTGGTTACGATCGCGCCACGGTCCTGGGATGACGCCGGTTCACGAGCGGCGTCGAAGCTTCGTAAACGGTCGTGGAGTGCGGGGTGGATCAACGCTGGCAGTGACGTTCGCGGTATGACCGTTCGTAGGAGGCAACTTGCTGAGTCTCATCAGTGCGTCTACGACGCATCACCATCCTGGTGCCCAACTTCTCGGCGCCGGCATCGCGCTGTTCCTGATCGGCGGTATCAACAGCCTCAAGCCCGACTGGGGCTACCGGATGCGACGCTGGCAGTTCAAGAACAAGCAGGCGTTCGAACCCAGCGCGGCCGGCCTTCGGGTCACACGAATCATCGGCACCGTCATGAGCCTTATCGGGCTCGTCCTCATCATCATCGGAATCGTGGCACTCTCCTGAACTACCGACCCGGGCGGGTCCGCGGCGCCGATCCCGTGGTTGCGCTTAGGTGGGCGAAAACCCTTAGCACGAAACGCTTTTGGTGCCGAGACGCTCTCCGGACGCAGTCGCCGATGTTAGTGGATGACCCGACCGGAGGGGTCTGCGCTGCGGTCGCATGTGTCCTGGCATCCGTGCGACGAGGTCTTCGGCTGTGAAGACCTGACTGCTTTGCGAAGAAGCAACCGTGGTCCGTAGCGATGGGTGTAAGACGGTTGTAGCGGCGGCTGCGGTGTCGCCGCACGAAATGAGGGGACGAACATATGCGCATGTCGATGAGGTCTGCTTTTGCTACGGTCGCGGTCACCGGGACGGTGCTAGCCGGGGCCGCCGTCGTAGCGCCCGCGGCGCACGCGGGCGGTACCTACGAGGGCTGCCCGTACGGGGCCGTTTGCATCTACCCGCAGAATGCCGGGTGGAACGGCGGCCACCCCGAGGCCGGTGGGGTCTACTGGAGTTACGGAGCGCACAATCTGTCCAACCAGTACGGCAACCACTACGTCTTCAACAACCAATACGGTGGGGCCCGCATGGCGTTCAACTACGGCTACAACGGCACCCATCGCCGATCGACCATGAACGCCTACACGTACGTCGATCTCGACCTGTACCCGATCAACTCCATCACGTTGTTGCGCCCCGGCCAGTAACCCGCGCTCAGCCGGGTCCCGGCCGTCCTCACGACATGGCCGCGGCCCGTTGTGGTGCTGGGCAGATGCGCTCAAGGCATCCGGGAATGCGCGTTGTGTACGGGGCGCGCGACTCGGGCCGGCCGGTTGCGCACGCTCCTCGTACCGACCGACGAGCGGCACCTAGATCGGCGCAGCATCCACTCACGGCCCGCGCTCGGCGGCGACAGTCGAGGTACCACCCCTAAGGGCGTGGTGCCCTGTCTTGCCTTGGGGTGAAATGTGAAGGCGACGCTCTGGCGTGATGCCCAGGGCGCACTCGGGAGGGCATCGCCACCCGAGTGGCCAAGTTGCGGAGCCCGCGACAGGGTTGCGAATCACGCTGGTAGCAATGACAGTCCGATGGAGTCTTCATGTCACAACATCGCCCCCGTCCAATCGTCGTCGTCACCGGGGGAGTGCCGGTGTGGGCCGCGCCTGTGTTCGTGAGTTCGCAATAGCTGGGTACGACGTGGCGGTCCTTGCCCGGGGGGCAGCAGGGCTTGCGGGTGCGGCAGCCGATATCGAGTCAGCCGGAGGGCGAGCTCTGACGATCGAGTGCGATGTGGCCGATCACGACGCGGTGGATGCAGCAGCAGACCGCGTCGAGGCCGAGCTAGGTCCGATCGGGGTGTGGGTGAACGTCGCGTTCGTCGGGGCGCTGGCGTACTTCTGGGATACCGATCCCGACGAGTACCGGCGAATGACCGAGGTGACCTACTTCGGACAGGTGAACGGCGTTCGAGCTGCGCTGCGTGTGATGCGGCCGCGTGACCGCGGGTCGATCGTCAACGTGTCCTCCGCGATGGCCTACCGGTCCATTCCACTGCAGTCGGCGTATTGCGGTGCCAAGCATGCGATCAAGGGCATGACCGAATCCATCATCACAGAACTGAACGCGACCGGCAGCAACGTCACGATCGGCCTGGTGACCTTGCCGGGGGTGAACACGACCCAGTTCAACTGGAACCTGAACAAGATGCCGCACCACCCCATGCCGGTCTCGCCGATCGTCCAGCCCGAGGTCTGCGCCAGCGCGATCCGGTTCAGCGCCGAGCACCCCCGTCGCAACATGTGGGTCGGCATCTCCACGGCCTACACCATCCTCGGCAACCGGGTGGTGCCCTCCTTCATCGACTGGTATCTCGGGAAGAAGGGAGTGGCGTCCCAACAAACCGACCGGGGCGAACCGCGTTGGGGCTCCAACGTCTTCGAGCCACGGGACGTCGAGGAGGACCGCGGCGCCCGCGGTGAGTTCTCCCACAAGGCGGCGCAGCACGATCCGGTGTCGTTCGTTGCCAAGAACAGGGTCGCCAGCCTGCTCGGAGCCGGCGCCGGTATTGCCGCCGGTGCCGCGGTGTTGGCGCGCCTGCGGTCTTGACCGCCGACATGGACGAGAAGAACGCGTCGGTAGCCGTGCGCGACCCGGACGGTTTTGCCGCGATCGGCTCGTACGCGGTGCTCGGCGACGGCCGGGGCGTTGCGCTGGTGGCGGCAGACGGGTCGGTCGACTGGTGGGCCGCGCCGCGACTGGATTCGACGCCGCCGTTTGCGGCTCTGCTCGATCCGGTGCGTGGCGGGTCGCTGACACTGCGACCGACGGATGAGAACGCAACGTGCGAGCGCCGTTACCTGCCGCACACCAACCTCACCGAGTCGATCTGGTCGACGTCGTCCGGCCGCGTCCGGGTCACCGACTCGCTGAACTCCGGCACCGCCGGCGCCCTGCCGTGGAGTGAACTGGCACGGCGCGTGGAAGGCCTGGAGGGGGAGGTCGAACTGGAACTCCTGGTCCGACCCGGCGACGGACTGCGTGCCTGGGAGCCGTGGGTACAGGACGATGCGCGCGGGCCCATCCTGCACGCCGGGACCCTCACCATGGGGCTGCGGCACAGCTCGCAAATCCGACCGCGCGTCTCTCATGACCGGGTGGAGGCCGTCTTCCGGGTTGCCAAGGGAGAACGCCGTGTCATCGGTGTGGTGGCTGCGGACGCCGACCCGCTCTTCATGTGCAAGATCGATGCTATAGACAACAGGATCGACGTCAGCGCCGACAGCTGGCGGGAATGGTCCTCGCGGGTGAGATGGGCTGGTGCGGGACGCGAGCAGGTCGTGCGCAGCGCGCTGGCGCTCAAGACCTTGATGATCGCTGAGACGGGGGCTGTCGCAGCCGCTGTGACAACGTCGCTCCCGGAGAGCATCGGTGGCCCCAAGAACTGGGACTACCGCTTCTCGTGGATCCGCGACGCGGCTCTGACCATCGACGCCATGGCCGCGCTCGGTCTGGAGGAAGAGGTACACGCCGCCGTCGCATGGTTGCTGCACGCGATTCGCGCCAACGGACCCGACGTACACGTGATGTACACCCTGAGCGGTCACGAGCCCGACGGCGTCCGGACGCCCGACCTGCCCGGGTACCGACACAGCCTGCCGGTGCAGATCGGCAACAGTGCTGCCGGTCAGACTCAGCTGGGCATCTATGGGGATCTGTTCGGGACCGTCGCCGACTGGGTATTCGGCGGTCATGTGCTGGATATCCGCTCCGCGCGGGAGTTGGCCGACCTCGCCGACCGATGCGCAGACGTGTGGCGACATGACGATGCCGGCATCTGGGAGCTGCATACCGACCGGCCGTACACCTCCTCGAAGATGAACTGTTGGCGGGCGCTCGATGCAGCTGCTCGCCTGGCTGCTGCCGGCCACCTCGCCGGGCCGGGGGACCGATGGCGTCAGGAGGCCGCGGTGATCAAGGCGTGGGTTCAGACGCACTGCTGGTCGGAGCAGAAGCAGGCCTACACGTTCTACGCGGGCTCCGATGATCTGGACGTATCCGTGCTGTTGGGGGCACAGATGGGGTTCGACCGGGGGCCTCGGATGTCCTCGACCATCGACGCGCTGAGTGCCGAGCTGAGTGCCGGCCCCCTTCTGTACCGCTACACCGGCGTGCATTCCGAGGAGGAGACGTTCACGGCGTGCGCGTTCTGGCGGGTGCACGCGCTGGTGAACGTGGGGCGCGTGGAGGAGGCGGAAGGACTGTTGTCCGAGCTGGCGATCGTTGCCGGCCCGCTCGGTCTGATGTCGGAAATGTGCGTCCCGGGCACGAACGAGCAGATGGGGAACCTCCCGCAGGCTCTCAGCCATCTGTCGCACATTCAGTGCATCGCCGCACTACGCGCAGCGCAGGCCGCACCATGACGACGGCGCCGGTCGGTCGGCCTCACGTCGGAGAGGAACTCGAATGACAGTGCGCATCATCGAGATCGGTCGTGCCGCGTGGGGCGGCGCGTTGCTGTTCGCGCCGGGCGCCACGCTGTCCCACGTCCACGCGACGAACGATGAGAAGAGCGTTGTCATCACAAGGGTGCTGGGCGCGCGACAACTTGGGCAGGCTGCTCTCTCCGGGCTCGATCCGAGCCCCGAGGTGCTCGCCATGGGGGTGTGGGTCGACCTGGCGCACGCGTGCACCGCTGTTGGTCTGGCGATAGCGGACCGCTCACGGGCGCGCGCCGGACTGACCGACGGGTTCATCGCCCTGACCTGGGCCGCGATCGGCTACCGCGACTTACAACACGGGGGACTGACCACCCCTGACCACGACCGGCGGCGCGACCACCTCGCGCGGACAGTTCTGCACGTTGCCCCCGGCGGGCGCCGATTGCTAGAGACGGTTCGCCATGACCGACAGGAGACCCCATGAAGCTTCTTGACGCCAGTCCCACCGTCCCAGGACAGGTGGTCGGCCTGGCCGCCCTGGCGCTGGAGAACGTGCGTACCGGTCACTTCCAGCGTTCCCTCGCCGGGCTGACGGCCGGTGGCGCGGTGGTGACCACCCTCGAGATCTACGTCTCCCACGACTCCGCGAGCTTCGGCAACAAGTTGATGTGGATCCCGATCGTCGTAGTGCCCACATTGGTGCCGGCAGGGATCGCCGCAGTGTGGAGCGAACGCGCCGCACAGGTCGTGCTGCCCGTCGCCAGCGCGCTGGTCGTCGCCAACGGGCTGCAGGGCACCTACCTGCACCTCAAGGGTGTGGCCCAGAAGCCGGGGGGCTGAAGATGGCGGCGTACAACTTCGAGATGGGTCCGCCCGTGCTCGCGCCGTTGATCACCACGCTCGTGGGTGGTATGGGTCTGCTGGCGTCGGTGCTGCGTCGGGAACGAGCATTCTGATGCCCTATCGCGCGCCGAACCGTCACGGCGTCACGCCGCAGGGCCGCGGCCGGTTTCCCGGATTCGACGTGCTGGACGAAGTGCCGCGCTGGGATGACGTGACAGCCGGTGTGGTCCTCGCCCGGTTGCAGCCGCACACCGACCTGGCCTTCTTCACCGCGGCCGAGAACGCCGTGGCGACGCCGCTGTGCGATCTCCTGCTCGAGCAGGACACCGAGCCGCGTGTCCCGGTCGTCGCGCTGATCGACGCGCGGCTGGCCGCAGGGGAGACCGACGGGTGGCGCTACGACGACATGCCACCCGACCCCCAGGCGTGGCGCGACACGCTCGCCGCCCTGGATCAGGACGCCGAGCAGACCCACGGCACCGGGTTCGGCCGGCTCGGGCCTGGTGACCAGGCCGCGCTGATCCATGCCATGAACGAGGCATCCGTCCACAAGCGATCGTGGCACGACTGGCCAGCCCACCGGGTCTGGAGTCTGTGGACGCGATACGCCTGCGCGGCGTTCTACTCCCATCCCTGGGCCTGGAACGAGATCGGTTTCGGCGGGCCGGCCTACCCTCGCGGATACAAGAACGTCGGACTGGACGCCCGGGAGCGCTGGGAGGTCGCCGACCAGGAGGACGGCGACCCCGTGGCGTTCGCGGACCGGATCGAACGAGCCCGAGACCGTCACGAGACCCTGACGGGGCACCGCGCCCCACCGCCTGGTGCGATCAGCGGCCGCCAGGGCGGCGGACAGGCATGAGCACCCGGTTCAGCTACCACGACCTACGGCAGACCAACGAGTCCGCCTGGTTGGTCCCACCGGGCAGCTCTCGGGTCAACCACGAACTACGCCGCGACATGCGCCGTTTCGACCAGGACGACGAGGTCGACCTGGTCGTGGTGGGCGCCGGCGCCGGCGGCTCCGTGCTGACCCAACGGCTCGCCCGCCGCGGGTGGAGCATCGTGACGTTCGACGCCGGGCCGTTCTGGGATCCGGACGCGGACTGGGTCAGCGACGAACGCGGGTCGCACAACCTCTACTGGACCGAACCGCGCGTCATCGGCGGCTCGGACCCGGTGCCGCTCGGCTCCAACAACTCCGGGCGCGGGGTCGGCGGGTCCCTGGTGCACTACTCCGGATTCGTGCCGCGGCTGCACCCCTCGGACTTCGCCACCCACTCCCGGGACGGGGTCGGGGTCGACTGGCCGATCTCCTATGAGGACCTGCGGGGCTACTACGAGCAGGTCGAGCAGGAGCTGCCGGTCTCGGGGCAGGACTGGCCCTGGGGCGACCCGCACACCTACGCCCACCACGCGCACCCGGTCGGAGGCAACGGGTCGGTCTTCCTATCGGGGTGCGAGGCGGCCGGTGTGCCGGCGCGGGTGGGCCCGGTCGCGATCGCCAACGGACGGTTCGGCAACCGCTCGCACTGCATCTATCGCGGCTTCTGCCAGCAGGGGTGCAAGGTGGGCGCCAAGGCCAGCCCCCTGATCACCCATATCCCGGATGCTTTGGCGCACGGCGCGGAGGTGCGCGCCCACAGTCACGTCAGCAGGGTGCTCGTGGACGAGCGGACCGGCGCGGCCTGCGGTGTCACGTATTTCAAGGACGGTGTGGAGCACCGGCAGCGCGCACGGGCGGTCGCGGTGGCCGGGTACAGCATCGAGACTCCCCGCCTGCTCCTGCTGTCGGCCACCAGGGACCACCCGGACGGCCTGGGCAACGACCATGATCAGCTCGGGCGCTATCTGATGGTGCAGGGCGCGCCGCAGACCGCCGGACGCTTCCGCGACGAGGTGCGGATGTACAAGGCCCAGGTGCCTGAGGCGAGTAGCGAGCATTTCTACGAGACCGATCCCGCCGCGGCGTACAAGCGCGGCTGGTCGCTGCAGACCGTCGGCCCGCTTCCGGTGACATGGTCCGAACACGTTGCGGCACAAGGGCACTGGGGTGCCCCGTTACGGGAGTACATGAGGGACTATGTCCACTGGGCGTCCATCGGTGCGCTGGCCGAACTCCTACCCCAGCACGGGAACCGAGTCACCCTCGCGGAGGAGAAGGACCGCCATGGCCTGCCCGTTGCTCGTTTCGACTACTCCCTCTGCGACAACGACAAAGCCCTGATTCGAGCGGCCACCCAGAGCATGGAGAACATCCTGCGCGCGGCGGGCGCCGAGGAGCTGATGACCATCCAGCGTTTCGCGCATCTCGTCGGGGGCGCCCGGATGGCCCACCGAGCACCGGACGGTGTGGTCGACCCGTCCTACCGGGTGTTCGGGGTCGACAATCTGTTCGTCGTCGACGGTTCGATCCTGCCCACGCAGGGCGCAGCCAATCCGGGACTGACGATCATGGCACTGGCGGCCCGAGCCGCTGACCACCTGGCACCGCGATGAGCCCCGCCGATCCCTTACGCGGCGCGGGTGTCGCTCTCATCATCGGCGGGTCCTCCGGCATCGGGCTCGCCACGGCACGCGAGTTGCTGGGCTTGGGATACCAGGTCATCCTGACGGCTCGCGACGCCGATCGTCTGCGCGACGTCGTGGCACTGCTGGGCGACGGTTCCTTCAGCGCGCCTGCCGACCTGCTCGATGCATCAGCTGTCGATGCCGTGGTGTCAGGCATCCTCGAACGTCACCACCGGTTGGACGTTGTCGTGCACACTGCTCAGGTCATGGCCTATGGGCGGGTCGAGGACGTTCCGCCCGAGGTGTTCGAGCGCACCGTCGATGTGGCTGTGCACGGCACCGCCAACCTTGCACGCGCGGTTCTGCCGGTGTTTCGTCGCCAGCGCGGCGGCTCGCTGATCGTGGTCAACTCGTTGCTGGGCAGGATCGCCGTGCCCGAGCTGGGGACGTACGTCACTGCGAAGTGGGCTCAGTTGGGGCTGCTGCGCACGTTGCAGCTGGAGACCCGCGACCTGCCGGGTGTGGAAATCAGCGTCATTTCTCCAGGAGCAATTGACACGCCGATCTACGACCTCGCAGCCAATTACTCGGGTCGGCATGTCGCCCCTCCGCCACCGGTCCTCGCTCCGCAGGCCATGGCTCGTGCCGTGGCGGAATGCATCAACCGACCCCGCCGGTCCGTCGACGTCGGGCCCACCAACAAGATCACCGTTCTCGGCTTTCGTGCGCTGCCGTTCTTCTACGACCGGATCATCGGACCGGTATCGCGACGGGTGATCTTCCGTCGATCTGGCTCAGCGCCGACCCCGGGCAACGTCCTCGCGCCCACACCGGCCGAAGAGGGCGAACGCGGCGAATGGTCGTCGTTGGCTCGGCGGAAACATCCCCCGAGCACTGACTACTAATTCTTAGTCGGTTTGCACCCGTCTGGTGGTCGGTTGGTGCGTGCATCAACCCGCCCGGTGGCGCGCGCGGGTTCGCTCGTGGTGACGCCGGGCCTACCTCGATCAGGGAACGGACCGCGTCTGTGGCAGCGACCTGCACATGTACAAGGGCCGTACCGACGTGGAGGAGGGCAAGGTCCTTGGTCACGAGAACATGGGCGAGGTCATCGAGGTCGGTGAGGGTGTCGATCGGGTCAAAGTTGGCGACATGGTGTGCCTGCCGTTCAACATCGGGTGCGGGTTCTGCAAGAACTGCGAGGCGGGCCGGACCGGTTTCTGCCTGACGGTCAACCCCGGAAACGCCGGCGCGGCGTACGGGTACGCCGACATGGGCCCCTACAACGGGGGACAGGCGGAGCTGCTGCGGGTGCCGTACGCGGACTGGAACGCCCTGGTCCTGCCCGAGGACGCGCGGGAGAAGGAGAAGGACTACGTCATGTTGTCCGACATCCTGCCGACGGGGTATCACGGCACCGAGCTCGCGCAGGTGGGGATCGGGGAGTCCGTGGTGATCTGGGGCGCCGGCCCGGTGGGGCTGATGGCGGCGATGTCGGCGCGGTTGCGCGGCGCGGACCAGGTGTTCGTGGTCGACCGTCAGGCCGACCGGTTGAAGCTGGCCGAGCAACTGGACGCGACCCCGATCGACGACAGCAAGGGCGACGCCGTGCAGCAGATCCTGGACGCGACCCGTGGTGAGGGCGCTGACAAGGGCGTGGAGGCTGTGGGTTACCAGGCGCACGACCACGAAGGGCGGGAGCGACCGGGTCTGACGATCAACAGCCTGATCCAGGCTGTGCGACCCACCGGGCGCATTGGGGTTGTTGGCGTCTTCGTGCCCGAGGATCCCGAGGCCGAAGATGACCTCGCCAAGGAGGGCAAGTTCGGGTTCGATTTCGGCACGTTCTTCTTCAAGGGCCAGGCCATGGGCACCGGGCGATCGACGGGTGGACCAAAGTGCTGTTGCACCCCTGATCCGCCGACGTCGGCGGGCACCTGACCTGCGCGGCCCGCAGGGTCAGGTGCCCACCGGCCGAGAGCCAACCACCACTTCACATCGGGTATCTCGACGCCCAACAACGCCACACTGTAAACGTGGGCTGGAAGAACGAGCCACTCTCAGCACTCAGAAACGGACTCTAGAACCGCACCACGACCATCGGACTGAAGAGCTAATGAGAGAAGCGAAGGCGGCCCTGGTGACCGGGGCATCTCACGGAATCGGCGCGGCGATTGCCGTTCGGCTGGCCGCGGACGGCTTCGGCGTGCTGGTGAACTACCGCAGTGACCGAGCGGCTGCCAACAGCGTCGTTGCCTCGATCATCGACGGCGGGGGACGGGCTACAGCGGTTCAGGCCGATGTTGGCGATCCGGATCAGGTACGCCGTCTGTTTGATGCCGCGGAGCAGTTTTTCGGCCGAGTGGATGTCGTGGTCAGCAATGCGGGGGTAGGACACACCGCGATGATCGCGGATGTCACCGACGCTGAGTTCGAGACCGTGTTTGCGGTCAACACCCGGGCCACGTTCGCGGTGTTACGCGAGTCAGCGCGCCGGTTGACCGCAGGCGGCCGAATCATTGTCATTTCTCGCTCCCGTCTGGCGCCGCGCCCAGGCGGGGGCTTGTATGCGGCGAGCAAGGCGGCCGGCGACCAGCTGGTACGCGCCGCAGCTCAAGAGCTCGGCCCGCGCCACATCACCGTCAACAGTGTGCTGCCGGGCGCGACCCGCACGGCCATGTGGACAGACCGGGCCGACAGCACCGGCGAGGCCCAGAAAACCATCGCCGCGACGGCACTGGGTCGTCTGGGCGAACCCCAGGACATTGCCGATGTGGTTGCCTTCCTTGCATCCGACGCCGCTCGGTGGATCACCGGAGAAATGATCGCCGTTGACGGCGGGTTGGCATGACGCCACCGACAGGTGCATTGGTTCAACTGGTGGGTGCCATTCGAATGGCGTAGGTGTGCACCAGAGCACCACGCGACTTGAGCTACTGATGAGGATCGGTTCCGGGCCGCTGACTGATGCTTCCACTATGCAAGTGGTCGCATCAGTCAGCGGTCGAGTCGGTCAGACCAGGCCGAGCTGGGTCATGATGCCGAGTTCGTCGCTGCTGCCCCATCGTTCGACGAGCTTGCCGTCGGCGAACTTGCTGATCTGGACTCCGCGTACCTGGAACGCCTTGCCGGTGGCGTCGTGGCCCTGGAACGGCCCGTTGTGGGTGCCGGTCAGGGTGTAGGCGAACGCGACCTGGTCATCGTCGGCGACCAGGGTCTCGACCTCGACGTGCAGATCGGGGAACGCGGTCCGCATGTCGGTGAACATCGCCTTGAAGCCCTCGGGGCCGGTGCCCTGGCCGGGTGCGGGGTCGTGGTCGACGGCGTCGGGTGCGACGAGCTGGTCGAACGCGTCCAGGTTGCCGGTGTTGACCGCCTCGCCGAAGGCTTCCTGCGAGGCGATGTTGGTCTTCTTGTCGAACATGTGAGTGTCTCCTTGATGGTTGGTGTCGTGTAGTTGGAACCGGCCCAGGGCAGCGGATGGGATCGCAACCGGATTGGGGTGAAGTGCTGACGAATCCGCGACTCCGCGGGCTCGTCAGGGCTGTCAGCTGGTGGCGGGGTAGGCGTTCGCCTGCAGGAGGTGTGCCAGGTGGACGGCGTTGGCTGCGGCGACCTTGGTGGTGCTCGCGGTCTTCTCGGGGGTGGCGTCGAGGTCTTTGTAGTCGGTGGCGTGCATGGCTTCGCCGTTCCAGTAGCTCACTCCTTGCGCGGGGATGCTGAACCCGACGTCGTTGAGGCATTGGAAGACGATGGCGCTGATGTGGTGGGCGCCGTCCTCGTTGCCGACGACGGCCGCGATGGCCACCTTGCCGAACGTCAGGGGACGACCCTGCTCGTCGGTCTCGGACAGTTCTGCGTCCAGGCGTTCCAGGACGCGTTGGCAGATGCTGCTGGGCTGACCCATCCAGGTGGGGGTGGCGAGAATCAGGATGTCGGACGCGATCAGCTGGTCCCGGATCTGTGGCCACTGGTCGCCGTCGCCCATGTCGGCTTCGACGCCGGCCTTGACGTCATGGTCGGCGACACGGACGACGGTGGCCTCCACGTCGGGCATCTGCTCGATGAGCTGGCGGGCCAGCAGATCACTGCTGGAATCGGACGAACTGTCGCGCAGGCTGCACACCAACGCCAGCACGCGAAGGGACTGCGTCATCACGTTCTCCTCACCACTTGATATCTCACCTTGCATGCAAGATACTTGCACACAAGTTTTTCTATCGCCGACAGACTGGATCGAATGACCACGACCACGCCAGCCCCGGACCCCGCGTTGGAGTCGATGGTCTGCTTCGACCTGTACGCGGCTTCTCGTGCTGTCACCGCGGTGTACCGGCGGCTGCTGTCGCAGTTCCACCTCACATACCCGCAGTACCTGGTTCTCATCGTTTTGTGGCGCACCCCGCAGCCGACCATCGGGGAGTTGGCCGAGGCGGTGCGCTTGGACTACGGCACGCTGACCCCGCTGCTGCGGCGGATGGAACGAGCCGGTCTGGTGACGCGCTCTCGCCGTAGCCGGGACGAACGGGTCGTGACCGTCTCCGTCACCGAGGCCGGCGCCGCGCTGCAAGAGCAGGAGCCCCACATCCGGGCCGTCATCACCGAAGCCACTGGTCTGGCCCCTGAGGAAATGGCCGCACTGCAACAGACCTTGCGCACCATCGCCGCTACGAGCGGCAGGTTCCAGTGACGTCACCGCTGCGCAGATGTCAGGTTGGACTCAATTCCTGGAACGCACCTACTAAGCGACCGCGGCACCGTCTTGGCTGGTACACCTTGCCGATGGAGCGACGGTGGGGCAGTCAGGTGCCGGCTGCTGCCGGTGGAGACCGGGCCGCGTTCGCGCAGATCTACGACATGACGACCGGCCTGGTCTATGCCCACCTGGTCGCTTTGCAGGGTGATCGCCCTGAGGGCCGCTTGCAGGAGGCCTACCTGCAGTACTGGACGCAACTACCTGCCTTGGTGGAGCAGCGATCGATGTCCAGCGTCGTCGCGTGGCTCGTACAGGCTGCCGAGAACATCGATCACGCCATTGCGCCCCCCATTGTGCTCACGGTGAACCCCGCGCTCGGGATTCTGCCCGAAATGACGGGCCAGCCGGCGGTGCCTGCTGTTGTGGTGCAGGCGACCCCGAAGACCGACGTATGACGGACCCGCTGAGATGCGTACACCGTGGTGTTCGGGGTGCGGCGTGACACCGCGTGTACCCATCAAGGGGCTCAGTGCCCTCCTGGAGAAGGCCGCCCGTCTTGATCGTGAACTCGGACCGGACAGTGACGTCGAATGGGCCGTGGTCGAGATGATCACCCGCCCCGAGTCTGCAACGCCCACCAGGGGATCGGCTCACACAGAAGGCACCGTCGGTGACACCACCGTTCTGAGACCAGCTGCGACACGGAACGTACGGACCGCGGGTGACTCCCCACTTTTTGCAGGACGCCGCTGACCGCGCCGCTGGACAGGCTGTTGGCCTCGACGAGCTGGGTCGGGGTCATGGGCCCGTGGACAGTCAGCAGGCTGAGGAACCGAGAGTCGCTGGCGCCGAGTCTGAGTCGCTGTGCGACTCGGCGCCTCGCTAGCGCACAGGGGGCCGGCTCATCCAGAATCAGTGGGCATGCGCGTAATTGAGGATGTCGTCGATGACATCCCCGTGGTGTTGTTGATTCCTGAGACCCTGTCCGCGGACCGGGAGCTCGTGCTGTGGCTCAGCCACCTTGGTGGGTCGGCCGAGAAGGAACGGCCCACGATGACTCGGCTGGCGGAGCGGGGGCACCCGGTTGTGAGCTTTGATCCGCCGGAGCACGGCCGACGCGCCACGGCGACGGACGCGCGGGTCTTCGCCGCCGAGGTGTTGGCGGCGTTCCGGTTGCGGATGTGGCCGCTGTTGGGCCGGACCACCCTGGAATCCATGCGCGTGCTGACGTGGGCACAGCACCGGCTCGACCGAGTAGGTCCAGTGCTCGCCGGTGGCGTCTCGATGGGCGGCGACGTGGCAATTGCACTTGCCGGAGTAGACAATCGGATCCGCCGAGTCGCGGCCGTCGGGTCCACCCCGAGTTGGGAGCGACCCGGCATGCGCAGCCTTACCGATTCAGCTGACCTTCTTGACCAGGGCGAAGCTGATCCCTATTCCGCGTGGTTCGCCGCACAACTCGATCCAGTCCGGCACCTCGACCATTATCTGCGGGACGTCGGCATCGCCTTTGAGCTCGGCGGCGAGGACAATCACATCCCAGCGGGTAACGCGCAGGACTTCCGACGGGCACTCGTCGATCGTGATCCGGCCGCTGGTGAGCGCGTTCGGATTACCGTCCGTGACGGTTTGGATCACTTCGGCGTCACCACCGACCAGGACGCCTTGGAAGCAGCGGCCGAATGGTTGACGACGCCCGCCTGACTCGGTCGCACCGTGAGAGGCCCCCGAGCGGCAACGGTGGTGCGGTCCGGACGTCCTGGCCGGTCGGGTCGGGCAGCGGAGCATGCCTGGACATGTCGGCGTCAGGTCGAGGCGGTCGAGGTGACGAGCAGTAGCCGCTTCGGCGGACCCATGACCCGCACGTGAGGATCGCGCTTGGCGAGAACGGCAAGGCGCCGGCGCGGCAAGGATGACCCAGATAAATCAACCGACGTGCGGTAGGGCCGGCCCTGCACGCCAGCGCTGCGGCGTGGGCGCATGAGCGCATAACACTTTCGCGTGGTCTCGGCGCGTTCGTAGCCACGTCGCGGCGAACCGAAGGGCCCCTGATCTGCGCAGACGCAGATCAGGGGCTTTTTCGATGCCCCGGTGCACGGGGCCGGACCCTGAGGTCAGCCCGAGCACGGCGATCGCCGGCGGTGATCTGGGCCGGTGTTCGTCAGTTGGCAGGGCCCGCGCTCAGGACGACGGTGGCGGACTGCGATTGACCTTCTTGGTCGGTCCAGGTGATCTTGACGTGTTGGCCAGGTCGATAGGTCGCCAGGATGGATTGCAGGCTGGTGGGATCGGTGACCTGGTGGGCGCCGATGGCGGTGATGACGTCGCCGGCGCTGAGACCGACATGATCGGCGCCGGTGTTGGTGAGTACCTGCTCGACTAGGGCCCCGGTCGTCGAGTAGGTGGGATCGCTGGACAGCGAGATTCCAAGAAATGCCGGATAGCCTTGATGCACGGCGCTGCTCGTGGTTCCGCTCTCGATCTGAGCCGCAATGCGCAGCGCAGATCCGATAGGGATGGCGTAGCCCTTGGTCGTGCTCTCGACAGTGGTGACCTGGACCGCCGTGTCGATCCCGATGACCCGCCCGGCGGCGTCGTAGAGCGGGCCCCCGGAGTCGCCGGCCTGGATGTCGGCGTTGATCTGGATGAGCCCGTGCAGCGTCTCTGCGCTCGACCCGTCCTCATCGGACGCGGTGATGGTCGCGTTCGTGGTCGTCACCTGACCGGCGGAGGCGCTGGGTGTGCCACCGGCGCCGCCGGCATTCCCGACTCCGACCACCTGTTCCGAGGTGCCGACCGTGGCCGAACTGGTCTTCACCGTCTTGAGGCCGGCTGCGCCCTGCAGCTGCAGGACAGCCACGTCCTGGGTGGGATCGGTCCCGACGACCTTGGCGGTGTAGCTGGCCCCGGTGCTGACCACGGTTACCTTGATGCTGGTCGCTCCGTCGACGACGTGATTGTTGGTAAGCACCTCCCCGGTCGAGGTCAGCACCATTCCAGTGCCTGCGGCGGACGCGTCCTGATAGCCCAGCACCGTGTCGATGTCGACGACGCCCACCTCTTGGGCTGCCGTGGCCCGCGGAAGCGTTGAGGAAGCAGCGGTGGCGCTGGGGCCATTGAGCTGACCGCGCGGTCCAGGTGCGGGCCCGGAGCCACCTGCCGGGGCGCCACCGGACCCTGCACCGGTCGAGACCTGGGGAACTACTGCCGACGGTGCCGTCGGGCTGTGTTCAGCCCATACTGCGGCGCCGGCACCCATGGCGATTGCCGACGCGATCGCCGCCGCAGCCAGTCCTCGCCCCCTGCGGTGCCCCGCGTGTCTGCGATCGTGCCGGGTCTGGACCAGTGCGGAATCGCTGAAGTGCGCCCGGTAGGGACCGTCATCATGCGGGAACTGGGTCATTGCGGCCTCCTGCGGCTGCTAGGCAGTGTCTCGACCCGCCGAGAGAGCGTCCGTGACAACATCCAGTAAGAGGCATCGACCCACTCATGGCATGTGGAAAGTGAGTGCGTCCGCTGTGAGGGCTGCCGCTCGGCAAGTACGCCGGTCGGCCTACCCGAGACTTCGTGGCGGTTCAGAACGACCGCAGGAGTCGATCTGTCAGTTGAAATGAGGTCGGGACGCCTCGGAAAGGGGAGCGCCGGCCGTACGTCAGTCGGTCGCGGGGGTGTTCGGCGGCGCTGGGAGTCCGGCGCTGAACTGGTCGAAGGCTTCCTCGATGAGTTGGCGCAGGCCGAGCGTGGAGGTCGTCGCAGCCGCCCATATCTGCATGGCGGACTTGACGGCGGCGATGGCGGCGGCGGCGGCGAGCCACGGGTACAGGTCCGTGGTGACGCTGGTCCCGGTGCGTGTCGCGATCGCGTCCCGCAGGGATTCCTCGAGCTCATCGAACCGGGCCGTCTCGAAGGGCCGCAACGAGGGGTACTGCAGGCTGAGGTCCATCTTGCGCAGGCTGAGCTCGAGCTCCTCGGGGCTGTGACCCACGACGAAATCGCTCAGCAGGGCGCGCAAGGAGAGCAACGGGTGCTCACCCGCGGGCCGCTCCTCGAACTCGCCCAGCAGTGTCTTCGACGGCTGGGTGCCCGCGGCCACGATGGCCTCCTCCTTGCAGAGGAAGTAGTTGGAGACCGTACGGGGCGAGACGAACGCGACTTTAGCGATCTCCTCGATGGTGACGTTCTCCAAGCCCTTCTCCAGCGTCAGGTCGAGTGCAGCGTCTGCGATCGACTCGCGAGTTTGCTGTTTCTTTAACTCGCGTAGACCAGGAGTTTCCGTACCCATGACGGTCACTATAGATCCTCTCGAGCGTGGTGTGCAGATATTGCAACGTTACGCGTTGCGCATCATTGCGCCTAGGAGGATCACCGATGTCATCGCAGACAGCGCAGATCGATACCAGGAAATCCCGCTCGTCCTGGTAGCGACCGCCCCGCTCATTGCGCGATGCGATCGGCCATGCGTCGAGCGGGGACATGGACTCGAATCGATGTGTTAGAGAACATTATTCAGTGCCGCTGACGGTGATATTCCGCAGTCGGCCGGCCCGTCTCGGCACAGGCTGAGCCCCCGTATGTGCAACCACGGCAAAGATGCCCAGAGCTAAATCTTGCGCAGGCGGCAAACTTATGGAACGCTCACCGCCAACGCAGATTTGCCAGAGTCGGCGCCCATCCAGGAAAGATCCGGCGACGACCGGTTCACGATTCAAGGAGACCCTCATGTCCGCTGTTGCCGCGTACTTCTTCACCACCCTCGTCGGTCTTCAGGACCGCCTGCAGACCCGCAAGGAGCGCGGCGCGACGGCCGTGGAGTCCGGCCTGCTGGTCGGCCTCATCGCCGTCGCGATCATCACGGTCGTCGGAACGCTCGGTACCAACCTCAGCGGCCTCTTCACGAACATCAGCGACAAAATCGGAGCGGCAAACAAGTGACGCGTTGTCGCCGTTATTAGTCGTTGGGTGACCAGACGCCGCGGCCCCTCGGGCCGCGGCGTCTGGCGCGTCACCGAGGAGGGTTGGAGATGAGCGGACGAAAGCACGGGCTGCGCGACCGCGGTGCTGCGGCGGTGGAGTTCGCTCTGGTGGCGCCCCTTCTGATCCTGCTCGTCATGGGCATCATGGAGTTCGGCCGCGCCTACGAGGCGCAGACCACGCTGTCCGGTGCCGCGCGGGCGAGCGTGCGCGTGATGGCGCTGAGCAATGATCCGGTGGCCGCCCGCACCGCCGCGAAGAACGTGGCCTCGCCGTCGATCACTCTGTCGGACGCCCAGATCGCGATATCCCCAGCGAGCTGCGCGACCAGCGGAACGACGGCGCCTGCGACAGCGACGGTCACCATCACCTACCCGCTCAGCTTCTTCACCAACCTGTTCGGATCCGGTGTCACGCTGACCGGTAAGGGGAGCATGCGATGCAACGGCTGAGGCAGGAACGGGGAGCCGTGTCGGTCATCGGGGCCTTGCTCATGGTCCCTCTGATCGGATTCGTATCCATTTCCGTCGATGTCGCATCGATGTGGTCCGAACAGCAGCAGCTGCAGAGCGGGGCGGATGCCGGCGCGCTGGCCGTGGCCCAGGACTGCGCCCGCAACAACTGCCAGACCCCCTCGCAGACGGTGCAGACGATGGCGACGACCAATGTCAACGACGGTGCCGCGACGGCCACGGTGACGCCCGGACTGACGCCGTCCACCGGTCAGGTGACGGTGACGAACGCCGGCGTGCGCCACCTTCTCTTCGCGGAAGTGCTGGGGTTTTCACAGGCCACGATCGCCACGACGGCCACCGCGGGGTGGGGGTCACCCACCGGCGGGACGGCGGCTCTGCCGCTCACCTTCTCGATCTGCGAGTTCAATGCCCAGACCGGAGGGGGCCTGCCCTCCGGCACCACGACCAGGGTGATCTACTTCACGAAGTCATCCGGCACCAACTGCACGGGCCCCTCGAACAACTACGTTCCCGGCGGGTTCGGCTGGGTCGCCCCGGACTCCGGGACCTGCAACGCCACCAGCTCGATCAGTTCGATGCTCTCGTCCTCGACGGGATCGTCGGTGCCGGGCGGCTGCAGCGCGGCGAACATGGCGGCACAACAGGGCCAGGTGGTGCTGCTGCCGATCTTCGACCAGGCGTCCGGCAACGGAGCGAACGCCTCGTACCACGTCTACGGGTACGCCGCCTTCCGCCTGATCGGGTACAACTTCAAATCGAAGTACACCTTCAACGCCAACGAGTGCCTCCACCCGAACGTCGACTGCATCAAGGGCTACTTCCTGCAGTTCGTGGACATGAACTCCGCCTTCCACTACGGCAGCGGGGCGCCGAATCTCGGCGCTGCCGTTGTCAAGCTGACGAAGTAGGAAGGGAGACACCTCCTCGTGAGACGTCGCATCATCGCCGCTGGAGCGGCCGTCCTGCTGGCCCTGGTGGGGGCCGTTCTGCTGTTGTCCTACGTCTCCGGTGCCGACAGCCGCGCTGCCGCAGGTTTGCAGACCACCCCGGTGCTCGTCGCCACCGCGGCGATCCCCCAGGGCACTCCTGCTGCGAAAGTGAGAGATCTGACGGTCCTGAAGTCGCTTCCGCGGACAGCGGTGCCCACCGGCACCCTGTCGAGCCTCGCCCAGGTGAGCGGGCAGGTCACCACGGCCGACGTTCAACCGGGTGAGCAACTGTTCGCCAGCAACTTCGCGGATCCTAAATCAGTCCTCGCCCCTGGCCAGGTCGCGGTCCCCAACGGGATGCAGCAGGTCTCGGTGGTGCTGGAGGCACAGCGGGTGCTCGGCGGCCACCTCAGTGCGGGCAGCACGGTGGGGTTGTTCATCTCGCTGAAAAACGGGCAGATCCAGGAGACGCACTTGACCTTGCACAAGGTGCTCGTCACCGCCGTCCAAGGCGCTGCGCCCGCCGCCTCGTCCAAGACCGACGGCTCGTCCACCGCGCCTTCTCAACCGGTGTTCACCGGCAACGTCATGGTGACGTTCGCTCTTTCGGCCTCGGATGCGGAGAAGGTCGTGTTCGCCGCCGAATACGGCACCATCTGGCTCTCCCTCGAACCCGCAAGCGCCAAGGAAGGCGGCACCCGCATCGTGACCCCAGGGAACGTGTACAAATGAGCGGCGTCGTCCTGGCGACCGCCTCAGCCGACCTCGAGCAGCGGGTGCACCGTGCCACCGGGGGCACAGCCCGCTGTCTGCCACCCGGCCCGCTCCCGGTCGATCCAGCTCACCTGTTCCGGCAACTCGCCGACGGCCCGCGACCGGGGGTCGTGATGCTCGACGACAGCGTCGGCGCTCCCGGCCAGGCGTTGGCACTGGCGGATCTCCTCCAACGGCAGTGCCCCGATATCGCCGTCGTGCTGGTGAGTGATGCCGGCGAGGAGATCGCCCTGCCGGCCATGCGCGCCGGGGTTCGTGACGTCCTCGACCCCGCGGCGGAGGAGTCGCACATCCGTTGGGTGCTCGATCGTGCCGGCCATTTGGTGAGGCACGCCCACGCGTTCGCTGCAAGCGGTGCCTCCGCAGCGGGCGCGGAGGAGGACCGTCGTGACGGACGGGTCATCGGTGTGGTGTCGCCGAAGGGTGGCGTCGGCAAGACGACCGTCGCGACGAATCTGGCCGTCGGACTGGCACAGAAGACGTCGTCGCCCACTGTCCTCGTGGATCTGGACGTCCAGTTCGGCGACGTGGCCAGCGCGTTGAATCTGGACCCGGAACACTCTCTTCTCGAGACCGTTCAGGGGCCTGCCACCCGCGACACGATGGTGCTCAAGACCTTCCTGACGCAGCATGCCAGTGGCCTCTATGTGATCTGCGGGCCGCCGACTCCTGCCGCCGCCGACAACGTCACCGGGCCGGACGTGAGCCGGCTGTTGGAGATGCTCGCGTCGGAGTTCGCTTACGTGGTGGTGGACACCGCTCCTGGATTGTCCGAGCACACCCTGGCAGCATTGGATCGCAGTACCGACCTCGTCCTGATGACCAGCATGGACGTGCCCGGCGTCCGGGGCCTGCGTAAGGAACTGGACATCCTCGGGGAGTTGGGGATGATCCCGGACCGGCACCAGGTGGTGCTCAACATGGCCGATCGCCGCAGCGGCCTGACGACCGCCGATGTCGAGGCCACGATTCGTACAGGCGTGGATCTCGTGCTCCCTCGATCCAAGGCGGTGCCGACCTCCGTGAACCAGGGCATCCCGCTGCTGCAGAACGGCGTACGGGACCCGATGACCAAACAGCTGCGGCGACTGGTCGAGCACTTCGCCTACTCCGGTGCACCGACTGCACCGACTGCACCGGCTGTACGGGCTGTAACGGCCGAGGTTCGCGCCCCGATGCAGGCTCCTACCGCCGTGGCACCTCGGCCCGTGCCGGTCGCGGTCATGTCGAAGGGGCCCGAGCCGGCATCGGCCGTGGCGAAGAACTCCGCGCCGAAGAGGCCCGCGCTCAAGCGGACCTCGGTGATCGGCCGACACCGGGCCAGGGCACGGGCGCGGTGGGCGCGATGAGCCTGTCCGAACGGCTCGACGCCGCCCGCGCGCAGAAGGGCGGTCCGGGTCGGTCACTGGTGCCTGAGGGGGACCGGCCGGTTCCGGCTGCTGTCGCGCTGCCGGCGTCCTCGCCGGCCGCGACACCGGGTGAGCGGACCGGCCCCCTCGAGCGGGGTATGACGCAGGCGCGCACGCCGAACCTGACGGTGAAGCCGAAACTCGCGCCCGCGAACGTCGCTGCAGCTCCGGCGATCGACGCGCTGGCGAAGCTGAAGGACCGCGCGAACAACGCGCTGTTCGAACGGATGGGGGCGCGGCTCAACGATCCCAACCTCACCCAGGACCAGCTCCACGCGCTCGTCCACACCGAACTCAACCGGGTGGTCGACGAGGAGAAGGTCCCGCTGACCAAGGGCGAGCGGCGTCGACTCGTCGACGAACTGCAGGACGACGCGACCGGACACGGCCCGTTGCAGCGACTGCTGGACGATCCGACGATCACCGAGATCATGGTGAACGGTCCGGACAACGTGTACGTCGAGCAGGCCGGCAAACTGACGCGCAGCGGTGCGCACTTCACCTCTGAGGAGCAACTGCGCAGGATCATCGAGCGGATCGTCTCCCGGGTCGGGCGCCGCATCGACGAGTCGTCGCCGTTGGTGGATGCCCGGCTCGCCGACGGCTCCCGCGTCAATGCTGTGATCCCACCGCTGGCGTTCAGCGGCTCGTCGCTGACGATCCGCAAGTTCTCCCAAGACCCTTACACGGTCGATGACCTCATCAGCTTCGGGACACTGTCGCCGGAGATGGCCGAGCTGATGCACGCATGCGTCGAGGCGCGGCTGAACATCATCGTCTCGGGCGGTACCGGCACCGGTAAGACCACGTTGCTGAACGTGCTGTCGTCCTTCATCCCCGAGGGCGATCGGATCATCACCGTCGAGGACGCGGCCGAGCTGCAGTTGCAGCAGGAGCACGTGGTCCGTCTGGAGAGCCGGCCACCCAATATCGAGGGCAAGGGCGAGATCGGTATCCGGGACCTGGTGCGCAACTCCCTGCGGATGCGGCCCGACCGAATCGTGGTCGGCGAGGTGCGTGGCGGGGAGAGTCTGGACATGCTGCAGGCGATGAACACCGGCCATGACGGGTCGCTGTCCACCGTGCACGCCAACTCGCCGCGCGACGCCATCGCGCGCCTGGAAACCCTGGTGCTCATGGCAGGGACGGACCTGCCACTGCGAGCAATCCGCGAGCAGATCGCCTCCGCCGTCGACGTCATCATCCAGTTGACCCGCCTGCGGGACGGGTCACGTCGGGTCACCGCGGTCACGGAGGTGCAGGGTATGGAGGGCCAGACCGTCACGCTGCAGGACGCCTTCCTCTTCGACTACTCGGCGGGGGTCGACGCGAGCGGTCGCTTCCTGGGCAAACCTCTGCCGACCGGGGTCCGGCCGCGCTTCACCGACCGCTTCGCCGAGCTTGGTATCGCGATCTCCCCGCGCGTGTTCGGTGTCCCGACCGCGACGAAGCGGGCGCGATGAGCTCGCCGCTGGCGTCGGGCACCGTCACCGCAGGTGTGGCTTCGTGCGCCGCCGCACTCCTGATCGCGCTGTACCTGGTGCTCGCCCCCGGGCCCGTCCGCCTGCCACGCGAGCGCCGACGTCCCGGTACGGATGCCAATCCCACCACCCTGACCAGCGCGACCGCGGCGACCACGGCGCTCATCGACAGAATGCTGCGTCGGCACGGCGGCGGCAGTTCCGCCGCGGCGGCTTTGGAACGGGCGGGGCTGAGAGTCGGCGTCCAGGACTTCATCCTGATGGTGTGCCGCGGCGCTGGCCGGAGCGGCTGTCGGGTTCCTTCTCCTCGGACCGCTGCTCGGGATCGGCCTGGCGCTGATGGTGGCCCTGGTGGTCAAGGTCGGGCTGGGACTGCTGGCCGGGCGGCGGCAGAGCAGATTCGCCAATCAGCTCGACGACTCCCTCCAACTGCTGGCCAGCAGCTTGCGCGCCGGCCACAGTCTGCTCCAGGCGCTGGACTCTGTCTCGCGTGAGGCGGACGAGCCGACGGCGGGGGAGTTCTCCCGCATCATCAACGAGACGCGCATGGGCCGCGACCTCGGCCTCGCACTGGACGAGACCGGTGCACGTCTGCAGAGCGAGGACTTCCTGTGGGTGACGCAGGCCATCGCCATCAACCGGGAGGTGGGCGGCAACCTCGCGGAGGTGCTCGACGGTGTCGGCAACACCATCCGTGAGCGCAACCAGATCCGCAGGCAGGTCAAAGCGCTCAGCGCCGAGGGCAAACTCTCCGCGTTCGTCCTCATGGCTCTTCCGTTCGGGATTCTGGGCTTTCTCTGCGTCTCGAATCCGGGGTACGTCGCCAAGTTCACCCAGAGCCCGATCGGATATGGCCTCCTGGGCGTCGCGGCAGTGCTGTTGATCGTCGGAGCCCTGTGGCTGCGCAAGGTGGTCAGCTTCAAGTTCTGATTCCCCGCACCACTGCACGCCTCACGAAAGGAGAATCCCGTGTCGCCCATGGTCACCGTCGGCATCGTCGCCTGCAGTCTGTCGTTGGGTTTGCTGTGCTGGGCCGTGCTCGCTCGTACCGACCCCGCGGGCCACCGAGTCGTGTCCAACCTGGGACTGGGCTTCGCCGACGCCGAGGACGGTGGTGCTGAAGGATCTGCCGGCCTTCTTGCTCCTGTCCCGGCAAGTCATCTCGTGCGGCGTTTGACGCCCCCCGGCTCGATCCGTCGGCTCGAACGGCTACTGGCCCGGGCCGGACGACCGCCCGCCTGGCCCATGGAACGGCTGATGGGCGCGAAGCTCCTCCTCGCACCCATCACCGCGATCCTGGCCGTCCTCTATATGAGTTCGAACTCGGGCGCGATGTCGCTGATGATCGGCATCGCGTGCACGGTCGTCGTGTACTTCCTGCCCGAACTCCTGCTGCACAGCAAGGGCCAGGAGCGGTCCAAGGCGATCGCCCTCGAACTGGCCGACACCCTCGACCAGATGACCATCGCCGTCGAAGCCGGACTCGGCTTCGACTCGGCCATGGCCAAGGCGGCCAGCAACGGCAAGGGACCGCTCGGGCAGGAACTGGTCCGCACCCTGCAGGACATCCAGGTGGGCATGTCCCGCAAGGAAGCCTACGAAGCGCTGGCGGAGCGCGCCGCCGTTCCGGATCTGCGCAAATTCATCCGGGCGATCATCCAGGCCGACAAGTACGGCATCGCCATCGCCGACGTGCTGCGAACCCAGGCCTCCGAGATGCGGATCAAACGACGACAGCGCGCCGAGGAGAAGGCGATGCAGATCCCTGTCAAGGTGATCTTCCCGCTGATGTTGTGCATCCTGCCCGTGCTGTTCATCGTGCTGCTCGGCCCGGCGGCGATGGACATGATGAAGGCCTTCCGCCACTGATCGTGCACGAATCGATACGAGAGAGAGAAGAGTGCCCGTGAGTAGTGCTGTCGTGCTCGTCTTCGTTGCTGGGGCAGCGGTGGGCGCGTTGCTGCGGGCATGGTTGCGTCTCGGCGGCTACCGTTTGCCGGCCGAACGTGACCTGCCGGCCCGACGCACCTGGTGGGTCATCCCCGCGACCGGCGCGGTCGGCGCGTTGCTCTGGGCTGCACTGCGCCCTGACCAGCCGATCCTCATAACCGTGGCCTTCGTCGTCGCCGGCTGGGTCATGATCGCGTTGGGGTTCGTCGACCTCGACGTGCACCGCCTGCCCGACGCCATTCAGCTGCCCAGCTATCCGATCCTCTTGGTAGTGCTCGCGGTCGGCGCAGCCAGCAGCGGGAACTGGGCTGCGTTCACGCGGGCCATCGTCGCCGGAGTGGTGCTCTTCGTCTTCTACTTCGTCTTGATGCTGTTGCCCTCGGGCTACGGCTTCGGTGACGTGAAACTCGCCGGTCTGCTCGGCCTGCTGCTCGGCTGGCTGGGGTGGTCACCTGTGATTCGCGCATCGTTCGCAGCCTTCGTCATCGGCGGCATCGTCGCGGCCGCGTTGATGATGAGCCGACGCCCGGATCGTCGAGCCGAATTCGCCTACGGTCCGAGCATGTTGGCGGGCGCGGTGGTCGCGATCGCCATGTCGGCGCTGTCGAGCTAGCCCAGTAGAGCTGGACGGTGTCCGGCTACGCGCGCGGCCAGCCGGTATACGCCTCGGCGAGGTACGCGGCGCCGTGCTCGGAGCCGGTGACTGCCTCCAACTCGCCCAGCTGGCGTCGTACGTCGAATTCACTGGCACCGCCGGACGCGTGCAGCATGGTCGTCATCCAGTACGAGAAGTGCTGCGCCTTCCAGACTCGGGCCAGGGCGCGGGGCGTGTAGTCGTCGAGGGCCTCGCGTTTGCCCCGCACGATGACCTGCTCGAGCACCTCGGCGAGCACACGCACATCCGCGAGAGCGAGGTTGAGGCCCTTAGCGCCGGTCGGCGGCACCGTGTGAGCGGCGTCCCCGGCCAGCAGCAGGTTGCCGTAACACATCGGCTCGCAGACGAACGAGCGGAACGGCAGCACCGACTTCTCGAGGATGCGGCCCTCCTTCAGGCTGAAGCCGTCCTCGCCGGCGAGGCGGGTCTGCAGCTCCTCCCAGATGCGGTCCGAGGACCAGTCGTCGACCTTCTCGTCGGGGGGACACTGGAAGTACATCCGCTGGATGGCATCGGTGCGCTGGGAGATCAGCGCGAAGCCGCGGTGGGAGCGGGTGTAGATGAGCTCGGGTGCCGACGGCGGTGCCTCACAGAGGATTCCGAACCACGCGAACGGATACTCGCGGTGGTACTGCCGCCGGTCGGTGACCTCGTGCCGGGTCATGCTCCGGGATCCGTCCGCGCCCACCAGGATGTCGCAGCGGATCTCCTGCTCGACCCCGTCGGCGTCGGTGCACAGGATGCCGGGACGGTCGCTGGTCGTGTCGACCACCCGGGTGTCGCCGACCCCGAACCGGACGTCGCCCCCGTCGCGGTCCCGCGCGTTGGCCAGGTCCACGAAGACGTCCGTCTGCGGGTAGAGCCAGACCGAGGCACCCACCAGATCCTGGAAGTCGATCCGGTGGCTCACTCCGTTGAACCGCAGGGCGATCCCCTCGTGCTGGTAGCCCTCGCGCAGGACCCGATCTGACACATCGGTGTCCACGAGCAGTCGCACGCTGTCCCGTTCGAGGATCCCGGCGCGGTGGGTGTGCTCGATCTCCTCGCGGGACCGGGAGTCGACCGCGACGCTGTCGACGCCGGCGCGGTGCAGCAGGTGGGCGAGCATCAGCCCGGCCGGCCCGGCCCCCACGATGCCGACCTGGGTGCGGGTCACCGGACGCGTCATCGCAGTGCCGCGCTCACTGATCGGTCTCCTGCAGCACCGTGGAGGCGAGCGCGAACCCGTGGTTGGCCGCAGGCACGCCGCAGTAGATCGCGGACTGCAGGATCACCTCGCCGATCTCCTCGACGCTGAGCCCGTTGGTGCGCGCGGCGCGCACGTGCATCTCGAACTCGTCCCAGTGGCCGCGGGCGATGAGCGCGGTGAGCGTGGCGATGCTGCGGGAACGGCGATCCAGTCCAGGGCGGGTCCACACGCTGCCCCACGCGTAGCGGGTGATCAGATCCTGGAAGTCCTGCGTGAAGTCGTCCTTGCGGGCTTCGGCCCGGTCGATGTGCGCGTCGCCGAGCACGCTGCGCCGCACCGCCATTCCGGCGTCGTAGGGGTCGTCGCTCATCGTTGTGCTCCTGCGGTGTCGGGGTCAGGCATGTTCGGGCCCGCCGGTGAAGAGCCGGGCCAGGACGGTATCGACGAACGCGTCCGTGGCTCCGAGGTACGACGCGGGGTCACCGGCGCCGTCGTCGCCCCGCTCGGCAAGGAGGTCCGCCGCGGCGCCGGTGGCCCGCTGCAGCATCCGGTCGGCATCCACCTCCAAGCCGGCGGCGAGCTCGGCGGCCTGCGAGGCCCCCGTCACGGTGAGTTCGAGCAGCCGGCGCAGTGCGGGCCACTCGCTGTGCCAGGCGCCGTCGGGTCGCTCGTCGACGGCGAGGGCGGCCGCCAGGTGCAGTTGAGCTCCGAGCTGGGGCGACTGCATCGCGGCCGACCGGATGACCACGCTGAGGATCGGGTTCTGCTTGTGCGGCATGGTCGACGAGCCGCCCCGACCGGCCACTGCGGCCTCGTGCAGCTCGCCGATCTCCGGGCGGGACAGAGTGGCCACATCGGCGCCGAGGTGCCCGAGTGCGTCGCACGTCGCCACCAGGGTGTCGCCGATACGGGTGACCGCCCGCCGGCGGGTGTGCCACGGGAGGCCCGGCCAGACGAGTCCGAGCTCGCCCGCGAACGCCGCGGCCAGCGCCACGGGGTCGGCTGTGAGCTCGCCCGAGAGCGCGAGCGTCCCCGCGGCCCCGCCGCACTGGACCGGGAGGCCGGCCAGCGTCGCGGCCACGTCGTCGGCGGCCTCGATCAGTCCGGCGAGCCACTGGGCTGCCTTGAGCCCGAACGTGATCGGCACCGCGTACTGCGTCAGCGTGCGACCGGCCATCACGCTGCCGCGGTGCGCATCGGCCAGCCGCGCGAGCGCCTGCGAGGCCGCGCCGAGGTCGGCGCGCACCCGTGTGAGGCAGTCGGCGCTGAGCAGGACCAAGGCGGTGTCGAGCACGTCCTGGCTGGTCAGCCCCCGGTGGACGACGGCGGCATCGGCCGGTTGCAGCCGCTCCCGCAGTTGGTGCAGCATCGGCACGACCGGGTTGCCGGCAGCCTCGGTCGCGGCGCCGATGACCGCGAGGTCAGGGGTCCAGTCGGCAGCGGCAGCCGCGATCCGCTCGGCCCGATCCCGGTCGATCGCTCCGACGGCGGCCAGGGCGCGCACCCAGCCCAGCTCCACGCGCACCATCGCGTCGGCGACCGCGCGGTCATCGACCACACCCGCGGCACGGAACGACCCGGGAGTGAGCAGCCTGTATTCGCTCATACCTCACCGGGGAACGTCAGGAACGGCGTCTCGAGGTCTCCCTGCAGGTGCACGTCGAACCGCAGGCTGCCGTCGTCCTCGCGGACGGCGATGAGGCGCTTACTGATCTGCGGATCCAGCGACGCGAGAAGGGGACTGGAGGACGCGTTCGCCCCGGGGAGGTAGGCACGGGTGAAGAGCCGGTGCAGCAGCCCTCGCGCGAAGACGACGACGGCGACGAACGGCGCGCCGGAGCCGCCCGGCTCGATCGTGGTGAACGAGTACCGCCCGACCGCATCGGTCTGACAGCGGCCCCAGCCGGTGAACGCCGTGCCGTCGCGCCGGATCGATCCCTCGAGAGTCGGCACCCTCCCGGCGCCGTCGGCCTGACGGATCTCCAGCAGGGCGTCGGGCACCGGCACGCCCGCGCCGTCGTACACCGTGCCCTGCAGCCGCAGTGCACCGTCCGTCGTCGGCCGGACGAGCTCGTGGTCGCGCTCGTACGGGAGGGCGTATGCGAAGAACGGGCCGATCGTCTGGCCCGGTGTCGGGTCGAGCTCAGGCATCGTGCTCCTCCGGGCGCTCCATCGGCGTCGAATGCGAGCCGGTCAGCACGATGTCCCACCGGTAGCCCAGCTGCCACTCGTGCTCGGACAGGTCGTGGTCGTAGTGCGCGAGCAGGCGCTCGCGCGCGGCCGGGTCGGTGATCGACTGGTAGATCGGATCCAGGCCGAAGAGCGGGTCGCCAGGGAAGTACATCTGGGTGATCAGCCGCTGGGTGAAGTCGGTGCCGAAGAGCGAGAAGTGGATGTGCGCCGGGCGCCAGGCGTTGTGGTGGTTGCGCCAGGGGTAGGGGCCCGGCTTGATCGTCACGAACCGGTAGACACCCTCGGCGTCGGTCAGACAACGTCCGGTGCCGGTGAAATGCGGGTCGAGCGGTGCCTGGTGCTGATCGCGCTGGTGCACGTAGCGGCCGGCGGCGTTGGCCTGCCAGATCTCCACCAACTGATGGCGCACCGGGCGCCCCTCGCCGTCGAGCACCCGGCCGGTGACCAGGATCCGCTCACCGATCGGTTCACCGCGGTCCTGGATCGTCAGGTCCGCCTCGAGCGGGGCGACGTCGGAGTGGCCGAAGACCGGCGCGACCAGCTCGGCCGCCTCGGGATCGGCGGGGTGCAGGGCTTTGGTCGGATGGCGCAGCACGGAGCTGCGGTACGGCGGGTAGTCGATCCGCGGTTGCGCGTCACCGGCGGTCCATGCCGTCCGGAGTCGCTCGATCTCGAAGGAGATGGTCCGTTGGCTCGCCAACTCTCCGGGCGGGAATGCGGCTGGGGTGCTCACCCTCAGGACGCTAGGGGAGTGGCCCGCATCACGTCGAGGCTAAGCTTCCACTGAGTGAAAGGAATTTTCGGTGGCCAGCAATACCGCGACGCCCGGGGCGTCGGTCGTATCCCGTGCGCTCGCCGTGCTGTCCGCGTTCGACGAGGATCACCGCAGCCTCGCGCTGACCCCGCTCGCTCGGCGCGCGCACCTTCCGGTGCCCACGGCGTACCGGATCGCCTCGGAGTTGGTCGCCGGCGGTGCGCTGACCCGGCGTATGTTGGGGGAGTACGTCGTCGGCCGGCGACTCTGGGACATCGGGCTGCTCGCCCCGGTGCAGACCGGGCTGCGGCAGATCGCCTCGCCGTTCCTCACCGACCTGCACGCGGCCACCCGCGCCACCGTGCACCTGGCGATCAGGGACCGGGCCCAGGTGCTCTATCTGGAACGCATCTCCGGCAACGCGTCGGTGCCGGTCGTGAGCACCGTCGGCTCCCGCCTGCCGCTGCACTCCACCGGCGTGGGCAAGGTGCTCTTCGCCTACGCACCCGCCGCGGTGCAGGAGGAGGCGTTGGCGTCACTGTCGAGGGTCACGCCGTACACCGTCACGTCGGCGGCTCGGATGCGCCGGCAACTGGACCGCGTACGCCGCGACGGCTACGCCACCACGACCGAGGAGATGACCCTCGGCGCCTGCTCGGCTGCCGTGCCGATCCGCGCCGCCGAGGGCGAGCAGGTCGTCGCCGCGCTGGGTGTGGTGGTCGCCGACCTGCGCCGGGACCGGGCGCGCCTGGTGACGGCCCTGCGGGTCGCCGCGCAGGGCATCGGCCGCTCGCTGCAGCCGACGGCGGGCGATCGGTCGGGGTCCGGCTGAGGCTCAGGCGTCCGGTGGCCGGGCGTCCGACCGGCGGGCCCTCGGCGACCCCAGCGCGCGGGAGATGCTGCGGCTGGCCGCGCGCAGGGCGGGCAGCAGTCCGCGCGGGTCGGTGTCGATCTGCACCACCACCGAGACCGCGGCCACGACCTCGTCGTCGGCTCCGCGGACGGGGCAGGCGAGGGAGAGGGCGTCCAGAGTCACCTGACCGCGGCTGACGGCGTGGTCGCTGCGTCGCACGTCCGCCAGGGTGGCGCGCAGCTTCGCCGGGTCGCTGATCGTCTGCGTCGTCCAGGTCGTCAACGGCTCGTTCAACACTTGTTCCTGGATCTCCCGCGGCGCGAAGGCCAGGAGTACCAACCCGACTCCGGTGGCGTGCAGCGCGAACCGGCCACCGACCCGGGTCAGCACCGGCACCGCATCGCGACCGGCGATGCGCTCGATGTAGACCACCTCCAGTCCCTCGCGGACCGCGAGCTGCACGTTCTCGTGGGTGGCCTCGTACAAGTCCTCCAGATAGGGCAGCGCGATCTCCCGCAGCGCCGGCCCGCGCTGGGCGAGCGCCGCGGTCTCGAAGAGCCGCAGGCCCACGCCGTACTGCCCGTCGAGGCCTCGTTCGAGCGCTCCCCACCCAATGAGGTCGGCGACGATGCGATGGGTCGTGGTGAGGGACAACCCGGCGCGGCGACTGATGTCGGACAGCGAGAGGTGGGGGCTCTCCGCGGTGAACGCCGCGAGCACATCCATGGTCCGGGTGCTGAGAGACCGCTGCTGCGGCATGCGTCCACCCCCGTTCGGTCTTCCGGCTGGCGGAAACGCTACAGCGCTCGCGATGTGACCCACGTCATGGTGAACGCAGTTCCCTGTTCTCGAGTTCCGGAGGTTCCCATGTCCAGCTGGCCCCGCAACCAGTGGTACGTCGCGGCGTACGCGGCGGAGGTGACCGACGAGCTCATGGCGCGCACGATCTGCGGCGAGCCGATGGTCTTCTACCGCACCTCCGACGGGGAGGTCGTCGCCCTGGCCGACCGCTGCGTGCACCGCCGCTTCCCGCTGTCCAAGAGCCACCTGGTGGACGACAACGTCATCTGCGGCTACCACGGCTTCACCTACGACCGGACCGGCACCTGCCTCGCCGCGCCGGGCCAGAAGCGCATTCCGCGGACAGCGCGGGTGCCTGCCTTCCACCTCGTCGAGCAGGACTCATTGGTGTGGGTCTGGATCGGCGAGACGGACCGTGCCGACGAGTCGACCGTTCCCCGCGCACCCTGGCTGGATTCGCCGGACTACACGACGGTGCGTGGGCTGGAACCGCTGAAGGCGCGTTACGGGCTCCTCGTCGACAACCTCATGGACCTGTCGCACGAGACCTATCTGCACGGCGGCTACATCGGCACGCCCGAGGTCGCCGAGACGCCGATCACGACGGAGGTGGACGACGAGGCGCAGGTGATCTACGTCAGTCGCCACATGGACGACGCCGCCTGTCCTCCGTTCTACGCGACGTCGACCGGCATCGAGGGCCGGATCACCCGGTGGCAGGACATCGAGTACCACCCGCCGTGCCTCTATCTGCTGCACAGCCGGGTCGCTCCGGTGGGCACACCGGATCCGGCCGAGGACGGCCGGGACGAGCCGGCGTTCCACGTCGAGGTGGTCTATGCGATCACGCCCGAGACGGAGCACTCGACGCACGACTTCTGGATGGTGGCGCGCGATTTCGCGCTCGAGGACCAGGGTGTCTCGGACTTCCTGGCCGAGAGCAACCGCACGGTGGTCCTGCAGGACGTCGAGGCACTCGACGTGCTCGAGGTCGTGGTCGAAGGGGAGAAGGAGAACTACCAGGAGCTGTCGATCAACATCGACACCGGCGGTCTCGCTGCCCGGCGCATCATCGCGAAGCAGCTCACGCAGGGGGAGGCTGTGACGGCATGACAGCAGACGTCGATTTGACTCCCGCTCGCATGTTGCGCGGCGAGCACGTCTTCCGGGTGGTGTCCAAGCTCAACACCGACATCCTCGTGGGTTACTGCTGGTGCGGTGAGGCACAGGAGTCCGAGGACCCGATCACGCTGTGGACGTGGCTGCTGGAGCATCCGGACGGTCATTCCTCCGGCAGGGGCGGCGAGAGCCCGTCGGCCGGTCGGCCGCAGGTCCTGGAGCCGGCATGACCGGCCGGGACGTGCAGGAGACGACCCTCGACCTGGTGGTGGAACGCATCGCGACTCCGGCCACCGGGGTGCTCGAGGTGGTCCTGCGTCAGGGGAACGGCGCCGAACTGCCTCCGTGGAGCGCAGGTGCACACATCGACGTGGTCACGACCGACCACGTTCGGCAGTACTCGCTGTGCGGCGACCCGACCGACGCCACCTCGTGGACGATCGCCGTGCTGCGCGAGCCGGACGGGCGCGGCGGATCGGCGTACCTGCACGACACCCTCACCGCCGACACGACGGTGCAGGTCCGCGGCCCGCGCAACCACTTCGAGCTGGCACCCGCGGCGCGCTACGTGTTCGTCGCCGGCGGGATCGGCATCACCCCGATCATCCCGATGCTCACCGCCGCGCAGAGTGCCGGCGCGGAGTGGACCCTCACCTACGGTGGCCGCACCCGGGATTCGATGGCGTACGCCGACACGCTCGTCGAGCGGTACGGCGACCGGGTCCGTCTCGTGCCGCAGGACGAGGTCGGGTTGATCGACCTCGACGCCCTGTTGGGCGACCCCGGGATCGCGGACGCGCTCGTCTACTGCTGTGGTCCCGAGCCGCTGCTGGCTGCTGCTGAGCAACGCTGTGCAGATCGCCCCCAGATGCTGCGGACGGAGCGCTTCGCTCCGAAGGCGCTCGAACTGCAGGGCGATGCCGGCGAATTCGAGGTCGAGCTCGCGGAGTCCGGCACGGTGCTCAGCGTCCCCGCTGACAAGTCGATCCTCCAGGTGCTGGAAGAGGCCGACGTGCCGATCCTGTCGTCGTGCACCGAGGGGACCTGCGGCACGTGTGAGACCGGTGTGCTCGACGGCGTCGTCGACCACCGTGACTCGTTGCTCAGCCAGCAGGAGCAGGACGCGAACGATGTGATTTTCGTGTGCGTCTCGCGCGCCAAGTCCGCGCGGCTCGTGCTGGAGCTCTGAACTCTCTCAGTCCACGACCAGCTCGGGCTCCGGCGCCGCGACGAACGCGTGCTCGTGCTGACGTCCGCCGATCATCACCGCGGCGATCGCCGCCGCGACGAGCGCCGCGATGCCACAGACCAGGTACCCGATCGAGTAGGCATGGGACAACGCGTGGAAGGCGGTGTCCTTCAGCGGATTCGGCGGATTCGGGATGGCGTTCGCGCCCAGTGGGCCGGAGTTCACCGCCCCCTTCACCGGCGGTGGCACCTTGGACGATGCGTTGAACTGCTGCAGCGCGCTGCCGAGGGACGGGGAGGACGCGACCTTCGACGCGATCGCGTCGGCGGCGTTCGTCAGGGCGATGGCCCCGATGATCGCCGGACCGAGGGTCAGTCCGAAGTCGCGCAGCATGCTGGTCGCGCCGCTGGCCATCCCGGCCTTCTGGGTGGGCACGCTGTTGACGGCCACGACGGTGATGGCGGTGACCGCCGTCTTGAAGCCCGCACCGACGACCAGCAGGGGCACCGCGACCGCGGCGATGGACAGGTTGGTGGCCGGGATCGCCGCCAGCACCAGGTCGCCGATACCGATGAGCGCCATACCGCCGGCGAGCACCCAGCCGGGGTTGAACCGCTGCAGCATGCGGCTGCTCACCGGGAAGAGGATCACGCCCATGATGTTGAGCAGCACGAAGCCGATCGAGGTCTTCAGCGGCGTGTACTCCTGGATCGCCGAGAGCCGGATGCTGGTGTCGTACGCCGTGCCGAGGTACGCGAACATACCGAGCACCGTCACGACGGCGGAGATGGTGAACATCCGGTTGGCGAAGAGGTCGAGCTGCAGCAGCGGCTTGTCGACCCGCTGCTCGACGAGCACGAAGAGCACGAGGAACACCACGGCGATCACGAACCCGCCGATGACCGTGAGGCTTGCCCAGCCGTCCTCGGCGCCCTGGATCACGGCGTACAACAACGCGAACAGCGCGACCGCGATGGTGATCTGGCCGGGCCAGTCCAGCGACCGACCCTGCGGCGCCGAGGAGTTCTGGGCGAGTGCCACGGTGGTCGCGAGACTGAGCGCGGCGAGGATCGCCATCGCGAGGAACGCGTAACGCCAGCTGGCCTCGGGACTGCCGGAGTGGTGAATCCGGGCGAGCACGCCGCCGATGACGGGGGACATGAACCCACCGGCGGTCAGGGCGGCGGCCCAGATCGAGATGGAGTGCGCGCGTTCGCGCACGGTGTGCGTCCCGGCCGCGATCATGGCCACCGACGTGGGGAAGATCGCTGCAGCGCCGACGCCGGCGATGACCTGTCCGGTGAGCAGCACGCCGACGCCGCCGGACGGGGTCAAGAACGCGATGAGCCCACCGACGACCACGAGGCCCGCGCCCGTGGCGAGCAGCCGCTTGCGGCCGAAGAGGTCACCGACCACGCCGAAGGTCAGCTCGAAGAGGGTCACCGGCACCAGGAAGGCGTCGGAGACCCAGGTCAGCTGGGTGGACGTCGTGCCCAGGTCCTTGTTGATGTAGCCGTTGATGACCGCGGGGATGCTGAGCCCGATCTGAGCGACGAAACAGGCGAAGACCGAGGCGAGCAGCGTGCCGCTCGTCAACCTCGGAAGGCCGCCGTGCGGCTCCGATGCTGCGGATGTAGTCATCGGCAGAGCAAAGCACAAGGCCGACCAATATGTACAGGTTTCCTGATCAATTAATCACCGCCCGGCGGACGTCGTACGCGGGCTCAGTCGGCGGAGGAGTCCTCGTGCAGGGCCCGGCGGCACAGCTCCAGGGTCTGCCGCAGCGCGGCCGACTGCGCGGTGCTGGCGCGGGCAAGCATGCGCTCCTCGAGCGCGGTGACCTGCGGCCGCATCCGATCCAGCACGCGTCCGCCCTCGGGAGTGAGGGCGATCACCAGGCGACGACGGTCGCGGGGGTCGCGGTGCCGCTCGATCAGGTCCCGGTCGAGCAGGGTGCCCACCATGTCGGCCGTGCTCTGTGCGGTCACGAACGACAGGCGCGCCAGGTGTGCGGCGGTGAGATCGGGATGGCGTTCGAGCACGGTGAGCGCGGTGTACTGCAGGGCGGTCAGACCCTCGGGGCGGGCGAGGTCGTCCAGTGCGGCGCGCACCGACAGCTCGACCTGCTTCATCAGGTAGAGCAGCGTCGGAGGCGCCGTCCGCGCGATCGGCGGCGCGGCGTCGTCGTCCCGCGCCCGCTCGCTCTTCATGGGCGCCATGCTAGGCAGCGTCAGCGCAGACCCAGGACGTGGGCGGCGTTCTCCTTGAGGATGCCGGGCCGGTGCGCGGGGTCGATCCCGAGGTCGTCGAAGTCGGCCAACCACCGCTCGGGCGCGATCAGCGGATAGTCGCTGCCGAAGAGCACCTTGCGGCGCAGCAGCCCGCCGGCGGCGCGCACCAGCTCGGGCGGGAAGTACTTCGGCCGCCACCCCGACAGGTCGATATAGACGTTGGCCTTGTGGGTCGCCATCGAGATGGCCTCGGCCTGCCATGGCACCGATGGGTGCGCCAGGATCACCGTCAGGCCGGGGAAGTCAGCGGCCACGTCGTCGAGCAGCAGCGGGTTGGAGTAGCGCAGCTTGATCCCTCGTCCTCCCGGCAGGCCGGCGCCGATGCCGTTCTGTCCGGTGTGGAAGAGCGCGGGCACGCCGAGCTCCTCCAGCGCCGCCCACAGCGGCTGGAAGACCGGGTCGTCGGGGGAGAAGGCCTGCAGGCTGGGGTGGAACTTGAACCCGCGGACGCCGTACTCCTGCACCAGGTGACGCGCGCGCTGCACGGCCGCCGCACCCTGGTGCGGATCGACGGAGCCGAACGGGATGAGCACGTCCGCGTGGTCGGCCGCGGCCTGCGCGATCTCCTCGCTCGAGATCGCGGGGTGACCCGTCGCGGTGGTGGCGTCGACCGTGAAGACGACGGCCGCCATCCCGGCGTTGCGGTAACGCCGGGCCAGGTCCTGCACGGACGGGGTGCGGTTCTCGCTGCCCTTGAAGTACGCGGCGGACGCGTCCAGCAGTTCCTCGTCCAGGGCGAAGTGGCCGTGGTCGTCGGACTCGACATGCACGTGGACGTCGAGCGCGGTGATCGCGTCCAGGTCGACGGCGGGCTCGTAGCGGGTCATCGGGTGGTCTCTCTGAGTCGGGACTTGATGAGTTTTCCGGAGGCGTTGTGGGGAAGTTCGGGCAGGAAGACGACGCTCGCGGGCCGCTTGTACCGAGCGAGCCGTTCGTCCAGATGAGCGAGTACGTCGGACTCCGACAGGTGCGCTCCGGGCCGGGTGACCACGAACGCGCGCCCGACCTCGCCCCACCTCTCGTCCGGCACTCCGATCACCGCGCACTCGGCGATCTGCGGGTGCTCGTGCAGCGCCTGCTCGACCTCGGCCGGATAGACGTTCTCACCGCCGGAGATGTACATGTCCTTGATGCGATCCACGATCCGCAGATAGCCCTCGCCGTCCGCGGTGGCGACGTCTCCGGTGTGCAGCCATTCGTCGGTGAACGCCGCCTCTGTGGCGCGCGGGTCCTGCCAGTAGCCGGGGCTGACGTTCGGCCCGCTGACGAGCACCTCGCCGGGTTCGCCCGCAGGCACGTCCTCGTCACCGGCGGCCACCCGCACGTCGGCGAAGAAGCACGCGGTGCCCGCGGTACCGAGCTTGCGGACGCCGTCCGCCGCCCGCAGCATCGTCGCGCCCGGTGAGGCCTCCGTCAGGCCGTACCCCTGCACGATCATCAGCCCGCGGTCCAGCCAGGTGTGCAGCAGCGACTCCGGGATCGGCGCCCCGCCGCTGAGCGCCAGGTGCAGGCTGGCCAGGTCCGCCGCGTGGAAGCGCGGTGCCGCCGCGAGCGCGAGGTACATCGAGGTCACCCCGAAGAGCAGCGTCACGCGCTCGCGTTCGATGATGTCGACCGCTGCGACCGGGTCGAAGCGGGCCTCCAGCAGCGCCGTCCCGCCCTTGAGGATCGTCGGGAAGAGCACCTGGTTGAGCGCCGCCGTGTGGAAGAGCGGGGCGGTCACCAGCGCCACCTCGTCACTGCCGAGGTCGATGTCGACCAGCAGGTTGTAGACGTTCCACACCACGTTCGCGTGGGTGAGCATCACCCCCTTCGGGCGACCACTGGTGCCCGACGTGTACTGGATCATGAAGAGGTCGTCGAGGGCGATGAGCTCGTCGACCTCCCCGTCGTCCGGGGCGTGCAGTACGTCGAGGCCGGCGCCCGCGTCGCGCGTGAACGTCACGATGTCCAGGGCGAGTTCGTCGACCTCCGGGGTCGACGCCGACGCGGCGAGCGCGTCCTCGATCAGCAGCAGCCGCGCGCCGCTGTGGCCCAGCACGTAGGCCAGTTCGGGCGGGGCCAGTCGCGTGTTCACCGGCACGAAGACGCCGCCGAGCTTCGCGGTGGCGAACATCGAGAGGACCATCTCCACGCCGTTGAGGCCGAGGAACGCGACCCGGTCACCGCGGGTGATGCCGCGCTCCCGCAGGCCGTGCGCGAGGCGGGTGCTCGCCCGGTGCAGGTCGGCGTAGGTCGTAGCGCGGCCGTCCTGGACCAGCGCGGGCCGGTCCGGGGTCATCCGGGCGCGCCGCCGGGTCCAGGAGCCCAGCCCCTGGTCCCTCATGGCGTCTCCTCGCCGACGGTGTCGAGGCCGAGACGCTCCTTCGTGGTGAGCAGCTCTCGCAGCCCGCGATCGCGCCGGGCGCGCACCTCGGGCTCTCGCCCGCCGAGCTCCTCGGTGACGCCGGAGACCAGTTGCATGGTCAGCTCCGGCGTCAGTTCGGGATCGCCGAGGTCGGCCCACCAGTCGACCATCGGCGGTCCGAGATGCTCCAGGACATGCGCCAGCCCGTCCGGGCCGCCGGACAGGTGCTGGGTGGCGATGGGGCCGAGCAGCGCCCACCGCAGACCCGGACCGGAGGCCACCGCACGGTCCAGGTCCGCGACCGAGATCGCGCCACGGCGGACGAGGTCGTAGGCCTCTCGCCAGAGCGCTGCCTGCAGCCGGTTCACGACGTGCCCGGGCAGCTCGGCCCGGACATGGACCGGGCTGCGCCCCAATGCGCGCATCGCCGCCATCGTGGTGTCCACGGTCTGCGCGGAGGTGAGATGCCCACCGACCACCTCCACGAGCGGCACCAGGTGGGGCGGGTTGAAGGGGTGTGCGACGACCACGCGTTCGGGGTGCCGGCAGGCGTCCTGGAAGGCGGACGGGCCGATGCCTGACGAGCTGCTCGCAAGGACGACGCCCGGGTCGGTGACCTCGTCGAGCGCCGCGAAGAGCTCACGCTTCACCTTCACCCGCTCCGGGCCGCACTCGATGACGAACGCCGCGCCGGTGGCCGCGGCGGCGGGGTCGGCGTGGAAATGCAGCCTTTCGAGCGGCTGCGATGTGCAGTCGAGCTCGGTCAGATGGTCGGCCACCGCCGCGCGTAGTGCGTCCTGGGCGCCCGGTGCGGGGTCGGCGACGTGCACCTCGAGCCCGCGGGACAGCGCGAGCGCGCCCCAGCTGCCGCCGATCGCGCCGGCCCCGATGACGGCGACGGGGGAGAGGTCGGCGCTCATGCGCTCACCTCTGCCGCCAGGGCTATGAACGGGTCCAGGGATGCCGGATCCGCGAGCGCGTCCCGGCTGACCACGTCGTGCGGGGTCGCGCCCTGCAGGATCCGCTTCACCGGCAGCTCCAGCTTCTTCCCGGTGAGGTTGCGCGGGACGGCGCGAACCCCCACGACGCGGTCGGGTACGTGCCGGGGGGACAGCGACGTACGCAGCGCGGCGCGCAGGGTGTCGACCAGGGCGTCGTCCACCTCGACGCCGGCGGTCGTGGTGACGAAGAGGATCAGTTCGCCGTTGCCGCCTGCGGGATCCTCGAGGTGCACGACCAGGCTGTCGGCGATGCCGGGCAACTCCTCGACGACGCGGTAGAACTCCGCGGTGCCGAGCCGTACGCCGCCGCGGTTGAGCGTGGCGTCACTGCGACCGGTGACGACGCAGCTGCCGTCGGACTCGAAGACGATCCAGTCCCCGTGCTGCCACACACCGGGGAAGCGTTCGAAATACGTTGCCCGGAGCCTCGATCCGTCTGCGTCGCCCCACAGCCCCACGGGCATCGACGGCATCGGCGAGGTCACCACGAGCTCGCCCGGCTCGCCGATCACCTCCAGGCCCGCGTCGTCGTACGCGTGGACGTCGACACCCAGTGCCCGACCGGAGATCACCCCCGCGCGCACGGGCAGCAGCGGGTTGTTCTGCACCAGCCCGCTGCACACGTCGGTGCCTCCGCTGCCGACGTTGAGCTGCACCCGCGGCCCGAGCTGCTCGCCGATCCAGGCGTAGCCCTCGGGAGGCAGCGGCGAACCCGCGGAGCCGACGACCCGGATCCGCAGGTCCAGTCCGCTCAGGTCCACCCCGGCCGAGCGGCAGGCCATGATGAATCCGGGGCTCGCGCCCATCAGCGTGGCCCCGGTCTCCTGCGCCAGACGCCACTGCCACGTCAGGTCGGGGTGTGCCGGGTCGCCGTCGATCGTCACGATGCCCGCTCCGACGAGCAGCCCGGACACCAGCGCGTTCCACATCATCCAGGCGGTGGTGGAGTACCACGCGATGACGTCACCGCGACGCAGGTCCCAGGACAGCGCGTGGTTCTTCAGGTGCTCGACCAGGACCCCTCCGTGCCCGTGCACGATGGCCTTGGGTCGGCCGGTGGTGCCGGAGGAGAAGAGGACCACCAGCGGGTGGTCGAAGGGCACCGGTGTCGTCCGATCGAGCGGTTCGGCCCCCGCGAGTGCTGCCGACCAGGAGGTCGCGCCGTCGACCCGCCATGCGCCGTACTCGATGTCGACCACATGGCGCAGCGTGGGCAGGCCCGCGGTGATGGCCGCGACCTGGTCACCGCGGTCGACGTCCTTGGTGCCGTAGCGGTAGCCGCCCGCGACGACCAGTACGACGGGTTCGATCTGTCCGAACCGGTCGATCACGCTGCGCGGGCCGAACTCGATCGCACAACTGGACCACACCGCGCCCAGGGCCGCGGTCGCCAGAAAGGCGACCACGGCTTCCGGGCAGTTCGGCAGGTACCCCGCCACCCGGTCGCCGGGACCGACGCCCAGGTCGGTGAGGGCGCGAGCGGCGCGCGCGACCGCATCGCGCAGCTCGCCCCAGGTGAGGTCACGGTCGGCGCGGCTCTGGGACCGAGCGTGGATCGCCACGGCGGAGTCCTGGGCCCCGGCGCCGCGCAGCGCGTGCTCGGCGTAGTTGAGCAGCGACCCGGTGAACCACCGCGAGCCGGGCATCACCCGTTCCGCGAGGACGGACGTGCGCGTGCCGCGGTCGTGGATCCCGAAGAACTCCCAGATCGCGGACCAGAAACCGTCGAGGTCCTCGACGGACCACTGCCAGAGCGCGTCGTGGTCGCTCAGGTCGAGTGCGCGGTGCGTATGCAGCCACGTCAGGAAGCGGCCGACCTCGCTGGTGTCGAGGACGTCGTCCGGCGGGCGCCACAGCACGTCGCCGGTGTGCACGCTCATCGGTCGGTCACCTTCGGCCCGCGGCCCTGCAGGAACTCCTGCATGCGACCCTTCGCATCGTCGGTGCCCTGGGCGATGGCGGCCATCATGGCCTCCATGAGATAGCCCTCATGCCGGCCGGATTCGGCGATGCGGGGGAGTGCCTGGATGACGGCGTAGTTGCTCTGCGGTGCGTTGTCGGCGATCCGGGTGGCCAGGCGCAGCGCCTCGTCGAGGCCGGCACCGTCGTCGACGACATACTGGGACAGTCCGGCCGCGGCACCCTCCTGCGCGTCGTACCGACGGCCGGTGAGCATCAGATCGGCCATCCGGGCCACGCCGATGAGCCGCGGCAGTCGCACCGATGCTCCGCCGCCGACGAACAGGCCGCGCATCCCCTCGGGCAGGGCGTAGAACGTCGAGCGTTCGGCGACGCGCAGGTGGGCGGCCGCGGCGAGTTCGAGGCCTCCGCCCACGACCGCTCCCTTCAGGGCGCACACCACCGGCACGGGACCGAACTCGATGAGCTCGAACGCGCGATGCCACATTCGCGAGTGCCGCACGCCGGAGATGGTGTCCCGCTCTGCCATCTCCGACAGGTCCAGGCCCGCGCTGAAGTGGTCGCCCTCGGCGGCGATGACCACGCTCGCGACGTCGTCGGGAAGATCGGTGAAGAACCGTTCGATGCCGAGCACCGTCGCGTCGTCCAGGGCGTTGCGCTTCTCCGGGCGGTTGAGGGTCAGCACGGCGACCTTCCCGTGCCGGGTGACGGCCAGCGAGGACGGCAGATCGGGCAGCGACTGATCCGGCACGGGCGCCTCCGGGAGTGAGCTGAGATAACGAGCAGGATTCCTGGTGATTAGATCAGATGTGCGGCCCCGCGACAATGCCGTCGACCAGAGCCTCGGCCGTCGCCTCCTGGCCCGTTCGCCTGGCTAGGGTGAGTGGGCGATGAGGTCGGGTGAACGCGAGCGGGTACCGCCGCCACTGTTGAAGAGGCGGCTGCCGTCGGGCCGCGGAGCGATGATGCAGCCGAACGTCACCCACGACGGCGACGCGGCCCTGACCCTGCGCTTCTGGGGTGCGATCGTCCTCACCGGTGTGCTGACCGGCCTGATCGGTGATCTGCTCATGGGCCTGCTGCGGCTCGTGTCGCGCATCGCGTTCGGTGCCAGAGGGTTCGGGGACTTCGCGGACAAGGTCGCCGCCGCAGGACCCTGGCATCGACTCACCCCGCTGCTGGTCGCCGGTGTCATCGGCGGGGTCGGGTGGTATCTGCTGCGCCGGTTCACCCCCGGACGCAAATCCGAGGTGGACGACGTCCTCTGGACGGGTGAAGGGCGCCTGTCGGTACGCCGCAGCGCCGGCACGTCCGTGCTGTCCGAGATCGTCGTGGGCCTCGGCGCGTCGCTCGGCCGCGAGGCCGCGCCCAAGCTGATGGGCGCGGTGTCGGGCAACGTGGTCGCCGGGTGGCTCAGGCTGACCCCGGCGCAACTTCGCCTGCTGGTGGCCTGCGGCGCCGGTGCCGGCTTGGCCTGCGTCTACAACGTGCCGCTCGGCGGTGCGCTCTTCACGGCGGAGGTGCTGGTCGGCGCGGTCAACCTGCCCATCGTGCTGCCGGCGCTGGCGTGCGCGGGCGTGGCGACCGTCACGGCATGGGTCGGTCTGTCGGACCACGCGACGTACGTGGGCATCCCACAGTTCTCCTACGACCCGCGGCTGCTGGTCTGGGCCCTCCTGCTCGGGCCCGTCGTGGGCGTGCTGGCCGCAGGGTACGTGCGGCTGATCGGGATCGTGTCCCACTACCGCGTCACCGGGCGATGGATGCTGATCGCGCCGCTCGTGGCGTTCGCCGTGCTCGGTGTGCTGGCGCTGCGCTACCCGCTGCTCTACGGGAACGGGTCGGACATCGCCCGCCTCGGCCTCATCGGCGGCGGATCACTGGCGCTCTTCGTTGCGTTGGCCGTGCTGAAACCGTTCGTGACGTTGCTCTGTCTGGGCAGTGGCGCCTCGGGTGGCCTGTTCACTCCGGTGCTCAGCACGGGGGCGGCTCTCGGCGCCGCCCTCGGCATTCTCTGGAGCGACGTGTGGCCGGGGTCGCCCGTCGGCGCGTACGCGCTGATCGGTGCGGCCGCGATGGTCGGCGCCGGGATGCAGGCCCCCCTTGCGGCGCTGGCGCTGCTGCTCGAACTCACGCACGGCGGCTTCGGGCTGATGGTGCCGATGATCGTGGCCACGGTGATCGCGACGGCGATCACCCGCTGGATCGACGGATATTCGATCTACTCGGCACGCCTCGCCGCCCCGGCGAGGGTGTAGCGAGTGGCCGATCCCGCACGTAGTGATCTCGCCGTCGAACGCGCAGAATCAGCGGATCGGCACCGCCGAGGAAAGCGTCCGGTTCCGTGGGAGGCAATTGCGCATCAAGGCGTTCGTCGGTGCCGGTCGTGAAACGGATAGTGGGACACATCACGGTCGATGTGTCCCACTATCCGTAGGTTGCGCGAGCAGCGCGGTAGGGCTCGGCAGCCCATTCACCCGGCGAGGATCAGGCGCGCGGTCCTGCCCGCAGCTCGTCGCGGATCTGCACCAGCAGGTCGAGCTCGGTCGGAACGTCTTCGATCTCGGCATCGCCCTTACGGCGGCGCAGGGCCAGCTCGGTCGCCTTGTTGTAGGGCACGACCACGAAGAAGTAGACGACTGCAGCCAGGATGAGGAAACCGATCAGCGCGGTGAGGAAATCACCGACGTGGATCCCACTCGGCTGGTAGCTGGAGAAGCTGGGAGATCCGCCGATCTTGCCGACGATGTCCATGATGACGACGACCAGTGCCTTCACCACCGCGGCGAAGGCCGTCGCGATGACGAACGCGACGGCGAGTTCGACGAGATTGCCTCGCATGATGAAGTCCTTGAAACCCTGCATGTGTGTCCCCTTGATCGAATGGACGATTTCCGTGTGAATTCGCGATCGACGATATCGCCACACCAGTCACGGGAGCAACAGATACGTTTCCGGCATTGACGGCCCCCTCACCCTGCTGCAGAGTTCGGACATCGGACCCCACCTGCTCTTGCATGCGGCGCGTCTTCTCGGCGCGGGCGACGCGGTGCCCGACGGGGCTGAGGGCTGGGTGCGGATCCAGGACGCTCGCGTACGAGCGGTGGGCGCCGGCGCACCGTCGGGACGCGCCGATCTCGAGTTCGCGGACGGCTGGGTGGCACCCGGTTTCGTCGACATCCACTGCCACGGCGGTGCCGGGGGAGACTTTGCTTCAGGGGATCCGGAGTCGATCCGTCGCGCGGCTCGCTACCACGAGGCGCACGGCACCGCGTCGATGCTGGCTTCGCTGGTGGCCGCCCCCGTTGACGATCTCTGCTGGCAGTTGGCAGCCGTCGCCGACGTGGTCGAGGCCGGCGACACGGTGGTGCACGGATCGCACCTGGAGGGACCGTTCCTCTCCCATGCACGCTGCGGCGCACAGAACCCCGCCCACCTCGTGGAGCCCGACGTCGCCGCGTTCGAGCGGCTGGTCACCGCCGCCCGCGGCACGTTGCGGATGATCACCGTCGCGCCCGAACTCCCCGGGGCGCTCGACCTCGTGCGCGCGGCCCGCCGTCGGGACGTGACCGTGGCGCTGGGGCACACGGACGCGACGTACGAGCAGTGCCTGCCGGCGATCGAGGCGGGCGCCACGGTCGCCACACACCTCTTCAACGGCATGCGGCCGCTGCACCACCGCGAGCCCGGCCCCGTCGGGGCGGCGCTGGATCAGGGGCTGTGGTGCGAGGTGATCGCCGATGGCATCCACCTGCACCCCGCCGTCCTGCGGATGGCCGCACTCGCAGCGTCCGACCGGCTCGTGGCGGTCACCGATGCGATCAGCGCGGCCGGTCTGCCGGACGGCAGACACGAACTCGGCGGGCAGGCCGTCGTCGTGACCGACGGGACGGCCCGGCTCGCGCGCGATGCCTCGCTGGCGGGCAGCACTCTCACCATGCGGGCGGCCGTACGCCGGTGTGTCGAGGCAGGCATGTCCGTGCCGGTCGCGGTGCGGGCGGCGACCCGGAGTCCGTCGGTCGCCGCGGGACTGGACGCGCACGGCCGTATAGAGCCGGGTGCCGACGGCCGACTGCTGCACCTCGGATCCTTCAACGGCGCAACGCCGTTCGGCGATGGCGAAGCGGCCCGCTGGGTCGGGACACCCGTCGATGTCGATCCCGGCGGGCGTCGCTAGGCGGGCACCCGCTCCGCGTCCTCGTCCAGGCACACCCGCAGCCTCTCGATGATCGCGGCGAGCGTGCGCGAGACCTGCATCTGGCTGATGCCCAGACAATTCCCGATCTGCAACTGGGTCATCTCCTGCTCGAACCTCAGCTGCAGGATCAACCGGTCGCGGGGCGGCAGCTCGTGGATGCTCTGCCGGAGCACCAGCGCGGTGAGCAGGGCGTCGACAGTGCCGACGCTGCCCAGGTTGAGCTGGCCGCCGGGCTGGGAGTCCGGGTGCACACCGAGAAGTGCGTCGAGCGAGGTGGCGGTGTAGGACGATCCCACCCGTTGCGCGTCACGCACGACCTCGGGGCTGATGTGCAGATGCTCGGCGATGTCCCCCACCGTCGGTGTCGTGCCAAGAGACTGGGTCAGGTCCTGGGTCGCACGCCGCACCTCGTGGTAGGTGTCGTGCAGGCTGCGGGGCGGGCGCACCGCCCAGCCGTGGTCGCGCAGATATCTCTTCAGCTCCCCGTCGATGGTGACCCGGGCGTACGGCGCGAACGGTGACCCTCGGGACGGTTCGAAGCGTGCCACCGCCATGACCAGGGTCAGCGACGCGACCTGCTGCAGATCCTCCAGTTCGGCACCGAGCCCCGTGTAGCGGCGGGCGATCGCGTGCGCCAACGCGAGGTTCTCCTGGATCGCATCCGACCGCAGTCTTTCCGCTACGCGGGTGTTGGCCGTCCTGGACGTACGCTGGAGCAACGCGAAGGTGCGCACCTCGCGTTCACGTGAGGCATGAGCAGACGCCGGTGGGCACCTCATCGGGACGACGCCCGACGTCGCGCGGTGACGTTCTCGACGGTCACGTCGACGCGACCGGGAGCCAGCGCCTGCACCGCGGCTCGGATGGCCTCCACCGTGAGCAGCAGGTGGCAGTCCCGGGCCAGCACCACGTGCACGTCGTATCCGTACTCGACCTCGCGGATGCCCCGCACCTGGCGCGTCGGAAGGTAGGTGACGACGTGTTCCTTGCCGGCGTGCAGCCCCTGCACGCCAGGGGTGGCGAGCACCGCCTGCGCGATGACCTCGACCCGCTGTGGTCCGTTCCTCGCACCGGGGGTGAGGACCTGCACGGACTGGCCGCTCATGGTGACGGGCGGGGTGGTGGAGCCGATGTCGTGAGCCAGTGCTCTGTCATGGACTGTCCTTCGTCGAGAGGCGCCTTGCCGCGGCAGTCAGCGGATGGATAGACGCGTCGAAGGCACCGAGTTCAATGACGAATTCGGTCGAAGGATCGGCGATTCCCCGTCTGGCTTGCCGTGGGAAGAGGGCTGCCGGGTCCGGGGCGGTAAGGCCACGCGATATGTGACCTCGCTGTCAAGTCTGCACCGCATCCAGGGTGTGTCAACCGTTGATCCAGGAAGGACCCACCCGAGCCACGACAAAACATAGTGAGCGGACTAGTCTCCGGGGCACGTAGTGACGACCCCGGTCCTTGGCGTCGGTTCGACCGGAACAGATGACGCCGATAGAAGACCGGGGTGCAGATGGACAAGGTGCAGCGCATCCTGGCCGACCTGCAGTCCACCGCCAGCACCGTCGACGGTAGGGCGACCCTTCCGGAGGCCCTCTGCGCCACCTGCGCGACATCACTGCAGGTCACCGGCGTCGGACTGGCCCTCATGAGTGAGCGCGGTCCGGAGGGCCTGGTCGCGGCCACCGACGGGCTGGCGAAGACGATGGAGGACCTGCAGTTCGACCTTGGCGAGGGGCCATGCGTCGACGCATCGGCCGCCATGCGTCCGGTGCTGCAACCCGACCTGCGCAAGACCGCGTCCGCGAGGTGGCCGGCGTTCGGGCCCGCGGTGCTGGAGGCCGGCATCGAGGCGATCTTCGCGTTCCCGTTGCAGGTCGGTGCGATCCGCCTGGGTGTGCTCGATCTCTACCGCGACGTCCCCGGTCCGCTCAGCTCCGAGACCTTCCGGGACGCCCTCTCCTTCAGCGACGCCGCCACCAGGTTGCTGCTCTACCTGCAGGAGCAGATGAACGATCAGGGCGAACTGCACCCCGATCTGCTGCTGACCCACCACAACCGTCCCGAGGTGCATCAGGCGACCGGCATGATCGCCGTCCAGGCCGCAGTGGGTCTCGCCGAGGCGCTGCTCGTTCTCCGCGCCCGGGCCTACAGCGACGGACGCAGCATCGTGGACCTCGCACGCGACGTCGTCTCCGGAAACCTTCGCTTCGAGCCGGATGGCGAGGACTCATGAGTGAGATCATCGAACCGCGTACCCCGCATGAAAGGCGGCCCCCCATGGTCACCCAGGAACGCCTCGTCGAGGCATTCGTCGATCTGGCCGATACGTTGGTGGCAGAGTTCGACGTCATCGACTTCCTGCATTCTCTGGCCAGTACGACCGTCGAACTCCTCGACGCGGACGCAGCAGGTCTGATGCTGGCCGACCAGCGGGGGAGTTGCACCTGCTCGCCGCCTCATCGGACGAGACGCGCACCCTGGAACTGTTCGAACTGCAGCACAATCAGGGCCCCTGTCTCGATGCCTATCGCGAGGGCAAGCCGGTCACCAACATCGACCCCGCAACGGCCGAGGAGCGTTGGCCGGCATTCGGTGCCGCCGTACGGGCGGGCAACTTCACCTCGGTCCACGCCATTCCGATGCGATTGCGCGATGAGGTGATCGGCGCCATGAACCTCTTCCTGGCGAGACCCGGCGATCTGTCCAATGCGGACGTTGCACTGGGCCAGGGTCTGGCGGACATCGCCACCATCGGACTGCTGCAGGAACGCGCCGTACAGCAGCAGCAGATCCTCGCCGAGCAGCTCCAGGGGGCGCTCAACAGCCGCGTCGTGATCGAGCAGGCCAAGGGCATGCTCGCCGCACGCCACGGCGTGTCCGTGCTCGACGCCTTCGCGGCCATGCGCACGTATGCCCGCCGCAACGGCCGGCCGCTATCGCGTGTCGCCGTCGAGATCATCGACGGCAGCCTGGACGAGGCGAAGCTGCGGGTCACCTGACCTGCGCCCCTCCGGGTCGTCGGCCGTCGTCCTGACGATGCTCAGGTGCCCCACAGGGGCACGGGGGCAATCTGACGGGGTGCTGCTCCTCGTCCCCGCTCGTCGACGCCCCGGCCCCGCGCCGGAGCGTATCGACCGCAGGCTCGTCGCGTGGGGCGCCTCGATGGTGGCTCTCGGTCTGCTGATCGGCGTCTGGGTGACCTCGACCGGTGCGCGGCACACCGGCGAATACGCGCTGGATGCAGACCTGTCCCGGCACCGCAACGTCGCCGGAGTCGCGCTCGCCCGACTGGTGGACGTCGTCGGTTCGCCCCTGGTGGGGCCGTTCCTGCTGCTCGCACTCGCGGCTGTCCTGTGGTGGCTGATCGATCGCGGCACCGCCGCCTGGTTCCTGGGACTGGCGATCGTGGGCTGGTTCTCGGTCACGGTGTGCAAGGTGGCCTTCCACCGCCACCGGCCACCGACCGCCGCGATCCACGCGCTCGTCGTGGAGCACGGCGCCGACAGCTTCCCCAGCGGTCACACCGCTCTCGCCGCAGGCATCGTGGTCGGCGCGGCGGTCGCCGTGCGCGGCAACCGCGCCGTCCGGTCGTGGGTGCTGCTGGTCGGCATCCCACTGATCGCGCTGGTCGGCCTGACCCGACTGCTGCTGGGTGCGCACTACCTCGGGGATGTGGTGGGGTCTCCGCTCATCGCCGGTGGCGCGGTCCTGCTCGCGGCCGGTCTGCTGCGGCCGGTCGAAGATCGGGTCCGTGGTCGTTTCGACGGCGCCCGGTTGCCGCGTGGGTCCAGGATGTGACGGTGCCCCACCTCCACGTGCTGCTCGCCGAGGACGAACAGAGCCTCGCCACCGTCGTCACCAACGGACTTCGCGAACGCGGTTTCACCGTGGACACCGTGCACGACGGCAGGGACGCGGTCTGGCGGGCGCGCGAGACGGCGTACGACGTGATCGTCCTGGACATCATGATGCCCGGTCTCAACGGGTACGACGTGGTGCGCGCGATCCGCGAGCACGACGCGCAGACGCCGATCCTGATGCTGACGGCCAAGGATGGCGAGTGGGATCAGGCGGACGCGTTCGAGCTCGGGGCCGACGACTACCTGACCAAGCCGTTCAGCTTCGTGGTGCTGGTCGCCCGGCTCCGCGCGCTGGCCCGGCGCGGCGGTGCCGGGGTGGACGCGCCGCTGCGGGTCGGCGGACTGCGCCTGGACTCCGCACAGCACCGGGTGCACCGCGCGGAGAGCGAGATCGATCTGACGCCGAGGGAATTCGCGCTCCTGGAGTTCTTCATGCGGCACCCGGGGCAGCTGCTCACCAAGTCGCAGATCCTGGACGACGTGTGGGATCTGCCGCTGGCCGACCACGGCAACATCGTCGAGGTCTACATCGGCTACCTGCGTCGCAAGATCGACACACCCTTCGACCTGCACACCCTGGAGACGGTGCGCGGCGTCGGTTACCGCCTCGTCGCCGACGTATAGGGCAACCGCACGGTGAACTGCGCCCCGCCGCGCGCGCTG